>CAYMQH010000042.1:0-24544 GCA_964392525.1 uncultured Aestuariivirga sp.
GCGGGCGGCGGCGCGGGTCATTCATGGTCACATCTCGGTCAATAATGATGACCGCAATATTTTGTCACAAAGCCGGCGTTCGCCGAAAAGCAGACAACCCTACGGCTGAGCGGACCGCCGGCGACGGCAGTCCGTCATCAGCCGAGGAGCTTCAGGACAGTCTGCTGGCTGGTATTGGCCTGGGCCAGCACCGCCGTCGCTGCCTGCTGCATGATCTGCGATTTGGCCAACTCGGTCGATGCCTTCGCATAGTCGGCATCTTCGATCGCACTTCGCGACTCGGCAAGGTTAGTCGATACGTTCGACAGGTTCGTGATTACGTGCTCGAGGCGGTTCATCACTGCACCCATCGTCGCCCGGGTAGCGTTCACCTTGTCCATCGCATCATCAAGCAGCGACAGGACAGCCGATGCGCCCTCGCGAGTGTTGATACGGACACGGCGATCCTCGACATTCAAATCAACGTCGCCGGTAATGTCTCCGGTGATGGTGCCATTCTTGCCAAAATCGGCCAAATCGATCGTGATGTACTGATTCGCCGAGGCACCAACCTGGAAGGCCAGGCGTCCAACGCGTGGCGGATCCATATCCTCGCTCGCGCGACCGCCAAAAGTGCCTTCCTGAAAACCAAGCGCAGCAAAGTTACCGTCGGCAGAGAAACCCTTGTCACCGACTGAGATAGTGAACGGTTTGCCAGTAGCCCGAAGTTTATCCAGCTGATCAGACGGCGGCGCACCCTCAGGTGCCGGCAGTTTGGGGAGCAGGGCCGGATCCGAGATCAAGCGTACGGTGCTGTACAGCGTACGAGCCTGGGTGGAGCTTGCACTCCCGCCCGGTATTCCCGTTACATCGGTGTTGCCGAAACTATTAGGCGTCACTGTGGCCAGCGACAGCGTAGCGCTTGAGCTATCCGGAATTGTTCGGGCGCCAGTCAGTGTAAATGGTGCACCAGCAACTTTAGACGTGATTTCGACATTGTTGCCAACTACTGCGACCTGCAGATTCTGCAAAGCCTGCGGCGCGACTTCATTTGTGATCGCTGTGTCAATGGCCGCCTTCAGCGCGGTGGCCAGATCGGCGAGTGTTGCCGCGCCCGGTGTGGTCGTGATCACCTTACCATTGAGGTTGATTCTGACCGCATCGGTTGCTGCAATGGTCCCACCAAGGCTGATACGTGACACCTGCTTGGCGGCACCGCCCTTATCGAGACCGAAGCTTGCGGCCGACACATCCTTCTGATTCGAATCGAACCAAACGGAGAAGTTACGACCGTCGGAAGCCAGGGTTACGCCGCTACCATTGTCCGAAGCAGTCACGCCATGCTGGCCAGTACGGGCATTAATTGCCGACACAACCTTGTCGCGTCGCGCCGTACCGGTTTCATCCTGCAGGAATACCACAGGTACGGTCGTACCATTGATATACAAATTATAGGTGGTACCACTTGCCGATGTCGTCGGCAGCGAAGAAACCGTGCTTAAGCCCTTGCTAACGACCGGGTTAGCCAATGCTCGCACGCCGGTCTCGTGACTATGCGAGTTAATTGCTGCAGCGATTGCTATTGCAGAAGCACTCGGGTCACTGCTGGCAGCGGCTGAACTCGACTGGCTGTCGTCGGCGGTTGTCGTCGCACGAATCTTAATGCCGTTGATCGACAAATCGTCGACATTCAGCGGCTTCGCTTGCGACGGGCGGTTCTCAGCGACCGTCGACATGCTGATCGTACCAGTCGCCGATCCGCCGCGCGTCACCGACAGTGTAAATGGCGTACCTGCCTTGCTGGCGGTAAGCAGGATCTCATCTTTGGTGCGACCCTCGATTGCCGTCACACCCAATGTCAGGTTGTTATTGATCGCCGTGATCAGGTCATCACGCTCAGCTTGCGGTGTACTGGCTGCGCCCGGGGCTATGGTCGTAAAAGTCGTACCATTAATCGTGACCGAGTAGGTGTCGTTCGCTCCGACAGAACCGCCAATCACCACCGACGACACTTGCGCCGTCGGTGCATCAACGGTGTCGCGAGGGAAGGTGTTAAACACCGACTCATTCTTGGTGAAGTTGCCTTCAATCAGGCCGGTACGCTGGATATCACCCGTCGTTGCGCTCGAGATCACGACGGGTGTCGGAATTTTCGACTCAAGAGAGTATGTGCCGCTATGGACGCCCTGGCGCAAGCCAATGCGGCGACCAAACACATCAGCATTCTCATTGGTCTCGAAACGGACTTCGATGTTGCGGCCATCAGCCGCCACCAAGGTGACACCTTTGGAGTCGTAGCCAGTATCGATGGCTTTAACTCCAGTCTTTGAAGAAATCGCATTGATCGCATCCACAACCTGCTGGCGAGTGGCGCGAGTGTTATTTAAGGCACTCGTAATATCAGCCGAGGCGAAACCATTAATAAAGACAGCGCCGCTAACAGACGACTCAGCGCTCATGGCCCGACCAGTGAACACATTTTCGTTCACCTTGGCAAAGACACCCGTGCCCGGACGCATCGTCGTGTATTCCTGAGTCGTATCAACGATGGCCGCCAGACCCGTCGTTCCCGGCAGGATGTCCGTCTTGGCCACGTTGCGCTCGGCAACAGGGAAGTCAATCGAAATCGTCGATCCGCCTGGCGCATAGTTGATGACACGACCCGATGCTGCGCCGAAGGCGGTGCTATTACGTAATGCCTGCGCAATCTTCGAGGCAGCCAGTACCGACGTATTCTCAGCCGTTGTCAGCTGCACTGCCACGCCACCGACGGTGATTGTGCCCGCGCTGGGTACACCAGTGAGCGTGATAGTCTGGGACTCACCCGTCGTGACACCGGTGCTCGCCGCCATGCGGTTGATCGCTGCCGCCTTGGCAATGGCCGAGCCTGCAGCATTGTTGACTGGTGAGAAAGGATCATCGGACGCGTAAGATGCGCCGATGTCGATACCGTTGATCCGTAAATCACCGGCGCGCAAGGCTGGAATACTGCCCTCAACCGATACCGCCAGGCCAACGGCGCGGCTGATAAATGGCTCGGTATTTCCAGCTGAGTCTTTGAACGTGTACACCAGGTCCTGGGAAAGTACCTGACTGTTGTTCCCTGCATTCGCTGCGAAACTTACCGTGCCGCTGCCTGCCGTGGCCGAACCGGTCAACGCAATTGACTTCCCATCGACGGTCTTGAAAGACGCCGTCACCGTACCTGTGGAGCTCACACCGAAGCTCAGCTCACCGCTCTTGAGGAAGCTACCGTTACTCGTAAAGCTTTCAGTGCTGGTGGCAATCGCATCACGGGTGGTAGCAACGGCCCGGCTCACGCCGGTTGCACCAACATCCACCTCGATATCCGGCATATCACCATCATTCGCAGCGTAGGTGATGGTCAATACGCCGGTGCTCTGGGTAATTGTCCTGCCCGACGTGCTCGGATCAAAGCTGGGATGCGCCTCGAGGGTCGACTTGACCTTGCTGGCGAATGTCGTCAGGGTGGCTGCGTCTGCGGATGTGATGGTCACATCCACTCCGCCGACCTTGATGGTCCCTGTATTCGGCGTACCGGTGAAGGTCAGTGTCTGCCGCTCGCCAGCATCGCTGCCCGCTACTGTGCGTACGGTTGTCGGGCTGATAAATACGTCGCCAAACTGCCCAACTGACGTGGTCTTGTAGACGGGCATTTCACCAACACGCTCGCCCGCAGTGCCATTCAGGACAGGAAATCCGTTCCATTCGGTGGATTCTGAGATATGCACCATCTCAGCCTTAAGCTGCTGGAATTCGAGATCGAGATAGCTACGCTGCGCGTTGTCATTGGTATCGTTGACCGCCTGGATCGCGAGCTCGCGCATCCGCTGCATCATGTCCGTGATCTGATTGGTCGCGCCCTCCGCGGTCTGGATCAGGTTGATCGCATCCCCGGCATTACGCACCGCCTGATTCAGGCTTCGGATCTGGTGCGTCATTCGCGTGGCAATCGCCAGTCCTGCCGCGTCGTCGGCTGCCGTATTGATCCGCTTGCCCGTCGACAGCTGTGCCATCGCTTTGGACATCGCGCCCTCGTTGCGCTGCAGGGCGGACTGCGAAAACAGTGCCTTCACGTTCGTATTGATGACTGCCATGCTCGATTTCTCCTTCCGGCGTCTTGAGCTTGCTTATGCATTCGCGGACCCATTGTCCGCTTGTTGCGACATATCAAGCAATCGCCGTGCCAGACTAAAAGTTCTTTTAAATTCAGATACTTATGAAATTTAATTGCTGCCTTTTTGAGCGCCACTGCTGGTGGCGGCAAACTTTGTCGGGATTCCGGCAGGTCTTTGCCGGTGGTTTGCCGCCCTGCGCTCAGTGTGCCTAACGCTCAACGCTGGACCGCACCCAGCCCGAGCGCGCTCGCCAGCGCGTCGTACTCCTTGAGCAGCTCCGGATGATTCGGATACAGCGACAGCGCCAGACCACAGGCCTCGAAAGCCTCAGCCAGATCGAGATTGCAACGCAATGCACGAATCAGCATCGAATGCGAGAACACTGTCGCCGTGGTCCCCTGCATATCTATTAACTGCTTCAGCAAGTCGATTGCCTGAGGCCAGTCCTCGCGAACCACGGCCAAGAGGCTGGTAATGGCAAGGATGTCCTCACTCTCTGGGTACAGTGCCAACCCGGCGTCGCCCAGGGCGTAGGCCAGTCCATCATGCCCCTCCCCCATCAACGCCTGAATCGCCATACGGAACTCCTCGGGTGAGTAGCGCGCCACCTGCGACACACTGAATTGCTGGCCGTTCTGGGCGATCGACATCATGACTGCGGCGAGGTTTGCCATTGTTCTGCTCCTGTTCATTGAAGGGGTGCGTGATGGTCGGTGCATCGCTCATGCAGATACGACGCAGACCGGTTCGGGACTCGTTTAGCAAAAGCGATGCCAGACGATTTCGACACACCACAGCATGAACAAGGCCTGTGTAATGCCCCCAATAGCGGCAGTCACTTGCCTCGGCGGCACCGGGTTGCCGCAACTACGACCACTGTTTGCCACATTACGGCCACGGACAGGCCGATGGTCGTGGGCATACTAAATGCTACAGCTCAGCTATCAACGTTACTGCGCGTGCATTCGTACGCGTGGAGAGAACAGGCCATGAGCACACGACTGAAAGCCCCTGAAGACATCAACGCACACCCAACCTCCACGAAAGCATCCTTTCGGCAGGCTGTGCAATGGCATCAGCAAGGTGAACTGCAGCGGGCTGAAGCAGCCTACGCAGCCATCCTGCACAAGGACCAGCAACACCTTCAGGCAACCTATCTACTCGGTTTGCTGGCGACTCAAACCCAGCGCCCGGGTCTTGCCGTCGAGCTGATCGGCCGCTATCTCCAGTCGGCCTCAGGCGATGCACAGGCAATGGCTATCCTCGGGTTGGCCCACTATGATCTACAGGACTACGGAACGGCATCCTCCTGCTTTGCGCAGTCGCTGGCTCGACGTCCGGGCGACATCGCAACGCTAAACAACCTCGGGAAAGCACGCCTGGTAATGGCTGATTACGAGGGAGCACTCGCAGCCTATGAGAATGCGCTCGCCTGCGCGCCACAGGATGTTGATGCACTGACAGGTAAGGGGCTCTGCGAACGCGAGCTTGGCCTGCACGAGCGCGCGCTGGGTACGCTGGAAAAGGCCATCGTCTGCGAACCGCGCCGCGCGGAGTCGCACTTCTTTTATGCCAACGTGCTGCGTGACGTGCGTGACCTCCATGCCGCCATCGATGCCTACGGTACCGCCATCACCTTAAAGCCAGATTACCTCGAAGCCTATGTCAACTGCGCCAGTACGCTAAAGGACCTAGGCATGCCACTCGAGGCGCTGACCTTCTATGAGAGCGCATTGATACTCGACCCGGATCATCCGGAGGCAAACTACAACTATGCACTCGCACTGCTGGCTGAACTCAGGCTGGAAGAAGGCTGGCACCGGTTTGAGCGACGGCTCGACAGCAAAACCAGTATCCGCAAGTTCATCGGCGGCCAGCGGATCCGTGTGGCCCCCGACTGGGACGGCGCAGGCACTCCCGCCTCCCTGCTCGTGATCGGAGAACAGGGCCTGGGCGATCAGATTTTCTTCTCCGGCATGCTGACCGATCTGGCGGCACGGGTGCCTGGGGCAACGGTCTGCGTCGAGCCGCGGCTGGTGCAACTGCTCTCGCGCTCGATGCCGTCGCTGCGCTTCATTGGTCCGGCGCAGATTGGCGCCCAGGCTTACGAGGCCCAGATACAACTCGGCAGTCTAGGGCGCCTTTTCCGCCCTGACACCGCCTCACTTGTACAAGTTCAGACCGCCTATTTACATGCGGATGCGTCGCGCGCAGCAGACCTTCGCTTACAGATCAAACGCGAAGGGCGGCTAGTCTGTGGTCTCTCATGGCTCAGCAAGAACGCCGACCATGGCGAGGGGAAAAGCCTTGCCCTCGAATCACTACTGCCGGTACTTGGACTAGGCGACATCGACTTCATTGATCTGCAATACGGTGACACGCGTAGCGAGCGCGCTGCGCTGGAAGCCCAGCACGGTATCACCGTACATAAGCTCGACGCGATCGACAACCTGAACGACATCGACGGCCTCGCGGCACTCACCAGCGCCTGCGACATCGTACTGACCGTATCGAATACCACCGCGCACCTCGCCGCAGCGCTGGGCAAGCCGGTGATTGTGATGCTACCGAACACCGATGCACTGTTATGGTATTGGCACCGGGATGGCCATACGACACCGTGGTACCCCAGTGCACGCCTGTTCCGCAAGTCGGACAGCGGCCGCTGGGACGACGTCATTGATGCTGTGGCACTGACGCTAGCCGGACTGAACTGACATGCGGCCGCAACCGATATCCAGCCGCCAAATACAGGCTGGCGTGCTAGTGAAGCAGGCACTGGATTGCATCCATGCTGGCCAGTATGGCGAGGCCCTGCAAGCTGCCGACTCCGCAATAAGACTCGCTCCGCAGAATCCCAATGCCCATTCCTACCGAGGCAGCGCCCTGCTTGAGCTCAACCGTGCGACAGATGCACTCCGCTCGTATCAGCAAGTCGCCCGACTAGCGCCCGGTGCAGCGGTAGCGCATTACAACTGCGGTAACGCGCTACAACGTCTCGGCCGCTGGGACGAAGCTGCCGCCGCCCTGCGGCGCGCGCTCAAGCTGCAGCCGGCTTACTCGGACGCCCACACCGTACTGGGTATCGTGCTGCGTGCACAAGGCGACTTCGACGGTGCGCTGTGCCACTTCGAGCAGGCGATCTCCATTAATCCCGACGCCGCTGACGCGCATTACAACAAGGGACTGGCGTACCTCTCTGCCGGCCTGCTGCGCGAGGGCTGGGAAGCCTATGAATGGCGCCTCCGATGGATCGTCACGATCCGCCAGGGACAATCGCGCGCGATAGGCCGCGTGGCGTCGGATTGGGATGGCAGGCCGCTGCAAAAGCCACTGCTGGTGTTACCGGAGCAAGGTCTGGGTGACCAGATATTCTTCGCGGGCATGCTCGACGATCTGCAGCAGGTTGCGCCGCAATCGACGGTCTGCGTCGAACCACGCCTGGTATCGCTACTAGCGCGCTCATTCCCTCGTCTCGCCTTCAAGGCCCCTGACGACATCAACGAGGAACGGGCCCGCGCGATTAGCGAATACGGCGCCCAAATTCATATGGGCAGCCTCGGCCGGCACTTCCGTCACGACGCTGACTCCATGCAGCGTCTGGCGACTCCTTATCTGCAAGCCGACCCCAGAAAAACTGCCTCGCTGCGCGAGCGCCTCCAGCAGAACGGACAACTGGTCTGCGGCCTATCCTGGCACAGCAAAAACGCCGCATCAGGTGCGGAAAAGAGCCTGACGCTCGATGCGCTGACACCATTGCTCTCGATCCCACAAGTATCGTTTGTCGATCTACAGTACGGCGACACTACCGGCGAGCGCTCACAGCTGCAAACAATTCACGGTTTAACCCTCCAGAAGCTGGACGAGATCGATAATCGAAATGACATCGACGGTCTGGCCGCCTTGATATCGGCCTGCGACCTGGTCGTCACGATTTCCAATACGACGGCTCACCTCGCTGCTGCCCTCGGCAAGCCGACCATCATCCTGCTCTCCTCATCGCCGAAACTGCTGTGGTACTGGCATCGAGAGCGGAACGACAGTCCGTGGTACCCATCGGCGGTTCTGCTTCGGCAGTCTATAGCTACAGACTGGAGTGATGTGATCGAGGTCGCGAGGCAGGCAGTCGCCGCATACACACAGGAGCTCTTGTCATGAGGCCCCAAACTGCGAAATGTGCCGAAGGCAGTCATCCGCCACTCGCTCGTGGCCTGCAACTGCATCAAGCAGGGAAGATCAGGGAAGCTCAGGCAGCCTACAAGGAAGTACTGCGCCACTCGCCACAGCAAGCGGATGCACTGCATATGCTGGGCGTGGCCGAATTCCAATGCGGGCACCTTGAAGAGGCCAGACGTCTTATCACGGCTTCGATCAGCATTCGGCCGGAGCATGCACTCGCCCAGTTCAATCTTGGGTGCGTACTGCGACAACTGGGCCTGCTCGAAGAAGCTGCTGTCGCCTTCTCAGCCACCCTGCGCCTGATGCCCGACCATATCGACGCCCTGAAAAACCTCGGTAATGTCTACAAGGAGCGCAATCGCTTCGAAGAAGCAATAACCTGCTACGACCAGCTACTGGCTCGCGAACCGGGTCATCCAACCACCCTGGGCAATAAGGCGATTGCATTGCTGACCATGGAGCGTTTTGCCGAGGGATGGCCGCTCTACGAAGCCCGCCTGCAGTGCGAAAGCATAGACAAGCCCATCTTGGGCCATTCGATTCCCCGTCAGTCACCCGACTGGAATGGAGAGCAGCCAGCCAAGCCTCTCTTGGTACTGCCCGAGCAAGGACTGGGTGACCAAGTATTCTACGGCAGCATGCTCGCCGATCTGGAGCAATCCCGCATCGAAAGTTTCGTCTGCCTCGATGAACGGTTGATACCCCTGTTCCGCCGCTCCTTCCCAGGACTAGACTTCGTCACACCCGCCCAAATCAGCGGATTAGATCCTTCGCTGGAGCTTTTCGGCGCACAAACAACCATGGGTAGCCTGGGTCAATGGCTGCGCAACGAACCAGAGGATTTTTCCCGGATCCGAAGCCCATACTTGGTTTGTGATGTCGAACGTAGCGCACATTTACGGAGGCGAACAGCACGCGATGGACGTCTGGTCTGTGGCTTGTCTTGGGCCAGTCGCGACAACGCGCACGCGGCCACAAAAAGCTGTGGGCTACCGGCCTTGCTGCCCCTGCTGCGCACCGCGGGTATCGAATTCATCGACTTGCAATATGGCGACACTACTGCCGAGCGCTCGGCGGTGCTGGCGACGGAAAGCATCGATATCCAAAGACTCGCCGATATCGACAACAAGAACGATATCGACGGACTGTGCGCGCTGATCAGTGCCTGTGACATCGTCGTCACCGTCTCCAACACGACAGCCCATCTCGCCGCCGCACTTGGTAAGCCCACCATCGTCTTACTCGCATCGCATACCCCGCTTTGGTACTGGCATACCGATCGGATGGACTCCCCCTGGTACCCAAGTGCAGTGCTGCTGCGTCAGCAGTCTGCTGGCGACTGGTCGACCCCTGTCGATATGGCGGCGCGGATTCTTAGCGGACTAAGCGGATGAAACTTGCCGGCATGCGGCAACTGTTTGCCACCCTAAATGCAAACGTGGCAGTCCGAGGTTAAGAGCGGCAGCCAGGTATGAACGGCTTGCTGCATGGCACGTGAATTGCAACCAATCGCTAGAAACTTACGAGAGAGGCGAATGATGAAGATAAAAGTCTTTGTAGGATGGGACCCGCGCGAGGATATCGCCTGGGAGGTATGCCGGCATTCGATCCTGCAGCGTACCGACCCACGCGAAGTCGAGGTTGTTCCGCTAGTACAGTCCGAACTGCGCGCGCAAGGCTGGTACGACCGCCCGATCGATACCCGCGCCGCCACTGAGTTTAGCCTGACTCGCTTTCTAACCCCGGCGCTGGCAGCGGCCGATGGCTTCGATGGCTATGCAGTATTTGTCGACTGCGACTTTCTCTTCCTCGCTGATATCCGCGACGTGCTTGATGAAATAGATCCAAGCAAAGCGGTGTCCGTCGTCAAACACGACTACCAGCCTACCGAGACCAGCAAAATGGATGGCTGCGCGCAGCATCTGTACCCGCGCAAGAACTGGTCTTCTTTCATCGTGTTCAACTGCGCGCACCTTGGTGTACGTGCATTGGCCCCGGCCGTCGTGAATTCAGCAGAACCTTCTTTCCTTCACCGCTTCCAGTGGCTAGACGATGACGAGATCGGCGAGCTCGACAAGGGCTGGAACTATCTTGAAGGCTGGTATGGCCCGGACTACGACCGGCTGAAGGCTGTGCATTACACGATGGGCGGACCGTGGTTTGAGAACAAGAGGGACTGCGACTTTGCGGCTATATGGCTAGCAGAGCTGGAGACATTCAAAACCAGCTTGACACATAAGGTCGCAGCTTAATCCAAGTAATATCAGCCGTCATCTGCGGTTGTTAATTGGTAAGGCGTATACCGATCGGAAAACTCCAACATAAAATATTAGCGACCGCGAATAGAAAAATTCTTAAAAGAAATTTTCAAAATAGTAGTCGAAACACCTACAAAGCAGCAAACGATAAACATTTTTTCGCCTTGAAAAATATCCGTTCTATTCTCTGCTCATTGACTCAGATTTGACTACTGGCTTTCAATATAAAAAACTCAGGCTTACCATGCAAATCAGCGAACCGATATCAAATGGCAAATTGAAAATAGAATGGCTGACGCCGTTCACCTCTCCAACGATCGAAGCTTTGGAAAAGAGCAGCTTGGCATCTGTACGATTACGCACCGCGGTCGGGTATCGAGCTGCAAAAAATGACGGCAGTATCTGCACGCTAAGCGATGGAAAAAAACTATCCGACGCAAATATAATCGTCGTAGGAAAAATCGACGCGGTGACCGATAAGAGCAGGGCAAGACGCTGGATCCAACACATCAAAAAAGGGAAATCGTCAGGAGCTAGAGTTATCGTCGACTATACTGACCATCATTTAGCGAATACGGGCGTCACTGCTGATTTCTATTCCAATGCTCTCTCAATGGCTGACATGGTCATTTGTAGCTCCCAAAAACTGAAAGAACATGTTCAAAACTACACAGATAGCGCAATCGAGATTATCGAAGATCCAATAGAAGTTCCAATTGTTCCACCCAAGCAAGGATTACCTGAGAAAAAAACATTCCTCTGGTTTGGTCATAGTACTAATATTGAGCCATTGATCCAATGCCTGCTTGATAATTTCGATGAAGGCCATGAAGCAAGAGTGATCGTATTGACTAACTTGCACCCTCTACCCACACAGTTGGCAGAGAGGCTAGATGTTGCGAACCTGGCGAATATCGAAATCAACATTATCCCGTGGAGTACGGATTCGTTGATGAAGGCTGCATCACTGTGTGATTTTTGCATTATTCCATCTGATTTACAAAATCCCAGAAAAAATGGCGCAAGCTCAAACCGCCTGCTAACAGCGCTTGCACTCGGTTTGCCAACTCTCGCAACGCCGTTGAACTCATACAAACCATTTTCTGATGCGTTTATGGTTCTAGAAAAGAATACAGTCAAAGCCGCGCTGCAGGCATTCGATATTGATACTTCACCGATAGCTCGAATTCAACAAACAATCAGCTCCAACTACACGAAAGATCACATTGCAAAAGACTGGATCCGTTTGATGAATATGCGCCCTTTGACGCTGCCAACAAACACTAATAGAAAGCTCGAGGGACATAGATCGAAACCGGTGCGACTTAATCTCGGTTGTGGCGACAAGATTATTGATGGCTATGTCAATGTCGACGTCGTTGAGTCGCGCGCGGGCAAAAAACCTGATGTCTTGTGCGACTTACATGATCTTTCGATTTTCGATAACGATATGGCTGACGAAATTCTTGCCGTTCACGTGATCGAGCACTTCTGGCAATGGGAGATTGTCAAAATTTTGAAGGAATGGGCCAGAGTTTTGAAACCAGGAGGGAAAATGATACTCGAGTGCCCAAATCTCATTAGTGCAGCGCAGGAATTCTTGAAAGATCCAGACACTGCCGCCTTAGGCGGAACTGAAGGTCAGCGAAGCATGTGGGTATTTTACGGCGACCCTGGGTGGCGAGATCCATTAATGATACACCGCTGGGGTTACACGCCACGATCACTCGGGGCAGTAATGCATGCAGCGGGACTTATTGATATTCAGCAAGAGCCGGCCCAGTACAAGCTACGCGAGCCTAGAGACATGCGAATTACTGGCGTAAAGCCATAGCTTTCCGCGACCCTGAAACAAGTCTTGTATGTCTAATTATAGAAAATAGCAATTACGGGCACTGCATTGATTGTCACCTGAAAGCTCAATGTGAGCTCCATCTAAAAACAATGTTTAAAATAAATAATGGATTTATAAATGGCACCAGAATGTTTTGAACAGGACTTCCTCGATCTTGTCCAGGCATGGCAGGAGGCTCCGCACCCATCAACCAAATTGACATCTTATTTTGGAGTCTATGCAAAGCTCTTCGGCCATCTTCGCGGAACTAGCTGTGTGTTTGTGGAGACTGGAACTCTGGGTGGTGGCTCTCTTTTCATGTGGCGCCGGTGGCTAGGTGACGGTGCTCGCATTATTGGAATCGATCTAAACCCCGAGGCAAAGAAGTGGGAGAGGGATGGCTTTGAAATCCATATCGGTGACCAAGGAGATCCAGAGTTCTGGCAAAAAACTTTTCAGAGCATCGGAAACATTGACGGATTTTTGGACGATAGTGGTCACCAGTCATTCCAGCAAATCGTTACACTCGAGTCATGTTTGCGACATTTAAAGAAACCAGCGGTCGTGGCCATAGAAGACACGCACACCAGTTACATGAAGGATTATTTCAGACATGGAGAATACCCTTTCCTTAGGTACGCTAAGGATGCATCAGATTTACTTACGGCGAGAGCAGAACAGATTTATCCAAATAGATTTCAGAAAGTGACTAACCTAGCTGCACTAAAGTTGTTCTCCAGTGTGTATTCAATACAGTTCTTCGGTAGTCTCGTTGCGTTCCATATTCACCCAGATTTGGCAACACCACCTCGCGGCGTATGGAATATGCAGCCAAGTCCTGTCAGAGATTTTCGATACGAAGGAAGCAAGGAAGCCACAGTGTCATGGCCTAATCCGTTTCACGATACTGTGGTGACGGTCATGGGTGGGCAGTAGCATAACTATCGGATGGGCTGCAACTTGTATCAAGATCGACGGCAACTTACATCACTCTTGTTACGTTTTGTATTTGTTCTTGATGGGAAAAATTATGTAAGCTCGGACGGCGTGAAGGGGATGCAAGATGGTCAGGGCAATCGATCCAATTACTGTGAGCGATATATGCTCACTGCGCCAAACCCCTAAAACATTTGATCAATGAGCTCAGCGGCGCGCGGAAGGCAATCTGCGACGCGGCCTCCCTCCTCGACTACCAAGGGCTTTACAGTATCGAACCATGGATAACATTCCCGCTCGCCCAGCAGCAGCCACGTAGGATTGGTAAGAAGCAGAGTTGACTTGCCGACAGCACCAGCCATCGGAACCACTGCGGTCGCTGGAGAGATGACGCCATCGAGGTTGTGCAGCAGACCGAGAACAGCATCCAAGTCGTCTCTCAGGTTCACGTCCTGCCAACGGAAGATCTTGATTCCTAGGGCCAGCTCTGCATCCCGTAATTCCTGCTCACAGTCGCCGTATTGGAGACTGACGAAAATACAATCCCGTGCAGACAACAATCGGTACCAATCGGTCAGCGCCGTGTATTTTCTGTTCCGGGCACCACCGAGCTGGTGGCTTCGCCAGCAGATGCCGATTTTCTTGCCCTTAGTATCCGAGGGGAGTCTTTGCGCGAAACGATTCACCTCGAATGGTGTCGGCTGTAAATAGATGCCGGCTCCGGAACGCGGACGAGACTCCTTCATAAATAAGCGCGGCAGTGAACCTATAGGCAACTGGACATCGAAATCTTCCCGGCCTTCGCCACCGATCTGCTGCGTACGAACCTCTGCGTGAGGAAATCCACGCTGCAGAATAGAAACCAGACGGGGGTCAGTCTCGATGATTATCTGCCCTTGTCCAAGATCCGCTTGAGGCAATAGGGAGAGAAACCGTAGCTCGTCGCCGATTCCCTGCTCCCGCCACAACATCAGGCGCTGTCCCTTGGCTAGCGGACTGCCATTCCATTGCGGAGCAAGAAAGCGGCGATCAGGCAGTCGTGCAATAGTCGGCGAAATCAGAGGTGAGAAGCCCCGTTCATACAGGTCCCAGCCCTCAGAAAGTCGTCCGTTCGCAAGATACGCATAGGCGAGGTGGTACTCAATCATCTCCCTATAGTCGGAAGCGTATGCGGCAGGCCCCGACCGCGCCGTTTCAAGAAAACTCATGGCCTCGCCGTATCGACCATCATCAATTGCGATTCGGGCAAGATTGAAACCAGCCTCAAAGTTGTCTGGCGTGATCTGCAAGCTTTCCTCGAATGCCAACTTGGCTTCGGTGCTCATTCCTGAGTCGAGCAGGGCAGCACCCAGATTATTAAGCGCGAGCGCCGATCCGGGCTGCAGCTCGACGGCAATCCTTGCATTGTCCAGTTGCTGTGGGTGAAGTCCGAGATGCTGGTAGACGGCACACAGATTGTTCCGAGCTGGTGCGAATCTTTCATCGAGCGACAACGCATACTCGAGTACCTGCCGTGCATTCTCGGCTTGCTGCAATTTTGCGAGGCATAGCCCGAGATTACTCCAGGGTTCCGGTTGCTGGGGCTGCCACTCACTCCAGGCGGCGAAAATCATCAAGGCGAGTTCGAATCGTCCCCGCGCAAACAGATCGCCGGCGAGCCCGCCAAGTTGTGAAGGATTAGTCCCAGCGGCAATCAATACCGCCAGCTGACGCTCTGCCTCCTGCGGCTCAAGCGCCAAGAAATGTGCGGCGGGCGGTGGCGTAATCGGGTTCAAGATAGTCAGATGTTGTACACAATGCGCTTCGCTTGGGTAAGTGGAAATATCAAAGTCGGCACATCTTATACAAAAAAAGCCGGGGTATCGCTACCCCGGCTTTGATGCGACGGCTGCGGCTGCTTAACGGAGCAGTGCAAGCACGCCCTGTGCACCTTGGTTGGCCTGAGCCAACATCGCGGTTGCCGCCTGCTGGATAATCTGCTGCTTGGCCAGCTCGGTGGTTTCTGTCGCATAGTTCGTATCAAGGATACGGCTACGGGACGCCGAGATGTTTTGCAGACCTTCCGACAGATTGTTGACGATCACATCCAGACGGTTGTTGAGTGCACCAGAGTTTGCCTGTGCCGCTGACACCTGGTTGATTGCCGCATCGACCGCTCGCAGCGCATCCGTAGCACCCTGCTGCGTAGAGATGTTGATATCAGCAATCTTATCTCCCTTGGCGCCACCGAAGGTGCCTGCACGGAAGCCGAGATTTTCAAAGTTGGTTGTGCCTTCAAAACCAGCCTCAACTGTAAATGCGGTCTCTGAGCTCAGCTTGACGGTTGAGTAATGCGTGACCACTGAGGCAGCACTACCTCCGATGGTGATCCCATCCAGACCAAGCTTTGCTGCGTCGCCATTCGTTGAGGCGATCGAAATATTGCGGCCATCAACGGCAGTCAGTTGCAGTGCATCGCCAACACGGGATGCCACCACACCAGTGCGTCCAGATACCTCATTAAACGAATCAACGACGTTCTGAATGTCACGCGTATCAGTGGTGAAAGAGACGCCGTTCAGCATCACGGTAGCCGCAGTCAAACCACCCGCACTCCAGCTCTGGCCACGGAGAATATTTTCTTGCGCTTCGGCCTTCACACCAGTACGTTCTGTCTGCTTATTGATCGCTGCTGCAATCGCAATCGCACTCGCCGAACGCTGGCTGCCAGTCGTCGTGTCGGCAGACTGGAATGAAGCCGTATCATCGGAAGCAACGGCTGCACCGACAGCAACACCGTTAATCATCAATGTGTGACCGCTCAGAGTGCCTGTGTTCGCCGACGTCAATGTGAGGCCTTCGCCCACTGAGCTACGGACTCGCGTCACTGTCTCCGCTTGGCTGCCACTGTAAGTTCCGAGGCGCAGACCGGCGTTTCCGACCTGATCTTGCGTCACGCCCTCGCGGCTTCCAATGGTGATTGGGCCACCATCTTTAGAGAAGAGCTCAAAGCTACCGATGTATGTATCTGCCCCAGCAATGCCAGTTGCTGCCGCGGTCAGGGTACGCAACGCGACTTGGATGTTCCGTCCATCAGCAGCTTGTAGAGTAATACCGTTTTTGTCGCTTCCGGTATCGGTTGCCTTGACACCAGTAGCAGAAGAGATCGCATTAATTGCATCGACCACAAGCTGACGACTCAAAGCGGTATCAGTCGTGGTTGAAATATCAGCGGTCGAAACACCATTGATAGTGATCGCACCAGCGGAAAGTGCAGCACCAGTCATTGCGGTACCGGATACAGTTGTGGTCCCTGCCTTTGCAACGATACCGCTTTGCTCAGATACCCGATTGATTGCCGCAACTTTTGCAATGGCGCTGGCTGATGCAGCATCGGATGAAAGCTGGTCGTCCTCGGCATAGGTCGGACCGACCGACACGCCGTTGATGATCAGGTCACCAGCACTCAGTGCGGCAAGTTGACCATCTGTACCACTGATGGAGGTCAGCGATGGCTGAACATCCGAACCGATATGGTTGGTCCTAACCGAGCTAAATCCCATTTTGATCGTATCCTGCTGGTTGGCACCAGTCTGGATTACGATATTCTTCGCGCTACCATCAAGCAGGTTGATGTTGTTGAAGTTAGTTGTCTTGGCGATGTGGTCGATTTCCTGCTTCAGCTGATCAACTTCCAGCTGGAGCGACGAGCGGTCGGCGTTGCTGACTGTGCCGGTGGCTGCCTGAACAGCCAACTCACGCATGCGCTGCAGGATGTTACCGACCTGGCCGTAAGCACCTTCGGCGGTCTGGGTCATCGAAATCGCATCATTCGAGTTCTTGACTGCCATCTGAATACCGCGAACTTGCGAAGTCATGCGGTTGGTGATGGCGAGGCCGGCGGCGTCGTCTTTGGCCGAGTTGATGCGCTGACCAGTGGACAAGCGCTCCATGGACTGCGAGAGGCGCAGGTTCGAAGCACGCGAGGACTCTTGCGAAACCAGCGCGTTGAGGTTGGTATTAATCACGGACATGGTATTTCTCCTATAAGGTCCAATGCGTTCTTGTCAAAACCTGAGGAACTCAGCCCTCACATCCGGATTGATCGGCACACCCGGAAAAAACTTGAGATAAATCGTCAAACAGACTCGTTATGGAGCATACCTTTCAGGTCTTCGATGCTCTGTGCGACTTTTAGGACAACGTCGGCGGGAATTTGACGAATCACCTCCCCCGTTTCCTGGTTCTTGACGATGATGATGGAGCGGTCGAGCTGGTCATCAATGCTGAAGTGGAGCTCGCGTCCGCCATCACGCATCATTTCATTGATACGCTCGATAGCCTCCTGGAGGTTCTTCCGCATCTGCTCCATATCGCGCAGCTGCTCTGTCTTTTTTGGCGGAGTCAGCAGGGGCTTGGATGTGCTCTGGGTCACCACTGCTGCTGCAGGCGCATTGATCGGCTCGACGGCCTGGGCAGGTTGCCCGAGATCGACGGCCGCAGGTGTGGGAACCGGGACGGCGCCCTTCGGCGCAATCGGCATTCCAGCTACCGGACTTTGTAAATTAATCGCTGAGACCATGGTTTCATCCTTTCCGGGCGGAGTAATGGATAAAACCCACCCGTACATCCAAGGGTGTCGGCATTGGGGCGGCAAACTTTAGCCGCCCCCAACGAAAAAAGGATTTATTCTCAATCCGGCAACTTCATATGCCGGTCAGGATGGGCTGGTTCAGCGACTGGTGTAGGCTGACATCATGCCTTCGAACGTAGACTTCAGGCTGGATTTCTGGGCATTGACGCTTCCGACCAAGCTTTCCATCGCGGCAAATTGTTTGTTGTAGCGCATGAGCAGCGTCTCCATCCGCTCCTTGAGCCTCTCCAAATCGGCAGCATGACGGTTGTTCTCGGTCTCGACGCCGACAGTTTTGGTTCGTAGCGGGCCACTGGTGTCCAGAAGCCGGGTCAGGCGTCGGACGGTATCACCAATCACGCCGGCCGGCTGCGTACTGACCATGCTGATGTTGCTCTGGTTGCCGGTCATGGCTCTCACGATATCCGGGTAATTCGTCTTGAGCGCCGTATCCAGCTTAGTCTCGTCGAGCGACAGTACGCCTCTCTGGTCCGTCTTGAAGCCAAGATCAGCCATGCTGGTAATTGCACCGCCCGGCGTACTGGACTGTCCGAGAAACAAATTACGAAGCTGCTGGCGGACCAGGCGTACCGTCGAGTCGCCGACCAAGGTCTTGCCATAGGTATCCAGCGTTGACTTCGGGTCAGTGGTTTCCTTGACGATGCTGTCGAAGTCGTTATAGGCCGCGACCAAAGACCGGAACTTTTCCTTGACCGCAGTGGTGTCCTGGGTAAAGACAACGCTTGCTGCGGAATTAGTGGTTGAGCGCAGTTCAAGAGTCGCACCAGCAATCACGTCTGCCAACGTGTTCGACTTTCGCGTGTAGCTAATCCCGTTTACCGTGAGCTGGGCATCGCTGGCCTGGTTCTCCGGCTGTGTAGAAAACGCTAACAGACCCGCCGTGACCGACTCCAGCGAGAAGGTCTCCGATGCTCCGGAGGCACCGGTCACCATGATGCGAAAGGGTGTGCCCGGAGAGCCGTCGTTCACGACCTCTGCCTTGATGCCGGCATTAGCATCATTAATCGCGGCGACGATTCCGTCTGGAGACCGATCATAGTTTTGTTTTGTGAGTGCGGCCTGGGTGATCGGCTTGCCGCTACGAGAGGTGATATTTAACGTCCCGCCGTCAGCGCTGACGACCACGTCATCATTACCCTCAAGGATGCGCAAGCGCCGCTGTAAATCGGCGGCCATTGCAGCGACGGTAGGTGCTTCCGGTGCCGGTATCACCGTGCGAACCCGGTCACCGATCTTTACCGTAAATGAACGAAGGTCGGTGACTTGCGGAGTCGTACCGAAGCGGATACCGCTAATACTATTACCGCTCACTGAGGGCGTGCCTACGCTGGCACCGGTATCGAGACGGATAGTCGTCGCTTGTGATAACTGGACATTAGCCAGCTTGCGCGTAATGTCTGACGACTGGAACTGTAATGTCGTACCAGATACGCTCACCGAGAGCTGATTCGTGCCATCCAGCGCACGTAATTGCTTCTGCAGGTCGGCCGCCAGTGCATTCAGATCGGCGCTGGTTGGCGAGGGGCGCAGGTTCATCACCTTGCCGTCGACGGTCAGTGAAAACTCTTTGAAGTCGGTTACCGACGGTGAATTACCGAAGCTCACATCGGAAATCGATGTGATGAAAGTGGGCACTTGCGAGCTGGCAGGCGTACCGGTCGAGACACCTGCCCGGGCGGAAGACAGCGTCAGGTCGGCGTTTCCGGCACCAGCGAGTGCCGCCGTCGGTGACGAAAATCCGGTGGCCGATACACTACGTTGCGGCTTGGCCAGCGAGGAGATACTGATGTTGTAGCTGCCTGCAACGGCAGCGTTTGTCGTGGTGATGTTAAGCGCAGTTGGGTTGCTATTGGAGGCGCTGAGCGCGTTGTAGCTGGATTTATCCTTCAATTCCGATAACTTGGCACGGAACTCCTCCATCATGAACATCACAGCCGAAAGTCCACTGATCTTGCCCTCATTGCGGCTGATCTTTGCATTGATCGCATTCTCTTTCGGGATGCGCTCGGCATCGACGAGGTTCTGAGCCAGCGATGCGACATCAACGCCCGAACCAGCATTTAGAGAAGTCAACAACCGCTGGGCGGCGGCCTTGTTCGCCGCCTGGATTTCGGCGGCGGTACTGGCGGCGCTGCTACTGGAGCTAAGGGGAGAAGTTGCCATGGCGTTTTCCGTAGAGGCTGACGCGAGTGATTAAGCGTTATCGGAACAAAGCTGAAAAACTTGAATCAACGGATGCCCTACCGGATATAGTTAAACAGGCTCAACTCAGCGATTTTCGCGAAGGTAGTCTGCCCGGCTTGTAAGGAGAGCATGTCCTTTTGCATCTGCGCGATCGCTTCGGTCATATCGATATCCTCGGCATCCGACAGGAGACTTTTCATCCGGAGCAGATTTTCTTCGGCGATTGCCTGCTGGTTTTCCAGCTTATTCCCGGAAGCACCGATGGCGGCGAGGCTATCGGAAAGCCCCTGCTGCATCGTTGTCGTCTCAGTTACCGCGCGCTGAACAGACTGAACGTCGTTCCTCTCGAGTGCGATAACTAGATCATCAATCGCTGAGAAGAAGCCAACCGCATACGGTTTACCCGTATCGTCGAAACGCACCAGCTTGTCGAAAGGCCTGGTGCCCGGGCGAGTGGAATCCACTGAGCTCTGATCGGCAATGCCAGCCACGGTGACGGTCTGGTCGCCTTGGTAGACGATGCGACCACTCTGATCGGCGGCAAACGCAAGCTGGCTAGACCGCGTACCGGAAAAAATGAAATTGCCGTTGACGTCCTGCGTATTTGCCAGCGATAGCAGTTGATCACGCAATTCCCTGATCTCGATACCGATGGCCTTGCGATCCGATGCACCGTAGGTACCGTTAGCAGCCTGTACCGTCAACTCTTTCAGCCTGTTCATGACCTCCGTGGCACCATCAAGCGCTGTTTCCTGCTGGCCTAGCTTGTCCCTGACCAGCTTGATTGTGTCGACGTAACTTTCCTGACGATCGATCGCCGACTTCAGGCGAGTGATCTGTGCCGACTTGTCCGGCGCATCGCTTGGTTTGAGTACCTGCTTCCCCTCGGTCAGCTGCATCTGTGTCCGCGAGACTCGGTCTTGGGTGAGGCTCAGCCGACTGATGGCTTGTTCGAATTTCAGAGTCGTTGAAATCTGGCTCATGGTGTTATCTCCTTACGGATATCAGCGTGCGGCCTGCAGAATGGCATCGAACAAGTCGGATGCCACTTGAATGGTCTTCGCTGCCGCCTGATACGCCTGCTGGTAGCGAATCAGGTCTGCTGCCTCCGAGTCGAGCGATACGCCGGAGACTTTGTCACGCGCCTCTATGGCCTGGTCATTGACAACCTGCAAAGCACTCTGAGCTATACGGGCCTGGCTGGCTATGTTGCCGACTTTACCTAACTGCTCCTCATAAGCCTGCGATACCGTCAGGCCGCCTACCCCGCCCACGACACTGCGGGTTTGCAGGGCCACGATATCGAGAATGTTCTGGTTATCGCCAGTACCATCCTGATTACCATCGATACGAAAGGTATCGCCGGCAAGCGGTGGGCGATTCAATGACAGCATCACACCCCGGTACGCGATACCTTGCGCGGGATCGTAGTCGCGCTCGGCCAGCACGGTCACGAGCCCGTTCGCCGGGTTCTTCCACGTGATCTGGTAACGATCAGCAGAAGTGAACGTGACGTCATACTTCTCCTGCCTCAAGGCGTCCACACGTTTTGCGCCTAGTGTCGCCGGATCAGCCATGGAGGCATCGTAGCTACCGGCAACAGTTCCCGAACCTGCTGATACGAAGACAAGCAGGTCCTCCTGAACCGTACCGTCGACATAAACACCACTACGCAACCCCAGCTTGGCCAGCTCGGCTGGCCCCGAAGCCACTTGCTCCGCTGTAAAACCGAAACTGATGTCTTTATCCGAGCCCAGTTCTATCGTGCCGCGGTAGGTACCATTACTGATGCCCAGTACATTCGCGGCACCAGTTAGCGTACTTATGCTGATGTCAGCACCGCTGCCATTACTGACGAGCAGACTACCGGTTGCATCAATCTCAGCATAAACTTTGGAATACGTTCCGCTGACAACACCGAGAGCATTATCATCATCCAGCGGGCAAAGAACGATATCTTCGCCAGTTGTATTCGAAAGAGTGATCTCACCGGTGGCGAGATCCCGGCTTGCGGTCACGCCGGCGCCGGCGGCATTGATGCTGGCCACGAGATCCGCAGCGCTCGCAAACGGGCCATTGACGCCGTTAGCAAGGCTCACGATATTCATATTATTGACCGACAGCGGTCGGGACAAATTCATGCCGGTAGCAGCTGCCCTGACGCGACCGGTATCAGCGGCATTGATGGCACCAGCGATTTCGGCGGCCGATGTAAATGTACCGTTCGGTCCATTACCTGTAATCCGAACACCGTTAAGCATCAACGAAGCTTCTCGTGCGATGCCATCCTTGATGGCAGCTTCACTGGCTTTCAACTGATTGACGCCTCGGGCTACCACGGGCGGCTCCAGAGTGGAACCGGTTCCGTTCAGCCACGCCACCATGTCGGGGACTTTCAACCGGCGGTGATAATCGAGTTCAGGCAGTGCTTTGCCATTCAACGTCAGAGTGTTGGCTGCGAGGGATTCGACATTCGACGGAATACGCACGCCGGCAATGCGCGCAGCGGTTGGGATGATGGGCATCAGTCCCTGATCGTACTTTCCCATCGGTGTACCCAGTAACGCCAGATCACCTGCCTTACCTGCAGGACCATAACCAATGGTAATGTCGCGTAGCTGACCAAAATTCAATTTACCCCGATAAGCAGTCTGATTGACCACGTTACCGTTGATATCCATGCCACCGATGCGGATATCGTCACCGCCATAGCCATCAGCATTCTTGAGCACCAACGCCGTACCCCCGCTGTTGAGCGAAGCCGATACATTGGTATCGCTGGCGTACTGGGAATTGATCTGAATAACGAGGGTAGATAAGCTGCGCCCAGCCTGGGGGGGAATAGCAAAGCCATTGATGTACAGCCCTTGTGCGGGATCGATAGTTAGATCCGGCGTCGTCGTCAGGGCGTTCACACTCACCACAGGCTGGTCTCCAGCCACTGCCCGGTTCATCCACTCAGCGATATCGCTGGCCTGGATCGTCTGTGCAGGCAAGGTCGGAAACAAGGCTGGCAAGACATGTCCATTGATGGTCAGATGATTGGCACCAATACTGGTTAGGCCGGCCGGGATGATTGTGCCTTCCTGCACAATGCGCTCGATGGTACTGGGTACCACGGCGTGGTCGGCATTGAACTGTGTCGCTTGGTCGAACTGCTTGCCGGACAGAGAGCGCAGGCCGTAGAACATCGATGTCTGCTTATACGCATCAGCAGCAGACTTATTCAGGTAATCGGCCGAATACGTCGATCCGCTAACGAAGCCATTCCCCGTAGTCAGCAATGCCCGGCGGGCTGCCTCGTCGGTCACCGGAGCGCCCAGAAGTTGCCGGCCATCGCGAGTGAAGATCTGAAGATTCTGCCCGTCACTGGCATTATCGAGGAAAAGCGACCAGTTCACTGCGCCGATCGGAATCTGTCCTAGGAGCTGGTCCGCAGGTGCAGGAATACCGGCAGCAGGTGCCGCATTGTTTCGCAATATCTGAGATAGCGACTTTACGCGCGACGGGTCGGCAAAGCTCGGCTCATAGCTCAGCACGGCATCCGCACCGGATAGATTGTTCGGATTCTCGATGACGCGGAAAAGTGCACCTGCAGCGACTTTACGCGGGTCGTCGATAGCGACCCGAATCCCGGCCGAGGCGCGGTCGAGCTGAATCCTGTCACCCGAGCGTGGATCTGTACGTACGACTCTGTCAATAACGAACAGCTCATCCCCGACTTCGCCGTTCATATCAATGCCGTTGACGTGTGTCCGATTCAGCTCGCTGGCAAACGTAGTCGTTAGATTATCCAGACCCTCAAAGATTGGCTGTAAAACTTGCTCGCGGAATCCCAGCAGACCACCGAGCTTGCCAGAACTGACACCCACCACCGTCTCCGGCTGCTTAGCAAAGGGATCAGCAATCAGAGTTACGCGTGATAAATCGGATTCATCAAAGCGTGCAGCGATCGGAATGGCCTTATCCCCGTGAACGATCTTGCCGGCATTCGGTACGCTGCCAATACTGATGTTTACTGCGCCGTTTTGTGTTGTCGTTACCCGTGTTTGCACCAGCTCCGATAGCTTGGTGAGCAGCAGATCACGCTGATCCAGCAGGTCGGGCGGCTGGCGATCAACCAGCGCATGCTTCGCCAGCTTTTTATTGATGATGGCGATCTGCTCCGCGAGGGTGTTCACGTCGGCGACACGGCTATCAATAGCCTCGCGGGTCTCGGCATCCACACCGGTGAGTTGTATCGATAGTTCACGGAACCTACCAGCCACACCATCTGCATCGCGCAGGAATTCCTGGCGGAGTACCGTCGACGCCGGATCCGCCGACAACGACCTTGCAGTCGCAAAAAACTTATCCAGCGCCGGCGTCAGCCCCACGGTGTCGCTGCCCATGATGTCGATCA
>CAYMQH010000043.1:0-24490 GCA_964392525.1 uncultured Aestuariivirga sp.
CCTCAGGCCAGAGCAGCCCCCTTCTTCGCCAGATACTCCATGAGCTCCTTCACCTTCTGCGGCGGCACCTCGCGGATTTCGCCGGCGGGCAGGTCACCCAGCGTGAAAGGCCCGTATTGCAGGCGGACCAGGCGGTTCACATGACAGCCGAAGTGCTGGAAAAGCTTGCGGATTTCGCGGTTCTTGCCTTCCGTCAGCACGCAGCGGTACCAGCGGTTGGCCCGGCCCTCCTGGCCATATTCCTCGATGAACTCAGCACCCCGATAGCTGATGCCGTCAACCGTGATGCCCTCGGCAATCGCCGCAATGTCGGCGGGCAGGAGAGCGCCGCGCACCCGCACCCGGTAGAGGCGCGAGAGCGCCATTTCCGGGCTCATCATGGCCTGGGCCAGGGGGCCATCGGAGGAGAGGAGCAGCAGGCCCTCGCTGTTCACGTCCAGCCTGCCGACATAGACCACGCGCGGATTGGCGCGCGGCCATTTCGGCGGATTGAGCGCCGGAAGATCGAAAATCGTGGACCGGCCCCGGGGGTCGCTGTTCGTCACCAGCACATCGACCGGCTTGTTCAGCATGAACAGGCGCGGCAGGGGCCTCGTGTCGAGCCTGACGGGGCGGCCATCGACGCTGACGGCATCACCCTCCTCGACGGGCGTCGTCGGCAGCGCCTTGGCGCCATTGATGCTCACGCGGCCTTCAGCCACCAGGCGCTCCGCCTCGCGCCGGCTTCCGACGCCCGCCCGCTGAAGAAAGATATTGAGGCGCATCAGCCGCCCGTGACCGGCGGGAAGAAGG
The DNA here is from genome assembly GCA_964392525.1 of uncultured Aestuariivirga sp. Lineage (GTDB taxonomy): Bacteria > Pseudomonadota > Alphaproteobacteria > Rhizobiales > Aestuariivirgaceae > Aestuariivirga. The sequence goes on from CAYMQH010000043.1 coordinate 793, forward strand.
CAACCTCCCGCGCGCCCTCGATGGAGGCATCGAGCGCCACATGGGCCTGGTCCACCGCGGCGCGAAGCGTGCGCCGGTCCGCCAAGGCCGCGGCCACCGACTCATCCCGCGCGCACAGGAAATCGATCAGTTCCGCAACAGAGGTGACGGAGGCTGGAAGCTCAAGCTCTTCCATGCTGCGCCCGGCGATCTGCCGGATACGGGCGAAATAGAGGATTCTCATTCAGTCCACGACATGACGGATGCCGGCCCGGAAATAGTCATAGCCGGTGTAAAGGGTAAGGCCCGCCGCAACCCACAGCATGGCGATGCCGAGCGTGGTGGTGTAGGGCATCACCGTGTCACCCGCCGGGCCCGCAATGAGGAAACCGATGGCAACAAGCTGCACCGTCGTCTTCCACTTCGCGATCTTGGTGACCGGAACCGAGACCTGCAACTCGCCCAGATATTCCCGCAGGCCCGACACCAGCACCTCACGCGACAGGATGATGATGGCGGCCCAGATGTGGCCACCGGCCAGAATGCCATCGGCGCACAGCACGAGCAGGACGACAGCGACCAGAACCTTGTCGGCGATCGGGTCCAGCATGCGGCCCAGCGAAGATTGCTGCTGCCATTTGCGCGCCAGGTAACCATCGAAAAAGTCGCTGACAGCCGCCAGCACATAAATGGCGAGGGCCGCCCAGCGGGCGTCGTTGCCGCCCCACAGCAGCAGTGCCGCCACAATGGGCACCGCCACGATGCGGCCATAGGTCAGGATGTTCGGCAGGTTCCACACCTGCGAGTACCGCATCGGATTTCTCGTTTCCATTCCGTCCATCGCGCCGCTCATTCCGCACTGTCGTGAAAGTGGTCGTAAATCGCCTGCGCCAGCGCATGGCTCACCCCTTCCACGGCGGCCAGATCCGTCACGCTGGCCCGCGCTACTGATTTGGCCGAACCGAAGGCTTGCAGCAAGGCTTTCTTGCGCAGGGGGCCAATGCCCGGAATCTCGTCCAGGGGGTTGACGCCAATGGCGCGGCTGCGCCTGGCCCGGTGGGAACCGATGGCGAAGCGGTGCGCCTCATCGCGCAGGCGCTGGATGTAATAGAGAACGGGGTCGCGCCCCTCCAGCATGAAGGAGCTCCGGCCAGGCACATAGAAATGCTCCCGGCCAGCATCGCGGTCCGGCCCCTTGGCCACACCCGCCAGCGGCAGGTCGCCGAGGCCAAGCTCCTCGAGCACTGCCCTGGCCGCCGAAAGCTGGCCCTGGCCGCCGTCGATCAGCACGAGGTCCGGCCAGGCCTGAACCTCCTTGCCGTCTTCCTCGCCCCGCGCCTCGCCCTGTTCCTTGAGCAAGCGGCTGAACCGGCGCGTGAGCACCTCGCGCATCATGGCGAAGTCGTCGGAACCGATCTCCTCCGTTCGGATGTTGAATTTCCGGTACTGCGCCTTGATGAACCCATCCGGCCCGGCCACGATCATGCCTCCAACCGGGTTCGCGCCCTGAATGTGCGAGTTGTCGTAAACCTCGATGCGGCGTGGCACCTCGGCAAGGCCGAAGACGCGCTGCACGCCCTCCAGCAGCTTTGCCTGCGAGGAGGATTCAGCCATCTTCCGGCCCAGCGCTTCACGCGCATTGGTAAGCGCGTGGTCAACCAGCCCCTTCTTCTCGCCGCGCTGTGGCACCGCAATCTCGATTTTCCGGCCGGCATGGGTGGAGAGCGCCTCCTCCAGCAACTCACGCTCCTCGATATCGTGGGAGAGCAGCACGAGCCCCGGCACCGGCTTGTCATCATAGAACTGCGCCAGAAAGGCAGACAGGATCTCGGCCGGCTCATGGCTTTTGTCGGCCTTGGGGTAATAGGCGCGGTTGCCCCAGTTCTGGAAGGAGCGGAAGAAGAACACCTGAATGCAGGTCTGGCCGCCTTCCTGCGCCAGGCCGAACACGTCCGCCTCCTCGACGCCCTGCGGATTGATACCCTGCGTCTGGGTCACGAAGCTCATGGCCTGGATGCGGTCGCGGCACAGCGCGGCACGTTCGAAGTCGAGCGCCTCGGAGGCCGCCTCCATCTGCCTTGCCAGTTCGGCCTTCACCGCCTGGCTCTTGCCATTGAGAAAGGCTTCGGCCTCCCTCACCAGCTCATCATAGGGTTCGGTTGCGATGTAATTCACGCAGGGCGCCGAACAGCGCTTGATCTGGTAGAGCAGACAGGGCCGTGTGCGGTTGGCATAGATACTGTCATTGCAGGAACGGAGCAGAAAGGCCTTCTGCAGCGTATTGATGGCGCGGTTGACTGCACCCGCCGACGCAAAGGGGCCATAGTAGCTGCCCTTGCGGTTGCGCGCGCCCCGGTGCTTGACCAATTGCGCCACGCGGTGGTCCTTCGCAATGAGGATATAGGGGAAGGACTTGTCGTCGCGCAGCACCACATTGTAGCGCGGCTTCAGCTTCTTGATGAGATTGGCCTCAAGCAGCAGCGCCTCGGCCTCGGTGGAGGTGGTCACGAACTCCATGTTCACGGTCAGCGCGATCATGGTGGCGATGCGGTTCGACTGTCCCCAGGGACGTGTATAGTTGGAAACGCGGTTCTTCAGGTTGCGGGCCTTGCCTACATAGATCACATCGCCCTTCGCATCATACATGCGGTAGACGCCTGGCTTGCCGGGAAGCCTGGTCACGAAATCGCGGATCAGCTCCGCCCCGGCGAGGGCCTCGCTCTCTGGCATACCGGTTTCAGGTGGCTGTGGCTCGTTCGTCATGGCGTCTTACATACATCCGCCGCCCCCGTTTGGGGAAGCAGGCGCGTGACACCGGAGCCGAATGAAGCGGGACGCACCCGGTTCAAGATCTCCCGCGACACGGAGCGGAGGAGACGAGGCACGTTCGTCACCAACCATGACACTCCAAACAAAAACCGGCGCCAAAGCGGCGCCGGTTTCTGCTGCGGAAGATGCAGAAACGCGAATTACGGCCCGTAAGGGCTGATGCACTGTCTGACGCGCCCACTATAGGCCACCCAGGTGTTGGTGCGCGGGTTGTAGGAGCGATACCGGTCAAGGCACCAGCGCACATGGCGGCTGCCATAGGCGCGCGCCCGCGGCGCAACATAGTAGTCGCCGTAATAATAGGCACCACCACCCAGACCTATGCCCAAGCCGATCGCCGGATAGTTCCACCACGGATTCTGGTACCAGTAGCCGCGATAGTAGTGCCGGCAGTTGTTGCTCCAACCGTTGCAACGATAGCCGTGGCGGTATTGATTGTACCGCGGATAGCCCTTGTAGCGGTAACGCGGATAGCTGCGCGGCTTGCCATAACCGCCGCGATAACCGGAACCGCCACGGTATCCGCTGCCATCGCCGCGAACATCGGTCCGGAGCTGCGACGATCCCGATTCCATGGCAGGCGCCTGGAGCGGAAGGCTCAACGCGAGAGCGCCAGCCGCAGGCACGCCAAACAGCGCCAGACCCAAGGCGGCAAAACCAAAAAGGCTGCGTCTTAACATTTTTGTCTTACTCCCATGCCGCCGAGTTGCGGACGCGTGGGGACTTACGCTTCAAATGTGCAAAGAAAACGGCGCAGACGCGGCAAGGTTCCCGCCGCGCCGGGTTTCGTTGAAGCCGGAACCTGAGAGCGCCGTGTCAGCGCGTCCGCTCGATCTCGACGCCGACACTGCGCGCGTTTGCGATGATGTCCGGCTTCTCCACCCGCACACGGGCCGCCACCACCCGCTTGTCGCGCAGGCAGGACACGGCAATCTTCTCGCACAGCGTTTCAACGAGATTGATGTGACCTTCGGCGATGATTGCTTCCACCTTCTTCACGACGATCTCATAGGAGACGACGTGGCCGATGTCGTCATCCGTCGGGCCCTCACCCTCCTCCACCGACAAGTCGATGTTGACGATGATGCGCTGCGGCTTCAGCTTCTCGTGATCGTAGATGCCGATCAGCGCCACCAGGTCGAGATCGCGCACGAACACATGGCGCAGGCCTGATGCTGCACTGGCCACATGGTGGCTGATAATTGGCTTCTTCATTCATTTACCTCGACAACGTCAGGCGTCTGCCAGACCAGATGCTGACCGCCATCCAGGGCAATCATCTGCCCGGTCAGCGACGGCTGAGACAATATGAATTTCACCGCGGCGGAAATCTCCTCGGGCGACGTGCCACGGCCCAGAAGCGTCAGTGCCGCCTGTTTGTCGAACTCCGCCTGATCCATGCGGACCGAGGGAAGGGCAGGCCCGGGGCCGATGGCATTGACGCGGATGCGTGGCGCCAGTGCCTGCGCCAGCGTTCGGGTTGCTGTCCACAGCGCGGATTTCGACGTGGTGTAGGAGAAGAACTTCGGGTTCAGCTTCCATACACGCTGGTCGATGATCGAGATGATGTTACCCTCCACGCCATCGGGTAGTTGCCGCGCAAAGGCCTGCGACAGAAAGACTGGCGCACGGAGATTGGTGTCGAGATGCTCCGCCCAGCTGGCCTTGGTGATAGTGCCGACCTCATCGGGCTCGAAGAGCGAGGCGTTGTTGATGAGGCATGTGAGGCCGCCAAGCGCCGCAGAGGCGTCGGAAATCAGCCGGTCCGGCACATCGGCATTGGAGAGATCACCACGCACCACGGCCGCCCTGCGCCCCAGGGCGCGGATCTGGCCTGCCACCTCCTGGGCCTCGGCGACAGACGCATTGCAATGCACTGCCACATCCCAGCCATCCTCGGCCAGTTCGAGTGCAAGGCTGCGGCCGATGCGCCTTGCAGCACCCGTGACCAGAACCGATCGGATCATGCTCATGGCTTCGGCATCAGGATGACATAGTGCTTCTTCACCTTCTTCACGGTTTCCCATGTGCCCTTGAAGCCTGACGGAATGATGAAGGCGTCGCCCTTCTTGAGCGTCCAGCTCTTGCCATCCTCGTTGGTAAGAATGGCCTTGCCCTCGATGAAGTGGCAGAACTCCCACTCATCATAGCTCACCGGCACCTTGCCGGGCGTCGATTCCCAGATGCCACAGAACAGCCGGCCATCCTCGCCGGTGAAATGGTTCCATGTCCTGGTCTCATACTTGCCCTTGATGAGCTTGCCCTTGCCGGGCTTTCCCTTTTCAACCTCGGGCGCCATCTTGCCCTTTGTCTTCATCACCAGAATGTCGGCCATGTGCTTTTTCCTATCTTGAGATGCGTTCGAGAAGTTCCTGCTTGCCGGGCTTGAAGCCGGAGGCCACCCACCAATCCTCCAGCCTGCGCAGAGTTAAGCCGATGTCAGGCCCAGGCTGCATGCCCGCCGCGATAAGGTCGCGGCCGGTGACGGGCAGCACCGGCACCTGCCAGCAGTCCGGCAGTTGGCGCAGGCCTGTCCAGCCTGCATCATCCATCTCCGCCTCGGAGCGTGCCCATGCGACATCAACAAGATCGCGCCAGGCTTCAGTGCCGATCTGGTAGAGGATGACGCGCTGCTCCTGTGGCCGAAGCGCAGGCGTGGGCGGCACCAGCGAGGCGATGGCCTCCAGCCGCTTCGCCTCATGGTTGGAGAGACGCCAGCGGCCCTTCATCGCCACCGGGTCCCGTGCCAGTACGGCCAACCTCAGGACCGGGTCGGCGGGCAGGCGCGAGAGCACGCGCCACTCCTCCGTATACGGAAGAAGAAGCCCGAGGATGCCGCTCTCAGACATGCAGCGCAGCGTGGGGATGGCGCCTTTCGCCACCAGAAGTTTGAACATTTCCTGGCGTACACGCTCGGCCGACAGATTGCCGAGGCCGTTCCGGTGGCTGATGCAGGCTGCAAGCCCGGCCGTATCGGGCGCTCCCTCGCCATAGCGGGCATGGAAGCGGAAGAAGCGCAGGATGCGGAGATAGTCCTCCTCGATGCGATGTTCAGGGCTGCCGACGAAGGCAACCCGCCGCAATCCGATGTCGCGGTAACCGCCTGTGAAATCATAGACGCGGCCGGCGGCATCGCAATACAGGGCATTGATGGTGAAATCGCGCCGCTGCGCGTCTGCCTCCCAGTCGCTGGTGAAGGCCACCCTGGCCCGGCGGCCATCGGTTTCGACATCGTGGCGGAGCGTTGTCACCTCATAGGGATGGTGATCGGCCACCACCGTCACCGTGCCATGTTCGATGCCCGTCGGGTGAACGCTCATGCCCGCTGTCCCGCAAGCCTCCGCCACCTGCGCGGGCGACAGCGTGGTGGCGAGGTCTACTTCCGTTACCGCTTCACCAAGCAGGGCGTTGCGCACCGCGCCGCCCGCCACACGCGCCTCTCCGCCCGCCGCGGCGATGGCCTGCATCACCCGCCGCAGCGAGGGCTGTTGCAGCCAGTCAGCGCTGGCGAGTGAGGGCGGCATCTCGCTCATGGTTTCTCGCTCAAGGCGTTTCATACATCAGGCGGTAGAGATTGCGGATCATGCCAGCGGTCGCGCCCCAGATGTAGCGCTCCTGCCACGGCATCGCATAGTAGAAACGTTCGGCTCCTTTGAATTCGCGCGAGTGGCGCTCATGGTGCCTGGGGTTCATGAGGAAAGCGAGCGGTACTTCAAACACATCCGCCACCTCGCCGGCGTGCGGCATCAGCCTGAAGCCGGGGCGCACCACCGCCACCACCGGCACGACCCGGTAATTGGTGCTGGTAAGATAAGTATCGAGAAAGCCCAGCGGATCCACAAACTCCGGTGTAATGCCAGTTTCCTCCGCGGTCTCGCGCAGCGCGGCGGCCACCGCGTCGGCATCCGTTTCGTCAACACGCCCGCCGGGAAACGCCACCTGGCCTGCATGGCGACTGAGATGCGCCTGACGCTGGGTGAGCAGGAGATGCAACTCCTCGCCACGCGGCACCACCGGCACCAGTACGGCGGCGGGCTTCGGCGTCTCGCCCTGCGGGATCATCCGGGCATGGGGGTTCAGGTCATCATCGCTGAAGCGCGGCCTGTCTTCCGGTGCGGCGTGAAGCCGCCCGGCGGCGCGGGTCCTGAACTCCGGCTCATCGAAGCGGAAGCTCACGGCGAAAGCCCGATTTCGGTAGCCTTCTGCATCGGGAAGAACTGCCCCGCAGACCACACGCCGAACCAGCCTCCTTCCACTGTTCCTGCTGCCACAAGGTCATAGAACAGGGCGCGGCTGACAAGCGCCTCAAGACCCGCCCGCACCAGAACATAGGGCTTGAGGCCGTCGGTGCCGTGTTCAACGGCAAAGCGCAAGGGATGGGCGGCATCGGCCGTCACCTCGTCATCGACATTGGTTTCAAACGATACGACCTGGGAGTGCCCCTCGCCCGCCACCGTCATGCGAATGGCGGTGAAGGGTGCGTCATCAACCCTGATTCCCACCTTTTCCACCGGGGTGACCAGATAGTATCTTCCGTCCGCATCATGGCGCAGGACCGAGGCAAAGAGCTGCACCAGCGGCTTCCGTCCGATGGGAGAATTCATATAGAACCAGGTGCCGTCCTGGGCGATCCGCATGTCGATGTCGCCGCAGAACGGCGGGTTCCACAGGTGAACCGGCGGCGGGCCCTTGGCCTTCCGGGCCTCGCCCAGCCCCTTCAGGGGATTGCTTGCATCGCGCTGATCTGTGCTCATTTTCCGGCCGTAACGCTGAGTCGGGGCTTCTGCCCCTGCCTCTTTTAGGCCATTCTCGTTCCCGAGACTGCCACCGACACAAATCTTATAGTGAGCCCCATGCCGAGCATCAATGAAGCAGACCGCCAGATCATCGCCGACCTTGAAACGGCGGGCGCGCGCCTGGGCGAGGCCCGCGCTGCCATCGGTCGCGTCATCTTCGGGCAGGACGCCGTGGTGGAACAGGTGCTCATTGCCATTCTGGGTGGCGGCCATGCGCTTCTGGTGGGTGCCCCCGGCCTAGCCAAGACCAAGTTGGCGACAACGCTCGGCCGGGTGCTGGGCCTTGATGAAAAGCGCGTGCAGTTCACCCCCGACCTGATGCCCGCCGATATACTCGGCTCAGAGGTGCTGGATGAGAGCGAGGGCGGCCGCCGCCAGTTCCGCTTTGTGCCCGGCCCGGTGTTCTGCCAGCTGATGATGGCGGACGAAATCAACCGCTCCTCGCCCCGCACCCAGTCGGCGCTGCTGCAGGCGATGCAGGAACACCATGTAACGGTCGCAGGCCAGCGCCACGACTTGCCGCGCCCCTTCCACGTGCTCGCCACCCAGAATCCGATCGAGCAGGAAGGCACCTACCCGCTGCCCGAAGCCCAGCTTGACCGCTTCCTGGTGCAGATCGACGTTCCCTATCCCCCGCTCGAAGCCGAGCGGCGCATGCTCTTCGCCACCACCGGCGCGGCGGAGGAGCAGGCCGAGAAAATCCTCTCCGTTACCGAATTGCTGAACGCCCAGCGCCTGACGCGGCTGATCCCCGTGGGCGAACAGGTGGCGGAGGCCATCCTGCGCGTGGTGCGCGCCGCAAGGCCGGGACCCGAGGCCGATGAGTTCGTGAACCGCAACGTGGCCTGGGGGCCTTCGCCCCGCGCCTCGCAGGCCCTCATGCTGGGTGCGCGGGCCCGCGCCCTCCTGCAGGGCCGGCTGTCGCCGTCGCTCGATGACGTTCAGGCGCTGATGGGTCCGGTGTTTCGCCACCGCATGGCGCTGAACTTCACAGCCCGTGCCGATGGCCACACGATTGACGGCGCCATCGAACGGCTGTCGAAGCTGATCGCCTGAGATCATGGCTGACGCCACAGCGCTCATTTTCTCTGACCGCGCCGCCCAGCAGGCCGCCGCTCTTCCCCCACTCCTCGTGGAGGCGGAACGCATTGCCTCGACCGTGATCCTCGGCGAACATGGGAGAAAGCGCGCCGGGCCGGGCGAAAGCTTCTGGCAATACAGGCCCTATAGCTTCGGCGATTCGACCCAGCGCATCGACTGGCACAAATCGGCTCGCTCCGACCGCATCTTCATCCGCGAGAATGAGTGGGAGGCGGCGAACACGCTGTGGGTCTGGGCATCACCCGCCGTCTCGATGGATTTCCGCTCGCATCTCTCGGGCGTTACCAAGCGTGAGCGCGCCCAGCTTCTGGTGCTCGCCGTTGCGTCGCTCGCGCTGCGCGCCCAGGAGCGCGTGGGCGCTCTCGACTCGCCGCAGAAGCCCGACCATTCACGCGCACAACTCGTCCGGATCGCGCAGTGGTTCATGAAGCGCGAGGGATCAGCCCTTCCGGGCTTCACACGCATGCCGCGCTTCTCAAGCGCGGTCATGGCGGGGGATTTCTTCGAGCCGCTGCAAGAGATCGCAGCGGCCATCACGCCCATCGCCGCGGCAGGCGTCAGGGGACACCTCGTACAGGTGGTGGACCCGGCCGAAGAGACCCTGCCCTATTCAGGACGCGTCGAGTTCCATGAGATGGCCGGTCCTCTCAAATTCCTGTCCGCCAAGGCGGAAACACTGCGCGGGGCCTATGCTGAAAAGCTCGACGCGCACCGCGCAGGCCTCAGAGACCTGTGCAGCCGCATCGGCTGGAGCTTTACCATCCACCGCACCGACCAGTCACCCGCCGTGCCGCTCCTGTCGCTCCATGCGCTGATCTCGGGCGAGGCCCGGCGATGAACCTCTTGAGCGCGCTGAGTTTCACCACGCCGCTGGCGCTGACGGCGCTGGTGCTGCTGCCTGTCATCTGGTGGCTGCTGCGCATCACACCGCCGCGGCCTGAAACCGTGCGGTTCCCGCCGATCCGCCTGCTGCTTGGCCTCGCCAACCGCGAGGAGCAGCCGGACAAAACCCCATGGTGGCTGCTGCTGCTCCGCCTCATCGTCGCAGCATTGCTGATCATCGGGGTATCGCACCCGCTCTATGCGCCGGGCCGCGTCGCACCACTTACCGATGTTCCGCTGCTGCTCGTCGTTGATGATGGCTGGGCGGCAGCGAAGGACTGGACCAAACGCCTCGAGGTGATGGAAGAGATCCTCGATGTCGCCGCAGCCGCAGGTTCTCCCGTGACGCTCGCCATGAGTTCGCCCGAACTCCGCCCGCAGCCGCTGGAGGCCAAGGCCGCATCCGATGTGAAGGCCCGCGCGCTCGCCCTTCAGCCGCGCGCCATAGCCCCCGACCGCGCCGCCCTCCTGAAACGCCTGACCGAAGCCTTCGCAGCCGCCGACGCACTGCATGTCGTCTGGCTCTCGGATGGTATCGACACGGGCGGTGCCAAAGCCTTCGCGGCAGGCCTCGCGGGGCTCGCCAAGGGCGGGGCGAAGGTGGAAGCCATCATGCCGGACGCGTCAAGCCTGCCGATGGCGCTGACCACGCCCGGCTTCGACGGCGGGCGCATCAAGGTGACGGCGCTGCGCGTCCCGGAGGCTTCGGCCCGGACAGTGCAGGTGTCTGCCAAGGCCGGAAACGGCCGCAGCTTCGGCACGGCGGATCTTGCCTTCGCCACGGGAACCGCCAAAGCCGAGGCGGTAATCGAGCTTCCGGTGGAACTCCGGAACGACATCGGCCGCATCGCCATCGAGGGCGAGCGCAACGCCGCTGCGGTATTCCTGATGGATGACCGCTGGCGGCGCAAGACCGTGGGCCTGCTCTCCGGTGCTTCGGCGGAAACATCCCAACCGCTGCTGTCGCCGCTCTACTATGTCTCGCGCGCGGTCGAGCCCTTTGCCGAACTGAGCGCGCCCATTGATACTGCTGCATTGCGCAGCCTGCTCGATCAGGGCCTCTCCATGCTCGTGCTGGCCGACATCGGCGTGTTGCCCGCCGAGCAGCAGGAGATGGTGGCCCGCTGGGTGGGGAATGGCGGCGTGCTGCTGCGTTTCGCGGGCCCGCGCCTGGCTGGCGCGCAGGATGGGCTGATCCCGGTCACACTGCGCGAGGGCGGCCGGTCGCTCGGCAGTGCGCTGAGTTGGGAAACGCCGCAGGCGTTGCAGCCCTTTCCGGATAACAGCCCCTTCGCAGGCCTGCCGCCCGATCCATCGGTGAAGGTGACACGCCAGGTTCTGGCTGAACCCGATGCCGATCTTCCCGCCAAGGTGTGGGCCAGCCTTGAAGATGGCACACCGCTGGTCACGGCCAGCAAGCAGGGCAAGGGCATGATCGTGCTGTTCCACGTGACGGCCAATGCCGACTGGTCGAACCTGCCTGTCTCCGGCCTGTTCGTCGAGATGCTGCGGCGGGTGCTGGATCTCGCGCCCGCGGCGGGGGGCGGTACGGCGCAATCGCAGGCCGCGCCGGATGCGCAGGCCTTCGCGCCCTTCCGCTCGCTCGATGGCTTCGGCGAGCTGACTGATCCATCGCCCGACATCCAACCCATTCCCGCAGCCGCCATCGACACGGCGAGCGCCTCCGCCGCGACCCCCGCAGGCCTCTACCGCCGCGGCCTGCAGGAGCGCGCCCTCAACATCACACAGACCGGTGACCGGCTGACGCCGATCGCGGATCTTCCCGCTCCCTGGACCATCAGAGGCCTCGAACCCATGCCGGCGCTGCCGCTTGCCCCCTATGCCTTCGCGCTCGCCATGCTGCTGTTCCTCGCCGATTGCCTCGCTGCACTGTTCCTCGGCGGTGGCTTCAACCGCCTTCGCCAGCGCCGCATTGCCGGCGCTGCGGCCATCGCGCTTGTCATGCTGGCGGCACCGGGCGGCACGTCGATTGCTCAGACGACAGACGATTTCGCCATGCGGAACGCGCTGGAAACACGTCTTGCCTATGTCATCACGGGAGACGCCGAAACGGACAGGGTGAGCGAGGAAGGGTTGAAGGGCCTCGGCAGTGTGCTGCGGGACCGGACCTCCGTCACCACGGGTGACCCGCAGGGCATCAACATCGAACGCGATGACATCGTGTTCTTCCCGCTGCTCTACTGGCCGGTGCGCGCCGATGCGACCGTTCCCTCCGATGCGGCCTTGGCCCGCATGGACACCTACATGAAAACCGGCGGCACCATCTTCTTCGACCTGCGCGAGGATGGCGCAGGGGTTGATGCCCTGAGCGGCGGCACAACGGCGGCGGCCGATGCGCTGCGCCGCATTCTGGCGAAGCTGGACATTCCGCCGCTCGAACCCGTGCCGCCCTCGCATGTGCTGACGCGGAGCTTCTATCTGCTCGACCACTTCCCCGGCCGCTATGACGGCGGCAAGCTTTGGGTGGAGCGCCCAGACAGCGAAGGCGCTGGCAGCGGCAATACCGATGGCGTCTCCGGCATCATCATCGGCTCCGATGACTATGCCGCCGCCTGGGCAATGGATGACATGGGCGAGCCGCTCTATGCCTCCGTGCCGGGCACCGACCGGCAGCGCGAGTTCGCCTTGCGCACCGGCGTCAACATCGTGATGTATGCGCTGACCGGCAATTACAAGGCAGACCAGGTGCATGTTCCAGCCCTGCTCGAGAGGCTGGGCCAATGACCGGCTGGAACATCAGCTTCGATCCCGTTCTGCCCTGGGCGGTCATCGCGGCGCTCGGCGTAGCGGGCCTTGCCCTTCTCGCAGCGCTCGCCTTCGCCCGCGCACGCGGCCTCTTGCTCAGGGCGCTGGCCTTTGCCCTCCTGCTCGCGGCGCTCGCCAACCCGGTGATCCGCAGCGAGACGCGCGAGGCGTTGAGTGACATCGCGGTCGTCGTGATCGACCGCTCGCTCAGCCAGCAGGGCGCAGCGCGCAGCCAGCAGACGGCGGAGGCCGAGGCGAGGCTCAGGGCCGCCATCGCAACGCTGCCCAACACCGAGCTTCGCACCATCGAGGTCACGTCCGGCATCAGTGCGGAAGACGACGGCACACGCGCCTTCGAAGCGCTGAACCGGGCGCTGGCCGATATTCCACCCGAGCGCTTCGCCGGAGCCGTGATGATCACCGACGGCGAAATTCACGATGCCCCAGCCGATGCCGCCAGGGCCGGCATCGGTGGCCCGCTGCACGGCCTCATCACCGGCTCGAAGAGCGAGCGCGACCGCAAGGTGGTGATCGGCAAGGCCCCGCGCTTCGGCATGGTGGGCCAGCCGCAGATCGTCTCCTTCCGCGTCGAGGAGGTGAACGGGCCGGGACAGCCTGTCACCGTCGCCATCACCATGGGCAGTGGCGAGCCAGAGCTGATCGCGGCCACCCCGGGTGAGACGGTGAGCGTTGAGGTGCCGGTGGATCATGGCGGCCAGAACATCCTGGAAATCAGCGTGCCGCCGCTCGATGGCGAAATATCCACCCAGAACAACCGCGCTGTCAGCGTCATCGAAGGCGTGCGCGACAGGCTGCGCGTGTTGCTTGTGTCGGGCGAGCCGCACCCCGGCGAGCGCACCTGGCGCAACCTGCTCAAGGCCGACGCGGCGGTGGACCTCGTCCACTTCACCATCCTCCGCCCGCCGGAAAAGCAGGATGGCACACCCACCCGGGAACTGGCCCTCATCGCCTTCCCGACGCGCGAACTCTTCGTCGACAAACTCGACCAGTTCGACCTCGTGATCTTCGACCGCTACCGGCGGCAGACGGTGCTTCCGGCAGCCTACATGGCGAACATCGCGCGTTATGTGCAGGATGGCGGCGCAGTGCTGATCGCATCAGGCCCCGACCTCGCTGACGAAGATGGGCTCTACTACACGCCACTTTCCGACATCATCGCCGCAGCCCCCACGGGAGAGGTGCTCGAAGGTCCGTTCAAGCCCGAGTTGACGCCGCAGGGCCGCAAGCACCCGGTGACACATGAACTTCCCGGTTCGCAGGGCGAGGAGCCAAGCTGGGGCCGATGGTTCAGGCTGGTCGAAACCGAGACGAATGCGGGTGACACGGTGATGTCCGGCCCCGATGGCAAGCCGCTGCTTGTTCTGGCACGGCAGGGGGAAGGCCGCGTGGCACAGTTGCTCTCCGACCAGGGCTGGCTGTGGGCGCGCGGCTTCGAGGGCGGCGGACCGCAGACGGAACTGCTACGCCGCATTGCGCACTGGCTGATGAAGGAGCCGGATCTCGAGGAAGAGGCGCTGTCCGAGCGGCAGATGAATGGCGAGCTTGTGATCGAGCGGCGCACCATGGCCGATGCGGCCTCAGCCGTGACGGTGACATTGCCCTCGGGCAAGCAGGAAAGCGTGACGCTGAGCGAAACCTCGCCCGGGCGCTTCACCGGCAAGCTGAAGGTCACGGAAGCGGGCCTTCACCGCCTGTCGGATGGCAAGCTGGTGGCTGTTGCCGCGGCGGGCAGCGGCAGTGCGCGCGAGATGGCAAGCCTCACTGCGACCACCGGCATCCTGGCGCCCATTGCCGCGGCGACCGGTGGCGGCGTGCAATGGCTGGAGGATGGCGTGCCGCAGCTGGTGAAGGTAGACGCGGGCCGCCAGACTTCGGGTTCAGGCTGGATGGGGCTTCGCGCCAATGACGCGCACCGCGTGCTGGCGGTTTCGGACACGCCGCTGTTCACCAGCCTGCTAAGCCTCGGTGTGCTGCTTCTGGCCTTCAGCGCCATGTGGTACCGCGAGGGCCGCTGAAGCAGGCGCCAGCGCGAGGCCGGAGACACCCTGCAAAGCATTGTCCTTGAGTTCGAGATAGAGAAAGCGCTCCGGGTTGACCGGACCCGGCAGGCTGATGAGGCCGACTGGCAATTTCCGGAAGCCGACCCGCGAATAATAGGGTTCATCCCCCACCAGAAGCACCAACGCATGGCCCTGCTGCCTGGCCCGCGCCAGGCCTTCCCGCATGAGCAGGAGCCCAATGCCGAGGTTCTGCCGGTCGGGGTGGACGGCCAGAGGCCCCAACAACAATGCCGGCGTTTGCGCCTCGCCAATCGTCAGTGGCCAGAAGCTGATGGTGCCGGATACAGCCACTCCCGCATCGCGCACCACAAGCGAGAGGCCCGGCACCGGCGCATTGTTCTCGCGCAGCCGGTAGGATGTCTTGGAGCGGCGGTCGCTTCCAAAGCTCAGGTCGAGCAGATGCTCGATCGCATCATGGTCCTGGGGCGTGGTGAAATCGAAGGTCGGTTGGCCGCTCATGGGAAGGATCTCAGCAGTCATCAAGGCATCGGGGGAGCGCCCGGAGGCCCCGAAGCTCGCGAGATGGTCATGCGCGGATGGGAGGAACCGGATGCGTTCAGACGCGCGCCGGACGGCGCGGGCTTACGGCTCCTCGTCGCAGGCTGATCTGGTGCATCGCGGTCATCATCGCACGCGCATTAGCTCGGGCCGGAAGGCTGGTCAAGGACATCACCACGCGCTGGGCGGCGGGAGCTGTCCGGTCACTTCGGTAATCCGCCGGATGGTGCCGGGTGTCGTTGTGTCCGGCAGGCTGGCCACGGGAAAGAACTGCGCCGCCCTGACCTCGAAGCCGGGCCGGAACGCGCCCTGGCGGAAGCGCCGCAGCACGAAGCAGGCGACGTGATCGCCGCGGAAACTGCTGTCATTGAGGAACAGGCCGTGTAGCTTCAACTCCTCTTCCGCTTCGATGGCCACCTCCTCGCGCAATTCACGCAACGCCGCTGCGGCGAGGCTCTCGCCGCGCTCCACCCCGCCGCCTGGCAAAAGCCAGCCCGGCGCATAGCCATGTCGCAGCAGCAGCACCTCCCGATCGTCATTCCGCAGAACCACGGTACGGGTGCCGAGCGTCATGCCCCGTACCTGACGGTAGAAGGGATGCAGCAGCGGCTTGGCCGCGCGGTAGAGACTGCGTTTCAGACTGTCGATCATGGCACATGGTTAGCCTTCCCACCTCGCTTCGCCAAGCTTGAGTTCCGCCAAGCTGCGCGATAAGCCCGATGGCATGACCCAGTCCATCACCGTCCGGCCGGTGCGCGGCAAAGCAGACATCAAGGCCTTCCTTGATGTGCCCTTTCCGCTGTACCGGGATGACCCCAACTGGGTAGCACCTCTCTATCTCGAACGTCTGGACCATCTCGATCCACAGAAGAACCCCTATTTCCGGCACGCCGAGGCCGAATTATTCCTCGCGGAGCGGAACGGCCAGGCGGTGGGCCGCATCTCCGCCCAGCTCTGCCGCCTGCGCAGCGGCATCCACAACGACGGTGCGGGGCAATTCGGTTTCCTCGAAGCCGAGGATGATCCCGCTGTGTTCGCCGCCCTCTTCGAGGCGGTGGCGGCCTGGCTGCGGGCCCGCGGCGCAAGCCACATGCAGGGCCCCTTCAGCTTTTCGATCAATGACGAGACTGGCCTGCTCATCGAAGGCTTCGGAACGCCGCCCTCCATGATGATGGGCCATGCCAGGCCCTATTATTCAGCGCGCCTTGAACAACTCGGTTTCGCCAAGGCGAAGGACGTGATCGCCTATGATTTCCTCGACCCGGGCGAGCCGCCGCGGGCAATGAAATCCGCCTACCGGAAGGCGCTGGCCGACCCGGACATCACCATCCGCCCGCTCGACAAGAAGAAGCTGATGGCGGAGCTTGAAACCATCGTCGCCATCGCCAATGACGCCTGGTCGGACAACTGGGGCTTCGTACCCTGGACACAGGAAGAGATGACGGCGCTGGGCAGTAATCTCAAAATGCTGGTGACGGGCGACTACATCGCCATTGCCGAATACCGCGGCGAGGCGGTGGCAATGGCCATCTCGCTGCCCAACATCAATGACTGGATCACTGGCCTCAATGGCAGGCTGCTGCCGTTTGGCTGGGCGAAGCTCGGCTGGAACCTGCTGGCGCGCCCGCCGCGCTCCATCCGCATGCCGCTGATGGGTGTGAAACGAAATCTGCGCGGAACGCCGCTCGGCGCCGTCATCGGCATGGCCGTCATCGCCCGCGTGCGTAGCTATCACGTGGGCCGCGGCACGCGGCGCGGCGAACTCTCCTGGATCCTTGAGGACAACATGCGCATGCGAAGCATGATCGAGAGCTTCGGCGGCAAGCCCTACAAGACCTATCGCATCTACGAAAAACCCATCGGCTGACACTCAGGCCCAACACCCAACACAAGACAGACGCACAGTGTTCTCCCTCGCCCACCTCTCGGACATTCACCTCGGCCCCCTGCCCTCCGGGTCGGCGCGCCGGCACTTCGCGCTGAAGCGCACCGTGGGCGTGTTCAACTGGCGGCTCAGCCGCCACCGTGTCCACAATCCGGCGGTGGCCTCGGCCATCGCCGCCGATATCGTGGCCTCGGCCCCGGACCATGTGGCGCTGACCGGGGACATCGTGAACGTCGCGGCCCGCGAGGAGTTCACCGCCGCGGCGCGCTGGCTTCATGCCTTCGGCGCTCCCGACTGGATCAGCTTCGTACCGGGCAATCACGACGCCTACGTGCGGATGGAGTGGCAGCATGGGCTGGCCCACCTCAACGCCTATATGCAAGGCGACATGCGGGTTCCGCTGGCCCAGTCGACCCCGCAGATCACCACGCCCTTCCCCTATGTGCGCCTGCGCCGAAATGTGGCGCTGATCGGTGTTTCAACCGCCGTGCCGCAACCGCTGCACCGGGCCTGCGGCCTTCTTGGCCGGACGCAGATCGACGCACTCTCCGCCCTCTTGCCCGACCTGCGCGAGCGCGGCTATGCGCGCGTCATCATGATCCACCACCCGCCACTGCCCGGCCTTGCCAAGCCGCGCAAGGCGCTGATCGACGCGCCGGAACTGCGCGGCGTGCTCGAAACCCACGGTGCCGAACTGGTGCTGCATGGCCACAATCACGAACACATGCTGAACAGCCTTAATTCGCGCTTCGGGACGGTGCATGTCCTGGGGGTTCCCTCCGCCTCGCTGGTCGCAAGCGCGCACCATCCGGTGGCTGCCTGGAACCTCTACCGCATCCAGCGGCAGGCCGGGAAATGGCTGACCCACGTGACGACGCGCAGCTTCGACCCCATCCGGCGGCAGGTGGAAGACCTCACCGAATTCGCGCTTTCTTCCTGATCGGCGGCTGGGCTAAAGAACGATCATGATACGCCTTCCGCCATCCGGAGCCCGCCGCCCTTGCTGAAACTCGTGGACAGACACGTGCTGCGGCAGGTTTCGCTTCCGCTGGCGGCGGCTCTGGTAATCGGCCTCCTCATGCTGCTCGCTGACCGCATGGTGCGCCTGCTCGACACCACGCTTGGCAAGAAGAACTCATTCACCGTGGTGTTCGAGATGCTGGCTTATCTGGTGCCGCATTATCTTGGCACGGCGCTTCCGGCGGCACTCTTCCTCGGCCTCCTGCTCGGTTTCGGCCGCATGTCGGCCAATTCGGAGACCGATGCCTTCATGGCCTCGGGCATCGGCCTCAACCGCATGGCGCGGCCGGTCATCATACTCGGCATGCTGATGAGCGTCCTGTCGCTCGTCATCATGGGCTGGGTTCAGCCGCATGCGCGCTACGCCTACCGTTCCGTGGTGTTCGATGTTCAGAATGTGGACGTGTTCTACCTCGCCGAGGAAGGTGTGTTCATGCAGGCGGGTGACCGCACCTTTATCATCGACAAGTTGGACCGCACGACCAATTCCTTCGTTCATGCTTTCATCTATGAGGAGAAGAAGGGCGAAGGCACCGACACCGTCACCGCCTCGCGGGGGCAACTCATCGAAACTGGTGAAGGCAAGAGGCCAACGCTGCGCCTCGAAGACGGGCACCGGCTGAAGTTCACCGCGAAACCCTCTCCCGATGAGGCAGACCCCCAGGCGGGCGAGGCGACAGAGTTCGCGATGGCCGACACGCCGCTCGGCCGGATTTCCAAGGACCTGTTCCGGCCGCGCGGCCAGGATGAACGCGAACTGACGCTGCCCGAATTGTTCGGCGCGCTCAAGACGCCGCCCCCCAAGGCGAAGCCGGAGGAAGTGGCCTCCGAACTGAGCGAACGCCTGGTCACGGCGGTGAGCATCCTGATCCTGCCGTTCCTCGCCATTCCCTTTGCCGTCGGCTCCAGGCGCAGCCCGCGCGGGTTCCGCACCGCCGCGGCGCTGGTGCTCATCGTGCTCTATAACGAGATCATTCACCGCGGCGCCACGGCATCCAACAACGCCGTGGCCTCGCCGCTCATCACCATGTGGCTGCCCTGCCTGCTGCTCGCCATCTTCGCCGGCTGGCGCTACATCTCCACCTGCTATCTGCTGCGCAACGACCCCGTGACGGGTGCTATCGACCGCTTGGGCGACGTTTTCAGCGGGTTGCGCCTTGGCCTTGCGCGCCGCACCGGCTGGGGGGCGCCGTCATGATCAAGCTCATCGGCTGGATGCTGATCCGCATGGTGGCGATCCGCTACTTCGGTATCCTCCTCGGCATTTCCATCTTCGTGCTGTCGCTCGACCTCTTGACCAACTCCAAGGACATCCAGGAACTGCGCCCCGGCGACACCATCTTCCTGTTCGAATACATGCTCTACCGGGCGCCGGCGGTGATCTCCAACTACATGGGCATCAGCATGCTGCTGGCCATGCTGCTGTCCCTCACCGAACTCAGCTACCGCAACGAGATGTCCGCGCTGTGGGCGGCTGGCATTTCGCCATTCCGGCTGATCGTGATGCTGCTGCCGCTGGCCTTGCTGGCGGGCAGCTTGCAATTCGTTCTGTCCGACACCGCCATTCCCGCCACCACACCGCAACTCCGCGACTGGGGTGTCGGTGATTATGGAACCGAGAAGCTGAAGGTCGGCGAGCGCGACCCGATCTGGATGCGTTCCGGCACGGACATCCTGCGAGCCGGGCGCGCCAACCCGGCTTCCACTGTGCTGAATGACGTCATCATCTTCCGCCGTGACGAGAAGGGCTTGCTCACCGAGCAGATCTACGCCGAAAAAGCCGAACTGAGCGAGGGCCGCTGGAAGCTGTGGAAGGTTCTGGTCTATTACCGCGACAATCTCGCGCCATCGAAGCTCGATACGCTGATTTACTCCGGTTCGATAAAGCCAGCCCAGAAGGGCGCCCGCTCGGGCGTTCCAGAGGATATGACGCTTTCGGAACTCAACTATTTCATTGCCAACAACGGCTTCGGCATCCGGCCGGTCTGGGTTTATGAAACCTGGGCGAACAAGCGTGTATCGCTGTTCTTTTCCGGCCTGCTGATGATTGCGCTGTGCATTCCACTGGCCACGCGCTTCCGCCGCGGCGGCGGGCTCGGCGCACTGTTTGCGGCCGGCGTGGGCCTGGGCTTTCTCTATTTCATTGTCGATGGCATTTCACTCACCATGGGCGAACTCGGCTTCGTGACGCCATGGCTGGCCGCATGGCTGCCGCTTGGCGCCTTCGGCTGCCTCGCGGCAGTGCTGACACTGCGCACGGAAACGGTCTGACGCGATGACAGGCCTCGACATGCCTCCCACCCGCCGCAGCGGGCTGATCGTCAACCCGCTTGCCGGCAAGGGCAGCGGCAAGGGCGTCGCGCTTGCCCGGCAACTGGAAAACCAGCCGGGTATCAGCCTGGCCCTGCTCGAACGCTTCGGCCAGCTTGGCGGCATCATCGACACCATGGCGCAAGATGGCGTCACCGATCTGTTCATCAGTTCGGGCGACGGGACGATCCAGGAAATCCTCACCGAGATTGCCGAGCGCCAGCCCTTCGCAGTGCTGCCGCGCATCGGCCTCCTGCCGCACGGGACCACCAATCTCAGCGCCAATGACCTCGGCTTCCGCAGCCATTCCATCGCGGCGCAGGCGGCCCATCTTTCAAAACCGGCCCCGCGCGAGGTCACACCGCGCCAGACCATCCGCTGCGCCAACCCCGGTGACGGGAAGGTGCGGCATGGCATGTTCGTGGGCACCGGCGCGGTTGCCACGGCAACCCATTACTGCCAGCGCGCCTTCAATGCGAAAGGCGTGAAGGGCCAGCGGGCGGTGGCGGAAACACTGCTGACGGCGGTACGCAAATTCCTGTTCTCCGCGCCAGACCCCAGCGACGAAACCCGCTTCGACCGGCCCTACCCGATCACCGTGGAAGCGGACGGCAAGCGCATGGCGGAGGGGCCGCAGCTTCTGCAGATGTCGACCACGCTGGACACGCTGATGCTCGGCATGCGGCCCTTCTGGGGCGGCCGTCACGCGCCGATCCGCACCACGGTGCTGCCCTATCCGGTGCCGTCCATCCTGCGCTGGATGCTGCCGGTGATGTATGGCGGCGAGAACCGCACCTCACCCCCCGGCGCCGTAAGCTTCTGCTCAGAGTCGCTCAGCGTGTCATCGAACTCCATGTTCGTGATCGACGGCGAGTTCTTCCCCGCGCCCGTGGGTGAGCCGCTGCGGCTTGAAACAGGGCCGCTCTTTACCTTCATCCGAAGTTAGACGGCAGCCTTCATTCCATGGCCTTCCGCCACCACGGTGCGGAACAGATCGATGATTCGGTCGATCTCTGCGTCGGTATGGGCGGCGGACACCGAGCAGCGTAGCAGGCAGAGCTTGTTCGGCGTGCCGGGCGGCAGCGCGATGTTGACATAGACGCCTGCCTTCAAGAGCGCGTTCCACATGGCGATCGTCGAAGGCTCATCCGGGCAGCGCACAGCAATGACAGGGCTTACCTGGTCGCAACCGAGATCGAGGCCGAGCGCCTTGAACCCTTTGAACAGGCGCGCCGAATTTTCCATCAACTTCCTGCGGCGCTGCGGTTCGGCGCCAAGCTTGCGGATCGCCGCAATCGAGGTGGCGATCGACGCGGGCGACGACGAGGCCGTGAACATATAGGGCCGCATCGAAAAGCGCAGATACTCAAACAGCGGGTGGTTGCCCGCGCCGAAGCCGCCGATCGCGCCAACGCTCTTCGAGAAGGTGCCGACGACGAAGTCGACTTCGTCCTCAAGCCCCGCCTCATCAGCAAGGCCACGGCCGTGAGGACCGAGCACGCCGAAAGAATGCGCCTCATCGACGAGCAGTTGGAAGCCGTGCTTCTTCTTCACCTCGATGAAATCAGCCAAGGGCGCCCTGTCGCCCATCATCGAGTAAATGCCTTCGAGCACCACGAGCTTGCCGCCCTCATCGCCTTCCCCGCGCGACAGGCGCTTGTCGAGGTCAGCGGCGTCATTGTGGCGGAAGCGCACCAGCTTCGCGCCGGACAGCGTGCAGCCATCATAGATCGAGCTGTGCGAGTCAGCATCAAGATAGATCGTGTCGCGCGGCCCCGCGAGGCCCGACATCATGCCGAGATTGGCCTGGTAGCCGGTGGTGAAGATGATGCAGTGCCTGCGGTTGAGGAAGGTGGCGAATTCGCGCTCGAGTTCGGCATGCAGCGCGAAGGATCCGTTAGCGATGCGCGAACCCGTCGTGCCGGTGCCGAATTCGGCCAGCGCCTTCTGGCCTGCGGCAATGCAATCGGGATCGAAGGTGATGCCCATGTAGTTGTTGGTACCCGCAAGAATGGTCTCACGCCCTTCGATGACGGCGCGGGTGGGCGAGATGATCCTCTCATTGGTGACGCCAACCGCATCAACCCCCAAAGACTTCATGCGCGCGTGACGCTCCGCCATGCCCTGCAGTTTCGCGAGAAGATCCATCGCTCAGCCCTTCTTCACGCGCGCGTCGACGACCTTGGCTAGGTCTTCCACGGTGCGGGTTTCCGACAGTACATTGAGCGGAATTTCGATGTCGAAGTGATCCTCGACCTCCATCACGAAATCCATCACCGTCACGGAATCGATGTTGAGATCGGTCGAGATGTCGGTGGCGGCCGAGAGCACAGTTCCATTGGTGTTGAAGGGTGCAAGCAGCTTGCAAATCTGTTGGACGGTGTCGGTCATCATGACTTCCCTGAACTTTGCGCACTTCTATCGGTGCTTGGGCCGCGAGGCAACCATCCGGCCGCGCGGTACCAATTCACGGTTTCCGTGAAGCCGCGGTCGAAAGGCAGCGGATCGGCAAGCGCCAGCGTTCCCGCCCGGCTCACCCAATCGGGGTGATAGAGTTCGGCGATCTTGCCGCGGTTCACCATGCCCGGCCTGCCGCGCAGGCGGGCGATGCCTTCCGCTCCCCAGGCCACGGCCGATGGCAGGGCACGCGGCAGATAAAGCGGCCTGACGGGGCTGCCGCGGAACGCCGATGCGACGGCGATGAGATCAGCCCAGCCATAGCCTCCGGGCTTGCCGTCGCTCACCTCATGCAGGCCGCGCGCATCGCTGTCGAGCGCCAGCGCGATCAGGCGCGCAAGGTCACGACCGTGAATGAGGGAGAAGCGTGCAGCGGGTGAAGATGGAATGGCCGCTATGGGCCTCGTCAGTTCGGTGATCAGCGGCAGCGTGCCCCTGTCGCCCGGTCCATAGACGGCGGGCGGGCGGATGATGATGGCGTTGAGCTCATCGATGCGGGCGCGCACGGCCTGCTCGCCTGCCCGCTTGCTGGCGGCGTAGAGCGAGAGCTGCGGCTCACGCGCAGCAAGCGAGGAGACATGCACGAATCGGGGCGTGCCAAGCGCCAGCGCCTGCGCGATCAGTGCTTCCGTGCCCTGCTGGTTGACGGAAAAATAGTCCTGCGCAGCCAGGCCGGTCAGCGCGCCCGCGAGATGGACCACCGCATCCGCACCGGTCAGCAGGTCACGCAGCGCCTGCGGATCGGAGAGAGCGCCCTTCACGATGTCGACGCAAGCCGGAAGGTCCGCCCTGTCCGGTTGGCGCACCAGCGCGCGCAGGCGGCAGCCTCTGGCTTCAAGTTCTGCCACGGCATGGCGGCCGGTGAAGCCCGTGGCGCCGGTTATTGCGACGATGCGGTTCATGACTGGACCTGCGGTCGAGGGGGGATATCCCGCTTCAGACCGCAGCCTCGAGAAGCGAAGCTTCTGCGGCAACGGCGGAAATGGTGAGTTCCGCAATCTCGCCCGAGAGGTATTTCTGCTTGGCACCAGCCCGCGACAGCTTGCCGGAGGAGGTGAAGGGCAGGCTCTTGGGCGGCACCATCACCACCTTGC
>CAYMQH010000044.1:0-24259 GCA_964392525.1 uncultured Aestuariivirga sp.
CGCGAGATGAACTCGCGCGCCTACACCGGCGCCTTCAACTTCAAGGGCGGCGACCAGCAGCAGAAGGTGGGAACCCTCTCCGGCGGCCAGCGCAACCGCGTGCATCTCGCAAAGATGCTGAAGTCCGGCGCGAATGTCCTCCTCCTCGACGAACCGACCAACGATCTCGACACAGAAACGCTGGCGGCGCTGGAAGAGGCGCTGGAGGATTTCGCCGGCTGCGCCGTGGTCATCAGCCACGACCGCATGTTCCTCGACCGTCTCGCCACCCATATTCTGGCCTTCGAGGGCGACAGCCATGTGGAGTGGTTCGAGGGCAACTTCCAGGACTATGAGGAAGACAAGAAGCGCCGCCTCGGTGAGGATTCCCTCATGCCCAAGCGCATCAAATACAAGCAGTTCACCCGCTGACGCGAAGGATTGAAACCGCCGGCGGCTGGGTCATCTTGCCGCCAGTGGATGACGCTCTCGCGACCACTCGTGTGATCTTTGGCTGATCTGCCCCGGCGGCGTTCGGAATGAACTCCGCCGGGGCCAATGCGTTGTACCACCCAATTACCGGGACCTCGCTGGCGCCTTTATCTGATGGGGCGTCAGACCGCATTGAATGGATCAAACATGCACAACCAAGACGCACGTCCGCCCATACTCATTTCCGACATCGACAAGCAGCAACTCGGTAAGCTTGCCCGCGCCGCCATCAACCGTGTGCCGGAGGTGGCTGAGGAACTTCAGTTCGAACTGGAACGCGCCGAAGTCTGCCCGCATTCCAAACTTCCGCCCAATGTGGTGCGCATGCACTCCGGCGTCCGCTTCCGGACCGATAAGGGAACCGAGCACCAAGTCGAACTCGTCTATCCGGAGGAGGCGGACATCATCCGCGACCGCCTGTCGGTACTGACGCCCATCGGTACCGCCCTCATCGGCCTGTCGGAGGGCCAGACCATGTCCTGGACGGACCGCGAGGGACAGCCGCGGCATCTCATCGTTCTGGAGGTGACGGCGGCGTTGCGGGATTGACGTTGTGAAACCCGAAAGCGGCGGGGGTGACGGGCGGTGACGGGAATGCTAGATGACGCCGCTGAGACATTCTATGCGATTCCAGTCATGATCATCTCCCGTCGCCTGCTTCTTGCCTCGCTTGCCGCCGCTGCCGTCCTGCCGGCGTCCCGGGCCCACGCCCAGGATGCCGCCGCCGCGCCCGATCTTTCGGCCGAGCCTTTCCCGGTCAAGAACGAGGAAAACAAGATCGCCTACAAGTACCGTCGCCGGGAGGTCGATTACGAGACCAGCGAGGCACCGGGGACCATCGTCGTCGATCCGAAGAAGCGGTATCTCTACTTCATCCTCGGCAATGGCCGGGCGATCCGCTATGGCGCGTCGGTTGGAAAGGCAGGCCGGACATGGTCGGGCGAGTCCACCATCGGCCGCATGGCGGAATGGCCGACCTGGACACCGACGCCCCAACATATCGCGGAGTTCCCCAAGCTTGCGAAATGGCAGAATGGTGGCATGCCGGGTGGTCCGGAAAACCCGATGGGCGCGCGCGCCCTCTACCTCTATCAGGGCGATGTGGACACCATCTACCGCATCCATGGTTCGCATGATCCCTCGATGATCGGCCGCAAGAAGACGGCGGGCTGCGTGGGCTTGCTGAACATGGATATCATCGACCTCTATAACCGCGTGCAGATGGGCACCCGCGTGGTGGTGCTGGACTATTGATGGGCATGGCTGCCGGCAATGCCTGACTGGCAGCCCGCGAATTATCTGACATTCTCGGATGAACGCACCCGGCCTGCGCGCGACCTGCTGGCGCAAGTGCCGCTGGCGCGGGCGCGCCGTGTCTATGATCTGGGCTGCGGCCCGGCGAATTCAACCGCGCTGCTGGTCGCGCGCTATCCCGACGCCAGCGTCACCGGTATCGACACCTCGCCCGCCATGCTGGAGGCGGCACGCATGGCCTGCCCGCGGGCTTCCTTCGCCACGGGCGATCTCAGGCATTGGATGCCGGAGAGCGTGCCGGACCTGCTGTTCTCCAACGCTGCCTTCCAATGGGTGCCGCATCACCTGAGCGTACTGGAACGCCTGAGCACCACCTTGCCCGAGGGTGGTGTGCTGGCCGTGCAGATGCCAGACAATCTGAAGGAGCCAAGCCACCGCCTGATGCAGGCCGCAGCCGAACAGGGTGCGTGGGGCGTGAAACTGGCTGCGGCGCAGTCAGCACGTGATCCACTGCCATCGCCGGACACGATTTACGCGCGGCTGAAATCTTCGTTGCGGCGGATTGATATCTGGCACACCATTTACAATCACCCACTGCAGGGCGTTGACGGCATCATTGCATGGCTGAGCACCACCGGCCTGAGGCCGTTCCTCGATCCGCTGACAGTGGCAGAGCGCTCTGGCTTTACTGCCGCCTACCGCGAACTGCTGCGCGAAGCCTATCCGGCCCAGGCAGATGGAACGGTGCTGCTGCGCTTTCCGCGATTGTTCATCGTCGGGGTCAGGTAGGGGGCCGCGACAGCTTATCGCTTGAGATATTTGAACAGCCCGTCGATTGAGCCTGTGCGGTCGATCGTGCCAACGAAGGTGGAGCGCATTTGCTGCACCAGCCATATGCCCTTCATGTTGACGTCCTTCACCGTATAGCCGCCGCCGGCGCGGGCGAGGCGGAACACGACCCTGCTGCCCGAACTGGTGCGCGCCGATACAGTATATCCGCCGCTGTTGCTTGCACAGTCGGTGATGGTGAGCGTGGTGCCGCGGAAGCCGCCGCCGTGCTTCTTGAGCGTGCGGCCGATGAACTGGCGGGTCAGTTCCAGATACTCGGCCTCGCGGTTCTTCGGCAGATCCTTGCGGTAGCGGCCCAGCGCGAACAGGCTCAGCGCCCGCAGGTCCGAGTAGCGCGCCGCGGCGCTGGCAAATGCCTGAGGCGAGCCGGAACGTGCAGCCCTGTCATAGGCCTCGCTCGCACTCAAGACAAAGGGGGCAGGGGGGCACTTCTCCGCCAGGGCAGGGACAGTCTGTCCATGCACCATGATGAGGAGAAGTGAATACAGGACAAGAAATTTTCGCAAACGACACCAGGAAGGAACAGTCAGGCCTGTTCTGACGGCACCACAACAGGGTTAACAGACCGTTAATTCCATCCAGTAATCAGTCTTCGCTCTTCTGCTTCACGCCCTTGATGCGGGCCTCGCGCAGGTGAAGGTCGAGGCTTGAGCCCTTGATGTCCTCCGGTCGAGCGAGGCCGAAAGTGCGCTTGCGGAGTTCCATCACCAGTTCGGCGCGGTCCTCGATATGGGCGATTTCGGAGAAGGGAATGGGCGCACCTACCCGCACCTTGAGGCGTGAGCCAATGCGGCGTGCCGTTTCCCGAAACACCAGCGAGAGGCGGAGCGTCAAGCTCAGATGGCTCGCCAGCTGAAACAGGCGCGAATTCTGGCCGACGAAGAAGACGGGTACCACGGTGGCCTGCGAGGCGCGGAGCAGCTTCGCAGTGAACGGCGCCCAGGGCAGGTCAACCGCCGGGCCCTTCAGCGGCTTTTCCGATGTCGAAACGCCACCGCCCGGGAAGATACCGATCGCATGGCCCTGCCGAAGCCACTTCTGCGCTTCGAGCCTCGAGTTCACATTGGTTTCGCGGGCCTCCCGCGTGGGGGCGAAGGCCACGGGCAGCAGATTGCCCACCGCTTCCGGCGCCTGGCACAACACGTCATTCGCCAGCACCTTGGTATCGGGCCTCACCTTGGTGGCCAGCCATGTGAGGGTAATTCCGTCCAGCACGCCATAGGGGTGGTTGGCGATGAACAGCACCGGGCCACTGGCCGGGGTGCGGGCGAGGGCGGCCTCATCGAACTCCACCCTCATGCGCAGCAGGCGGATGGCCGAATCAAAGAAATTCTCGCCGTTCTTCAGGTTCTTCTGGTGCTGGGCGTAGAGTTTCTTGAGCTTCCTCTGGCCGCCGATCTTCTCGATCGCCTGGATAACGGCGCGCTGAAGCACCGGCTGGTCAGCCGTTGAATAGCTGAAGCGCACTTTTTTGGGAAGGACGGGCGCGAGGGTTTTCGCCATGGAAGGCCGGGCAAGTTGTAATACCCTTTCCATCGCATTTCGTGGCCTCTCATGCAATGGAGGACTCTCCACAACCGGCCGCCATGCGTCTAAGCTACCGGTTCCGGGAGGATACAGCTTATGTTCACACTCTACTGCCGAAACACCGCCGGCTCCATGGCACCCGAGGCCCTGCTCGCCGCCTGCGGGGCCGAATACAAGGTCA
The DNA here is from genome assembly GCA_964392525.1 of uncultured Aestuariivirga sp. GTDB lineage: Bacteria > Pseudomonadota > Alphaproteobacteria > Rhizobiales > Aestuariivirgaceae > Aestuariivirga. The sequence continues at coordinate 4,283 of CAYMQH010000044.1, forward strand.
TCGTTCTGGAGCGCAGGCCCGACGGTTCCTTCCATGACTTCTTCCTCAAGATCAATCCGAAGGCGGAAGTCCCGACCCTCGTGCTGCCGGATGACAGCGTGATGACGGAAAGCGCGGCCATGATGATCCATATCGCCGACCTGTTCCCGGCGGCAGGTTTTGCCCCGGCACTGGGTTCACGGGAGCGCGCGCAGTTCCTGCGCTGGCAGGTCTATCTCGCCACCACCGTCTACATGAGCGAGTTGCGGATGTTCTATCCCGACCGCTACACCGCTCAGCCTTCGGCTGCTGAGGCAGTGAAGGCGCGCGCCACGGAGATGATGGCGCGCGAATTCGCTATTTATGCCGAGGCGCTGGGGACCAGGCCTTTCATTCTCGGCAACCGCATGAGCGCACCCGATATCTATGCCGCCATGCTGTGCACATGGGTGCCTGACATGGCGGCGCTGTTCGCCGCGCACCCCAATCTGGCGCACAGCTATGAGGCAGTTCTCGCCAACCCGAAGATCAGGGCGGTGTGGGCGCGGAACGGCCTCTGACGCCTCAGGCGGCTGCCCTCGCCACCGGCCCGAGCCCCAGCACGCGGCAGATCGCATAGACGAGGTCGGCGCGGTTCAGCGTGTAGAAGTGGAAGTGCTGAACGCCTTCGCGGCGGAGCGCGTCGACCTGTTCAGCCGCCACCATGGCGGCAACGAGGTTGCGGGTCTCCGGATCATTGTCCAGGCCCTCGAAGCGCCGGGCCAGTGCGGGCGGAATATGCGCGCCGCATTTAGCCGCGAATTCGCTGACCCGCGCGAAGGAGGTGATGGGCAGGATGCCCGGCACGAGGTCGATGTCGATGCCGCGCGCCGCGATGCGATCCCTCAGCCTCAGGAAGAAGGCATTGTGGAAGAAGAACTGGGAGAGGGCGCGGGTCGCGCCATGCTCGGCCTTGTCCGCCATGAAGGCGAGGTCTTCCTCAATCGACACCGACTCGGGATGGCGCTCGGGATAGGCGGAGACCGAGATTTCAAAGTCGCCCAGTTCCCTGATGCCGCGCACCAGATCGGCGGCATTGCGGTAGCCTTCGGGATGGGGCACGAATTTGGCGCCAACACCGCCCGGCGGGTCGCCGCGCAGTGCCACGATGTGGCGCACGCCTGCGGCGGCGAAGTCTCTCACCACCGCAGTCACCTCCGCCTTGCTGGCACCGACGCAGGTGAGGTGTGCGGCAGGCTTCAGCGTCGTCTCCGCCGCGATGCGGCGAACCGTGTTAAGGGTACGCTCACGCGTTGTGCCGCCCGCGCCATAGGTGACGGAGACGAAGCTGGGCGCAACCGTCTCCAGCTTGGCGATGGTGCGCCAGAACCCATCATCACCCTCGGCCTTCGGGGGAAAGAACTCGAAGGAGACGGTGATGCCCGATGTGTCATCAGCGAAAGCGATCATGAGGCGCGGTCCTTGATGCGTGTGGGGGATACGGCATTGCGGGGAGCAGCTGAGGCGAGCCAGAGCGAAACGGTGAGGCCCTGACCCTCCTTCCGCCACGGCGGCGGCAGCACGTCATGCTGGCTCAGCGTCAGACCGGCGCGGTTCAGCCATTGCGTCATGTGTTCGGCGGCAATGCCCAAGCGCCGGTGCGCATGCGCGGTGCGCAATTCGTCCAGATCATGGGGAGCGAAGTCGACGATCAGCAGGCGGCCGCCGGGTTCGAGGATGCGCGCGGCTTCCGCCAGCGCGCGCGCCGGATCTTCAAGGAAGTGCAGCACCTGGTGCAGCGTCACGAAATCGGCGAAGCCATCGGGGAAGGGCAGGGCATAGATTTCTCCATGCCGCACCTGGGCATTGCGGATCGCCGCAGCCTCGAGGTTCACGCGGGCGATGGCCAGCATGTCGCGGCTCGAATCGATACCGATGGATTGGCTGGCAAGCCCGGCGAAGCGGCGCAGCACCGCGCCCGTGCCGGTGCCGAGGTCGACGTGAAGGCGGATGGGAATTGCTCCGGCAAGCCTGACCATGGCCTGCTCGACATCCTCCTCGCGCACATGCAGTGAGCGCAGTTGTTCCCACTGCGCGGCATTCTCGGCGAAATAGCGGGATGCGGCCTCGGCGCGCCGGCTGCGGATCTCCTCAAGCCTTGCCAGATCGCCCGCCAGCATGGGGTCGGCGCCGGGTAAAAGATCGACGATGGCGCGCGACAGGGCACCGCCCATGTCTTCCTCGCGCAGGCGGAACAGCACCCAGTTGCCTTCCTTGTGGCGGCTGATGAGCCCGGCTTCCGCCATGAGCTTCAGGTGGCGGCTGACGCGCGGCTGGCTCTGGCCCAGGATCTGGGTCAACTCGCTGACATTGGCCTCGCCATGGGCAAGGATGAACAGGATCCGCACCCGTGTCGCTTCGGCGGCGGCGCGCAGGCCCGAAAGCAATTCATCCATCGACAACACCTCCATAATCATATAAACATATCTTTATATCGTTGGCAACACGACATCCCGTCGCCCATGTTTTCACAAGCTTGTGTTTTTGCGCCGCCGCGTCTTGTAATCGTCAAGATTTCGCGGCCTATACTCAAGCATGTGATTGGACGGGGAAATCCGGTCTTTTGGAGGTTTCATGCGTAATCGGGGACTTCGCCCGCTGACCCGGCGGGAACTTGGCGGTGCCGCACTGGCGGCGCTGTTCGCGTTCGTGGCGCCCGCTGCGGCCAATACGCCGGCCGAGGACTATGTGACGGGCATCGCGGAAGATGTGATGAGCCTTGCCAACAATGGCAAGAAGGGTCCGGCCCTCAAGGCCAGGTTCGCGGCCCTGCTCAATCGTTATATCAATCTCAAGGGCATTGCCGATTATGCGTTGGGGCCATATTCCAAGAAATTGCCGGCGGACAAGCGGAGCGAATTCTACACGCTGGTGAGCAATTATGCCGCGGCGCTGTTCGTCTATTACCTTGAGGATTTCCGCGGTTCGAAGCTTGAGATCATGTCAACCACCAAGCAGGGCAAGTTCACGGTGATCCAGAGCGCGATCACGGGTGGCGGCGGGCGCGAGCAGGTGCGCTGGCGGCTTACGCCCTCCGGCAACGGCTTCCGGGTGAGCGACGTGAACATCAAGGGCGTGTGGCTGACCATCTCCATGAAGGACCGGTTCAGCAAGGTGCTCAGGTCCTCCAAGGGCGATTTCGAGCCGCTGTTCGCCGAATTGCGGGAAGCCGAAACCTGGTAGGCTGGACACGCATTGTTGACGTGGCCGAGGCCTGTCCATTATGGCGGGCATGATGCCATGCAGCGGAAAGCGAATCATGTCTGACAGCCGATCGCACAGGACAGCGGGACTGACGCGGCGCGCCGCTGTCTTCGGCCTGGCGGCGGCCCTGGCGTCTCCCGCCTTCGCGTCTGACAGTGCTGCCATCTCCTATATGAAGAAAGTGGCGAAGGACATGCTGAACGCCCACCGGCAGGGAACGGTGGCCGCCTTCAAGCGGGCAATCCAGCGCCATGCCGATGTGCCCGCCATCGCCGACTATTCGCTCGGCCAATACAAGCCGAAGCTCCCCGCATCGCAGAAGCAGGCTTATTACGCTGGTACTGTCAGCTTCATGTCGCGCTATTTTGCCGACCAGTCGCGCGATTATACCGTTGCCAAATATGAAATCGGCAAGGCCAATGCGGACGGCAAGGACGTCAGTGTGCAGACCAAGGTGTTTCTGATGTCCGGCCAGTCCTACACGGTGGTGTGGAAGCTGGTGAAGAAGGGCAGCGGCTACAAGGTGGGCGATGCGAAGGTAATGGGCTTCTCGCTCATCTATCTCCAGCGCGGCATCTTCACCTCCTATCTCTCGAAGCGGAATGGCGACGTGACGCAACTCGTGGCGGCGCTGAACCGCTGAGCCCGGTCCACCGTGGCCACCCCGCCTGCTCCGTGACGCCGCATGGTGATGGCAATATCCCCCAGTGGAGCTGGTGACATGACGAGATGCGTCATTCACATCGGAATGCACAAGACGGGTACCACGTCCATCCAGAAGAGCCTGCATGGCTTCAGCGACGCGGCGTTCTGCTATGCGGGCCTCGGCAGCAGCTCGAACCACAGCGTGGCGATGTTCAGCATGTTCTCCGGCACGCCGGAACGCCACCATTCAAACAGCGCGCTGGCGGTGGATCCCGCCCGCATGACGGCGTTTGTCCGCGCCGTTGAACAGGACCTCGCCACCGCGATCCACGCGGCGGGTGCACGCACGCTGATTGTGTCGGGCGAAGACATCGGCAAGCTTGGCGCGCCGGAGCTGATGCGGATGCGCGACCGGCTGCGGCGGGATTGCGAGGACATCCGGATCATTGGCTATGTGCGGCCGCCGGGCGGCTTCATCACCAGCGTTTTCCAGCAGATGGTCCGCTCGGGCGGCCGGCCCCGCTTCGCGTTGCAGCAGGTCCGCCCGCGCTATCAGCGCCGGTTCGAGAAGTTCGACACGCTGTTCGGCCGCGATCGCGTAACCCTCAAGCTGTTCGACCGCCAGAGCCTTACGGGCGGTGACGTCGTGGAGGATTTCTGCAACACGCTCGGCATCGCCCTGCCGCGCGAGCGGATTGTCATCAGCAATGAATCCTGGCCGAGGCAATCCGTCTGCCTGATGTTCCAGTACAACCGCTACTGCGAAGACAAGGGCATCCGCCCGATGAAGGGGGCCGAGGCCAAGCGGCTTCTGGCCTTGCTGCCGCCCCTGGGCCAGGACAGGTTCACCCTGGCACCCGCCTTGCTGGAGGACCTCCTCGCCGCGCAAGGGGACGACATCGCCTGGATGGAGGCGCGCCTCGGAGCGCCTCTCAGCGAAGTGACGATGGCGCGGGCGGATGACATCGCGTCCGAGGAGGACATGCTGGCGCCGGTTCCGGGCGCGCATGATGGCCTGCTTGAAACGGCCCGGGGGCTCGGCATCCGGACGGCTGGGCGCGGCCAGAGCGATGCCGAACTGCTGCATGAACTTCGCAAGGCGCTCGCGGACCCCACGGCCCTGCAGCACCTCCGGCTTGCTTTCAGGCGAATCTTCGGAGGCCCGGCGGCCGGACCCCTGCGCTAGTTGACCTGAATGCTCTTGATGAAGCTGACGAGCGACTGGATGCGGTCCTGCACCACCAGTTCGCGCGAGTCCTTGTCCATTTCCGGTGAAACGGCCTCGGCGTTGAACCAGTCACCCCAGACCGGCATGTCGCGCAGACCGTGGACCTTCACATCGACACGGCCGTCGATCACCTCGGTCACGCGCTCCTCCGGGAACTGGCCCGCATTGCGCTTGGTGAGCTTTGTGAGGTCGGGCACGGCAAGCGTGAGGAACTCAGCCAGATAGCCATTGCCCGTTCCATCCGCACCATGGCAGGCGCCACAGTAGTTGATGAAGTCGCGCCGCCCGAGTTCGATGCTGATGCCTTCGCCCACCAGTGACTTGCCCGCCGTTCCGGAGGCCGAAACGGACTGCGGGCCGCTCAGCATCAGACCGCCTGCCAGAAGCCCGGTCAGCACAAGATTGCGCATCATGTCATTCCCTCCAGTCATTGGGCAGTTTCCGCCGCCCGCCCGGCCGAAGCCTTGACATCGGTCAATTGAACAACCGTTAACCCTGGCTGGCTTAACTGGTTCCTGGTGTTCCGTCAGTTGCGTCATGAGTTCCATGGTCACGTTCCGCAATCTTGCTGCCGTTGTTCTTGTTTCCTTCGTCATCGCCGCCTGCGGCTCCGAGAAGAGCGCCAAGAAGGGCTATTTCGAGACCAAGGGCCTGATCGCGCCGGAAGGTTCGTGCCAGATCAAGCCATCGCGCATCGGGCTGGCCGAGAAGATCCGCAACATCGACGAGGGCAATGGCTGTGAGATCCCCAATGCATGGCGGGTGCAGTCGATAGGCTCTGTCGCCTTCAGCCGGCCGGCCATCATGAATTGCGGCATGGCTGAACCGATGAAGGACTGGCTGGAGGACATGGTGCAGCCTGCCGCACAGCGGACCTTCGGCGAAAGCGTGGTGAGCGTCGATGTGGCGGCCTCCTATGCCTGCCGGCCGCGCAACAACCAGTGGGGCGGCAAGATGAGCGAGCATGGCTTCGGCAACGCCATCGACATTTCCGCCTTCACGCTGGAAAGCGGCCGCAAGGTAACGGTGCTGGCCGGCTGGCGGGGGGAAAGCGACGAGCGGCGCTTCCTGCGGACCGTCCATGGCGAGGCTTGCCGGGAGTTCCGGACGGTTCTGGGGCCGGAGTCCGACAGCGCCCACCGCGACCACTTCCACCTGGACCTGCAGGCCCGGCGCAACGGCGGCTCCTATTGCCGCTGATCGGGCGGGATGCCGCTTCTGTTGCAATTCCGGCGCGGGCAGAGCATATCAGGCGTCATGGAACAGGAAATCATCAAGCCGCAGCCTGCCCCGAAGGGCAGCGACCAGGGCTTCAGCCCGGCGGGCAGCTTCATGGCCGCCTCCGGCGCCACGCTTCTCATGCTGTGTTTCACCGGCTCCGCCATGGTGGCAACGGTGTGGGCCTTCTCGCGGCTCATTGGTTTTCCCGACATGGTCATGTTCGGGTTCATGGCCCTCGGCATGCTCCCCGTGCTGTGGGTGACGTTCTGGACAGCCGGGCGGGCCTGGCATGTGGAGCGCCTGCTCGCCTCGCAGCAGGACATCGATTATCCGGTTTTCTCGCTGACCCATTACTTCAAGAAGCGCTGAGGCAACCGGCGCTCGCGCAATGTCAATCTGGACCCGCATCGCCGATGTGATCGCCAGCATCGGCGACTCGGTCGGTGGTTTCCTGCAGGGGCTTACGGCCCGTGAACCCGCTTCGCCCGAAAAGTCGGTGGCATTCACCATCGGCATGATCGCGCTCGGCGCCAAGATGGCAAAGGCCGATGGCGTTGTGACACAGGACGAGATCGCCGCCTTCAAGCAGGTCTTCCATATTCCTGACAATGAGATGGCCGCGGTTGCGCGGGTGTTCAACCTCGCCAAGCAGGATGTGGCCGGGTATGAAAGCTATGCCCGCCAGATGGCCAGGCTGTTCAAGGGCCGCCGTGACATCTTGGAGGATGTGCTCGATGGCCTGTTCCATGTAGCCAAGGCAGACAATGCCTATCATCCCAATGAGCACGGCTTCCTCGCTTCGGTGGCGGAGATCTTCGGCTTCCCGGCAGCCGAGTTCGCCCGCATCCGGGCACGCCATGTGGCGGTGTCAGATGACCCCTTCCTGATCCTCGGCGTGGACCGCGATGCGCCGGTGGATGAAATCCGCAAGCGTTATCGTGCGCTGGTGCGCGAATACCACCCCGACCGCCACATCGCCGCCGGAGTGCCGGAGGAAATGATCGAAATTGCCACGGCGCGCCTTCAGACGGTGAACGAGGCCTATGAGACGATCATGAAGCTGAGGGCGGCGTGATCGTCTCGCCGCTGACCCATCACCTCATGCGGGCGGCCAATGAAGAGCCCCGCCGCAACGGCCGTGCCGTGGACATGCTGCTTCTCCATTACACCGGCACGGCCAGTGCGGCGGCCGCGCGCGATCTTCTCGTCAGCGCCGAGTCTGGCGTGTCGTGCCATTACCTGATCGATGAGCAAGGCATCATCACCCAGATGGTGGGTGAGGAGATGCGCGCCTGGCATGCGGGCGTTTCGGCCTGGCAGGGCGAAACCGACACCAATTCCCGCTCCATCGGCATCGAGATCCAGAACCCCGGCCATGCACTTGGCTATTGCGATTTTCCCGTGGTGCAGATGAAGGCCGTGGTGGCGCTCTGCCAGGACATCCTGTCCCGCCATGCCATTCCGCCCCGCAATGTGCTGGCGCATTCGGATGTGGCGCCGGGCCGCAAGATCGACCCCGGCGAGCGGTTCGGCTGGGCGGTGCTGGCGGATAAGGGGATCGGCCACTGGGTTCCACCCGCCGGGCCGCAGGACGGGCCACTGGCGGGGCCGGAACTGTCTGCCTTCCAGGCGCTGTTGCAAAGCTACGGCTATGCGGTGGCGGTGACCGGCATGCCCGACGAGCAGACCCGCAAGGTAACGGATGCCTTCCAGCGCCATTTCCGCCCGGCGCTCGTCAATGGCATTCCGGATATGTCCTGCCTCGACACGGCGGAGCGGCTGGTGCTTGGGCTTTCCGCCTGATCAGTCCTTGCGGCAGAGTTCCATGAGGCCCGGTAAATCGGCGTCATAGAAAGGAAAGACGATCTCTTCGTCGGCGATTCTGACGCTGAAGCGGTCGGCGCTTTCCAGCGCCTTGAGCAGCGGGTGCTCAGCGGGCATTTCCACTTCCAGGCTGGAGAGCATGGCTTCGGTGTTGACATCCGCCCGGGCGGCGAAGGTGGCCTTCTCCCCGCCCGCTGACACCGTCATCGGAACCTTGTCCTGCGAAAGCTTCTGCAGCGCCTCGGTGGGGCGCGGCACGAACAGCCTGACCGTGCCCTTGCGGATCGGGCACCACAGGCTGACACCCACGTCATCTGTCTCCGGCACGCCGAAAATCAGATATGCATCCTCGTTGCTTGCTTCGAGTGTCCATTCACGCTCCTGTGCGGCGGCAGTGCCGGCCAGGAGGCCGAGCGAGATCAGGACGGAAAGAAAACGGAACATGTCTGGGAAACCTGCTGGGAACGCGCCTATCTATAAGCTCTTCTGGGACCGGGGAAGCGCCAATATGGCGCCGCATGCGATTCTCCGCGAAATCGGCTGTCCGTTCGAGCTGGTGCGGGTGGATACCGCGAAGGGTGAGAACCGGCTTCCTGCCTATCTGGCGCTCAACCCCAACCACAGGGTGCCGACACTGGTTCATGGCGACCGGGTGATCTACGAATCAGCGGCGATCCTGCTCTATCTCTGCGAAAATCACCCGGAGGCCGGGCTGATGCCGCTGCCGGGCGAGGAGGGCCGTCACCTGTTCCTGCAATGGCTGGTCTACTTCACCAACACACTGCAGGAAGAACTGCAGCACTGGTGGCATGCCGACAACTACCTCGATGGCGAAGCGGCGCGCGGCGAGATGAAGGCCGTGGCCGAGCGCCGCCTGGCGCGCATGTTCGCCCAGATCGACGCCGTGCTGGGGCAGGGCGGCCCCTATATGTTGGGTAATCGTTTCTCGGCTGCCGACTGTTTCCTCGTCATGCTATGCCGGTGGACGAGGGCGATGGCGGTTCCCGCCACCACCTATCCGAATGTGAAGCGCCTGATCGATCTCGTCACCGCCCGGCCCGCATGGGCCGCGATGATGGAGGCCGAGGGCATCGACTGGAATGGACCCCGCGCATGACAGCCTCGCTCATCATCACCAATGCCTCGATCCTGACAATGGATGCCGGAAGGCCCCGGGCCGGGGCCATCGCCATCACCGGCAACCGGATCAGCAAGCTCGGCTCCCACGCAGAGGTGATGGCCGGGAAGGGGACTGCCACCCGCGTGGTGGATGCCGCGGGCGCCACCGTCATCCCCGGTTTCGTCGAGGGCCACATGCACCTGTTCAGCGGAGCGGCGGAACTGAGCCACCTCAACCTGTTCGGGGTTCGCGGCTTCGATGCGCTGAAAGCCCGGACCGAGGCGTACATCCACGCCAACCCCGGCGATGACCTGATCATCGGCGAACAGGCCGATTACGTCATCATCAGCGAGAACGAACCCCTCACCCGCCATCATCTCGATCGCATCGTAAGCGGCCGGCCGATCATGGTCTATTCGCCGGACCATCACACCGCATGGGCCAACACCATTGCGCTGGACAGGGCGGGCATTCTGAAGGGCCGTACGCTCGGCCCCGGCAATGAGATTGTGATGGGGCCGGACGGGCTGGCCTCCGGAGAGTTGCGCGAGGGCGAGGCGATTGATCCGGTGCGGGCCTTGTCCTCCAAGGGAACGCGCGAGCGGCTGGGCCTCGTCACCGGCGGCGAACCCGAGCCTTACCCCTCGAAGCTCGAGTTCGAGTCGGATCTCGAGGTCATGCGCACTGGACTGAAACATGCTGCGGCGCATGGAATCACCTTCATCCAGAACATGGACGGAAATCTCTATACGCTTGAATTGCTGGAAGAGTTGCACAAGCGTGGCGAGCTGTCGGCACGCGTGAGGGTGCCCTTCCATTTCAAGAACTTCATGGCGCTGTCCATGCTTGAGAAGGCTAGCCGCATGGCGGCGCGCTACCGTTCCGACATGCTGTGCTCGGGCGCTGTCAAGCTGTTCATGGATGGTGTGACTGACTCTGGCACTGCCGTGATGGTGGAAGACTACGCCGACCGGCCGGGCTGGAAGGGTGAGCCGCTGTTCGCGCCTGAGCGCTTCGCCGAGATCGCGGTCGAGGCGGACCGCCGCGGCCTGCAGATCGCCGTTCATGCCATTGGCGATGGCGCGGTGCGGATCGTGCTCGATGGTTATGCGGCGGCACTGAAGGCCAATGGCCGGCGGGACTCGCGTCACCGTGTCGAGCATGTGGAGGTGATCCAGCCCTCCGACATCCCGCGCTTTGCCGAACTGGGCGTCATCGCCTCCATGCAGCCGCCGCACCCGCCGGGCAACCACGGCCTGCCGCTTGAACCCTATCTTTCCCGCATCGGCGAGCCGCGCTGGCCCTATGCCTTCGCCTGGAATGCGCTGCGCGAGGCGGGCGCGCGCCTCGTCTTCGGCACCGACTGGCCGGTGTCCGACATCGACCCGATGTGGTCGATTCAGTCTGCCATGACGCGCGGCCGCTGGAATGACGCACAGCCTGATAACCGTCAGACGCTGGAACAGTCCCTCCGGTCCTACACGGCGGATGGCGCCTATGCCGGCTTCATGGATGGCAAGACCGGCGTTCTGAAGGAAGGCCTTCTGGCTGATGTCTGTGTCATGCCGGTGGACCTCGAGAAAACCGACCCCGCCACCTTCCATGGCATCCGCCCCCGCATGACGGTGTGCGACGGGCAGGTGGTGTTCGAATTGTAAGGCATTGCCATTGGGCCGCCGATCGCCTACCTCTCCTTTGCCAGCTGGCTGGATGACCGCTGCCGCTACGCTCGAAAGGGTGCGGGGGAGGAAAGTCCGGGCTCCATGGAAACACGGTGCCGGGTAACGCCCGGCGGGGGCGACCCCAGGGAAAGTGCCACAGAGAATATACCGCGGAACCGGGCCTCGGCCTGACGCAAGGGTGAAAAGGTGCGGCAAGAGCGCACCGCGACCTCAGCAATGAGGGCGGCATGGCAAACCCCACCGGGAGCAAGACCGAATAGGGGTGGCGTGGCGGCTTTCGGGCCGTCAGGGCCGTTTCCGGCCCAGTCACCCGGGTAGGTTGCGTGAAGCGTCCGGCGACGGGCGCTCCAGATGAATGGTCATACAATGCGGCGCAATCCGCATGGACAGAACCCGGCTTACAGGCCGGCTGGCTTTATCCTTCCGGAAACCGGAATCGAAACCATTTGTTAAGCAGCCCGGCGGCAATGTCAGGATGACTCTTAACGCCTTTTTCACCCTGTTTTCCGGGCTTTTCATGGCCGCCGAACCGACCATCAGCCAACCCCATGTGCCCGTCATGCTGGCGGACGTGATGGATGCGCTCCGCCCGCAGGACGGCGCAATCTATCTCGACGGCACGTTCGGGGCGGGCGGCTATACGCGTGCCATCCTGGCGGCCGCCGCCACACGGGTCATCGCCATTGACCGCGACCCCTCCGCCATCGCCGCGGGTCGAGCTCTGGTTGCAGACGCCGGTGGACGGCTGACCCTTCTCGAAGGCCGCTTCGCTGACATGGAGGCGCTGGCCGCAGGGGTCGGTGTGCAGGCGGTGGATGGCGTGGTGCTGGATATCGGCGTGTCCTCGATGCAACTCGATCAGCCCGGGCGCGGTTTCTCCTTCCTGCGTGACGGCCCGCTCGACATGCGCATGGCGCAATCGGGTCCCACCGCAGCGGACATGGTGAACACGCTGCCGCAGGAGGTGCTTGCAGACATCATCTATGTTTTTGGCGAAGAGCCGAAGTCACGCGCCATTGCCCGCGCGATCGTGGCGGCGCGCCGGGAAGCGCCGATCTCCACCACCTTCGACCTCGTCAGGGCCATTGAGCGCGCCACCGGGCGGCCGCGGCCTATGGACCGCATCCACCCCGCGACGCGCACCTTCCAGGCGCTTCGCATCCATGTGAACGGTGAGCTCGATGAACTCGTCGCGGCGCTGCATGCGGCGGAACGTCTGCTGGTGCCCGGCGGCAGGCTGGTTGTCGTCACCTTCCATTCGCTTGAGGACCGCATCGTCAAGCGCTTCTTCGCGGCGCGGGCTGGCAAGCTTCCTTCCGCCTCGCGCCACCTGCCGGATGCCGTTCAAGGGCCTGAGCCGTCCTTCACGCTCGCCTTCAAGGGCCACATCGGCGCATCGGCCGAAGAGGCGGCGCGCAATCCCCGCGCCCGCTCGGCCAAGCTGCGTGCCGGTATCCGCACCCATGCCCCTGCCATGCCGCCCATCGGCCATGACATCGGCTTGAGCGTGCCCCTGGGGACCCGTCACTGATGCACAAGTTCCTCAACTTCATCCTCGTCGTCACTCTGCTGATCACCGGCTTCGTGCTCTATTCGCATGAGCACACCACGCGCGGGCTGGAACGCCAGATCGCCAAGTATCAGCGCGACATTGATGAAGAGACCGAGAACCTCCGCCTGTTGAACGCCGAATGGTCGAGTCTCACCCGGCCCGACCGGCTGCGAGCGCTGGCGGAGAAATATCTCGGGCTCTCGACCCTGAAGGCCCGGCAGATCGTGAAGCTCGACGAGATCGTCCAGAAGGTTCCCCCGGAACCGGTGATCAAGCTCGAGGCCGAAGGCTCTGACCCGATCGGTGCAATCATTGACAAGATGAAGCAATGACCGACCAAAAGACCGACCATATCCCCGATGATGGCAGGCCGTGCCGGCTCGCCGGACAAAACCGCATCCGGCTGATCGGCATTTGCTTCAGCGCAGCCTTTCTTGCCGTTGCGGGCCAGCTCACCCATCTGACGATCTTCCCGAAGGCCGAGGAGGCGCGCCAGCGCGCCCCGGTCGAGGACCGGCTGCCGCGCCCCGACATCGTGGACCGCAACGGCGTAATTCTGGCAACCGACGTGGCGGTAGCCTCGATCTTCGCCGATCCGTCCAAGATCATCGATGTCGACGAGGCCATCGAACTTCTGACCGCCACCTTGCCTGACCTCAACGCACGGGAGCTTCGCCGCAAGCTTTCGGGCGGCAAGCATTTCGCATGGGTGAAGCGCCAGGTGTCGCCTGAAGAGCGCGATGCCGTGCATAATCTGGGCATCCCCGGTGTGAGCTATGTGAACGAGCGCCGCCGCGTGTATCCTCAGGGCCGCCTTGGCGCGCATGTGGTTGGCTATGTCGATCTCGACAACAAGGGCATCGCCGGCCTCGAGAATTATCTCGACGGGCAGGGCGCGCTCTATACAGCCTCCCTCGCGGAACCCACCGAGCGCCGGACGGCGCCGGCGCAGAGCTCGATCGACATCCGGGTGCAGGCGGCGGTGATTGACGAGATTTCCCAGGCCATCGTGAAGTTCAGCGCCATTGCCGGCGGTGGCATCGTGATGAACGTCAAGACGGGCGAAGTGCTCTCGCTCGTGTCGCTGCCGGATTTCAACCCCAACCAGGAAAAGAAGAACTTCACCAAGGACCAGCAGAACCGCCTGACCAGCGGTGTCTATGAGCTGGGCTCCGTCATCAAGGCCGTTACCTTCGCCATGGCGGTTGATTATGACGTGGCGACCCTCGAAAGCAGCTATGATGCGCGCTTTCCGCTGGTGATCGGCAGTGCCCGCATCAACGACTTTCACGCCCAGCGCCGGGTGCTCACCGTGCCCGAGGTTTTCACCAACTCCTCCAACATCGGCACGGCCAAGATGGCACTCGATGTTGGCCTCGAAAGACATCAGGAGTTCCTCCGCCGCGTCGGCCTGATGGACAGGCTGCAGACGGAACTGCCCGAAAGTGCCAAGCCGTTGCTGCCCAAGCGCTGGGGCCGGCTCGCCTCCGCCACGGCCGCCTTCGGCCACGGTTTCGCGGTGCAGCCCTTGCAGGGTGCTTCGGTGGTGGCGGGCCTCATCAATGGCGGCCACCTGATGACACCCACCTTCATCAAGCGCAGCCAGGAAGACGCGCTGGCGACATCGCAGACCATCGTGAAGCCCGAGACCAGCGCCACGCTGCGCTATCTGTTCCGCCTCAATGCCGAGGAAGGTTCTGCCGCGAAGGCGGATGTCATCGGCTACCGCGTCGGCGGCAAGACGGGCACCGCCGAGAAGGTGGTGAACGGCCGCTACTCGAAAGACAAGCGGCTGGCCTCCTTCATCGGCGCCTTCCCGATGGACGATCCGCAATATCTCATCCTCGTGATGCTCGATGAGCCGAAGGCGACGCCGGAAACCTATGGCTTCGCGACCTCGGGCTGGAATGCCGTGCCCACCGCCGGAAAGATCATCGAGCGCATTGCGCCCATGCTCGGCGTGGAGCCCGTGTTCACGCCAGAGGACGTGCAGAAACTGGCCAAGCTCGAAGAGCAGGAAAAGAAGAAAAAGACCAATTGATGAGCAGCCCCACCACCAGGCTCGGCCCATTGATCGCAGGCGAAGCGCCATTGCCGCCCGGTACCGAGGCGCTGGCCGTTCACGGCCTCACCGCCGACAGCCGCGCCGTGAAGCCGGGCTTTGTGTTTGCTGCGCTGCCGGGCACCCATGCCGATGGCGCGGACTTCATTCCGCAGGCCGTTGCGGCGGGCGCCATCGCGGTGATCGCGGGCGAGGGGGTTGAGGCAGCGGGCGTTCCGCTCATCGCCACGGCCAATCCGCGCCGGTTGTTCGCGCATGCTGCCGCGCGCTTTCATGGCCGCCAACCCGGCATCATCGTGGCCGTCACCGGCACCAGCGGCAAGACATCGGTCGCCACCTTCGTGCGCGAAATCTGGACCGCGCTGGGCTTCCGTGCCGCCAGTCTCGGCACGGTGGGCGTCGTGTCGCCGTCAGGCACTGTCGAGCTTGAGCACACCACGCCCGATGCGGTGAAGTTGCAGGAAATCGCTGCGGCCCTGGCGGATGAGGATGTGGGCCATCTCGCCATCGAGGCCTCGAGCCACGGGCTCGACCAGTACCGGCTCGACGGGCTGCGCCTGGCTGCTGCGGGCTTCACCAATCTTTCGCATGACCATCTCGACTATCATCCGTCCGTCGCGGCTTACTTCGATGCCAAGATGCGGCTCTTCGAAGAGCTTCTGGCACCCGGCAGTGCGGCTGTGATCAATGCCGACAGCGGGCACGGCCTTGAGGCGGCACGGCGCGCCCGCGCCCGCGGACTTGATGTGTGGACGGTCGGCCAGACGGGCGAGACGATCCGCGTCGTCGATGTGGCGCGCGATGCGGCGGGCCAGCATATCACGGTGGATGTGAAGGGCCGCCGCCATCAGGTGGATTTGCCGTTGGTGGGTGATTTTCAGGTATCGAATGCGTTGATTGCGGCTGGCCTCGTGCTGGCAACGGGCGGCGATGAAATGCAGGTGATGCATGCGCTGCAATCACTGAAGGGCGCCAGGGGCCGCCTCGAACTCGTGGCCCGCGCCAATTCGGGAGCGCCGGTTTTCGTTGATTACGCGCACAAGCCCGATGCACTCGAAAAGACGTTGTTGTCGCTGCGCCCCTATACCCGCGGCCGTCTCGTGGTGGTGTTCGGCTGCGGCGGTGACCGGGACCGCACCAAGCGCCCGGTGATGGGCGAAATCGCCACCAGGCTTGCTGACCGCGTATTCGTGACCGATGATAATCCGCGTACGGAGGAACCTGCCTCGATCCGCGCCGCCATCATGGCGGCAGCGCCGGGTGCAACGGAAATCGGCAACCGGGCACAGGCCATCCGTGCGGCGGTCGAAAGCCTCGCCCAGGGTGACGTTCTTGTGGTAGCCGGCAAGGGCCATGAGGAAGGTCAGAAGATCGGCAAGAACGTGCTGCCGTTCAGCGACCATGAAGCGGTGAAGGCCGCAGTTGAGGGACGTGACTATCATGGCTGATGCGCTGTGGACGGTTGAAGAACTGATTGCCGCTACGCGCGGCAGGCTGCATGGCCAGGTGACAGAACCGCTTGATGCGGTAACGATCGATTCCCGCACCGTGGGCCGGGGCGATATCTTTGTTGCAATCAAGGGCGAGAGGCACGACGGGCATGATTTTGTCGCCGCGGCGCTGAAGGCCGGCGCGGGGCTTGGCCTCGTCTCGCGCGTGACGCCGGAGATGCTGGCGGCTGGTCCGGTTCTGGAAGTGGCGGAAGACCCGCTGCGCGGCCTTGAGAACATGGGCCGCGCCGCGCGCGCGCGCTGTGCGGGCCAGATCGTGGCGGTGACCGGCAGCGTGGGCAAGACCTCCACGAAGGAAATGCTGCGGGTGGCGCTGTCGGCATCAGGGCAGACCCATGCCTCGGCCGCCTCATTCAACAACCATTGGGGCGTGCCGCTGACGCTGGCCCGCATGCCGCGTGACACGGCCTTCGGCGTGTTCGAGATCGGCATGAACCACTCAGGCGAGATCACGCCGCTCGTCGGCATGGTGAGGCCGCATGTGGCGATCATCACGACCATTGCAGCCAGCCACCTCGGCAATTTCAATTCGCTTGACGAGATCGCCGATGCCAAGGCGGAGATCTTCTCCGGTGCTGTCATGGGCGGTCATGCCGTCATCAGCCGTGACACACCTTACTTCGAAAGGCTCACCGCGGCGGCACGCGCCTGCGGGATCAGCAGCATCGTGTCCTTCGGCAAGCATCCTGAAGCCGATGTGCGGCTGGAGCGCGTGGCGCTCCATGCCGACTGCTGCTGCATCACCGCGAATGTGCTGGATGAAACCATCATCTACAAGCTGGGCCTGCCGGGCGAGCACATGGCGGTGAACAGCCTCGCCGTTCTCGCCGCTGCGCGGCTGGCTGGCGCCGATCTCGCGAGGGCCGCGCTGGCACTCGCCGAGGCGCGCCCGGCCAAAGGCCGCGGGGTGCGCGAATCCCTCGTGATCCACGGCGGGGAACTGCTGCTGATCGATGAAAGCTACAATGCCAATCCTGCTTCAGTGTCGGCGGCGCTGGGCCTGCTTGGTGCGTCGCGTCCGGGTAAGGGCGGGCGGCGGATCGCGGTTCTCGGCGACATGCTGGAACTGGGCACGCAAAGCGCGCAGCTGCACGCAGGGCTGCTCGAACCGATGGACGCCGCGAAGGTGGATGTCCTATACGCCGCAGGTCCCTTGATGGCGAATCTCTGGGCGCGCGTAGAACCCGGGCGGCGCGGTGCCTATGCCGAGACCTCGGAAGGCCTGCGCGAGCAGCTTCTCAAGGCTCTGAGGCCCGGCGATGTCGTGATGATCAAGGGTTCGCTCGGCAGCCGCATGGGCCCGCTCGTCGAGGCAATCAGGGCGGCCTGCCCGCCGTCCGCCAAGGAGACCTGATGCTATACCTTCTGCTGACCAGCCTCGCTGACGAAGTCTCGGTCTTCAATGTCTTCCGCTATCAGACGACGCGGACCGGCCTCGCCATCATGACGGCGTTGATCTTCGTATTCCTGTTCGGGCCACGTATCATCTCGCTCCTGAAGGTCAAGCAGGGCCGGGGCCAGCCGATCCGGAGCGACGGGCCGCAGCGCCACATCGTGGAAAAGCAGGGAACACCCACCATGGGCGGCCTGATGATCCTTTCAGGCATATTCGTCGGCACACTGCTGTGGGCGGACCTGCGCAATCTCTATGTCTGGGCGGTGCTGTTCGTCACGCTGGGCTTCGGCGCAATCGGATTTTATGATGATTTCCTGAAAGTCACCAAGGCCTCCACCAAGGGCTTTTCCGGCCGGGTGCGGCTGCTCATCGAATTCGCCATCGCGGGTCTGGCGGTGGCGATGTTCATGTGGATCGGCGACAAGCCGCTGTCGACATCGCTGGCGGTACCCTTCTTCAAGGATGTGCTGATCCCCTTCGGTATCTTGTTCATCTTCGTCGGCATGTTCGTGATCGTGGGTGCAGGCAATGCCGTGAACATGACTGACGGCCTCGATGGGCTTGCGATCGTGCCGGTGATGATCGCAGCGGCAAGCCTCGGCCTCATCGTCTATCTCGTCGGAAACTTCAATTTCTCGAACTATCTCGAACTGCATTTCGTGCGCGGCACGGGTGAGCTTGCCATCATCTGCGGGGCGATCGTCGGTGCGGGGCTGGGCTTCCTGTGGTTCAACGCTCCGCCCGCCATGATCTTCATGGGGGACACGGGGTCGCTGTCGCTCGGCGGCGCGTTGGGTGCCATCGCAGTCGCCGCCAAGCATGAGATCGTGCTTGCCATCATCGGCGGCCTGTTCGTGCTGGAAACCGCTTCGGTCATCATCCAGGTTGCGTCGTTCAAGATGACGGGTAAGCGCGTCTTCGCCATGGCGCCGCTGCACCATCACTTTGAGCAGAAGGGCTGGAAGGAACCGACGATCGTCATCCGATTCTGGATCATCGCCATCGTGCTCGCGCTGATCGGGCTCTCCACGCTGAAACTGAGGTAGCCCCGTGTTTCCCGCCAGCACATTCAAGGGCAGGAAGGTTGCGGTCTTCGGTCTGGCGCGCTCCGGCACGGCCTGCATTGAAGCCTTGCGGCTGGGCGGGGCGGAGGTGCATGCATGGGATGATACGGCACCCGCCGTCGAGAAGGCGAAGGCTGCGGGGCTTCCGGTCAGCGATCTCCATCAGCTTGATTTTGCCTCGCTCGATGCGCTGGTGCTGAGCCCCGGCGTGCCGCTCACTCATCCCGAGCCGCACTGGGCGGTGCTGAAGGCCCGCCACGCGGGGATCGAGGTGATCGGAGACACGGAGATTTTCGCGCGCGAAGCCGCTGCTGCGGGGGCCCGCATCGTGGGGATCACCGGCACCAACGGCAAATCCACCACCACAGCACTCATCGGCCATGTGCTGGCCAAGGCCGGGCTGGATGTCGAGGTCGGCGGCAATATCGGGAAGGCGGTGTTCCTGCTGAGCCAGCCTGTGAAGGGCCGCATCTATGTGCTGGAACTGTCCTCCTTCCAGATCGACCTGATGCCGGGGCTGAGGCCGGATGTGGGCATTCTGACCAATCTGAGCCCCGACCACCTCGACCGCCACGGCACGATCGAGAATTATGCGGCCGTCAAGGCACGCATGTTCGCGCATCAGGGCGTGGGCGGCACGGCATTGTGCGGCGTCGATGACCCGTGGTGTGCTGCGATTGCCGAGCAGGCCATTGCAACCGGCGCTGATGTGCGCAAGGTTTCGGTGCTGCATGAGTTGGCGGATGGCATCGCGGCACCCGATGGGGTGCTGCGCGAAACGCGCGATGGCGTGGCGGTCGCGGAGATCGACCTTCGCGCCATGCCTGCCTTGAAGGGCCGCCACAATTGGCAGAACGCCTGCATGGCCTATGGCGCGGCGCGCGCCTTCAGCGTCGAGACGGCGCGCATCGCTGCTGCGATGATGAGCTTTCCCGGGCTTGCGCACCGCATGCAGCAGGTCGGGCGGGTCGGCGGCGTAGCCTTCATCAATGATTCCAAGGCAACCAACGCCGATGCGGCGGAGAAGGCGCTGTCATCCTTCGGGAACATCTACTGGATCGCGGGCGGCATTGCAAAATCGGGCGGCATCGAACCGCTACGGCCGCTGTTCGGCCGGGTGGCGAGAGCCTATCTGATCGGCCAGGCAGCGCAGGATTTCGCCCGAACCATCGGCACTGTCATGCCGGTCGAAACCTGCGGATCGCTGGAGAAGGCTGTGGCGGCCGCACTGCGCGACGCGCTTGCCGACAATCGCCCTGATGCGGTGGTGCTGCTTTCGCCTGCCTGCGCCAGTTTTGACCAATATCCGAATTTCGAGGTGCGGGGCGATGCCTTCGTGAAGGCTGTCTCCGGGCTTCCCGGCGCAGAAATGTCAATTTCAGGAGATGCCAATGCTGCTCGGACGTAGCGACCGCGGCCTTCTCGCCCAATGGTGGTTCACGGTGGACCG
>CAYMQH010000045.1:0-16337 GCA_964392525.1 uncultured Aestuariivirga sp.
AAATGGAATATGCCGTCCTTTGTGCTCTGGGAATAGGGATTGTCAATGCAAATCATCATCCTGTGCGGGCAAGAGCATGTTTGAAACTTTGGGCACCTGCCGCTATGCAAGGAACAGTCTAACGGCAATCTGGATGTGACCGCAGAACCTCCCCGCAATCCGCTGCAGCGCCTGACGGCCCGCGAGGTGGCGGCGCGCGCTGGTGTGTCCGTCTCTGCGGTGTCGCGGACCTTCACCAAGGGGGCGAGCGTTGCGCCCGCAACGCGGGAACGCGTGCTGCGGGCCGCCGGGGAGCTTGGCTACCGCCCGAACCTGCTGGCCCGGAGCCTGATGACGGGCCGCACCAAGCTGGTGGGATTGGTGTCCAACAACTTCGGCAATCCCGCCTTCATGGACATCTTCGATCTGTTCACGCGTTTGCTGCAGCAGCGCGGGTTCCGGCCCCTGCTGGCAAATCTGTCAGGCACGACAGATGCCTCGCTCGCGCTCGACATGCTGCTGCAATACAACGTGGATGGCGTGATCATTGCTTCCTCGACGTTGCCGCGGGGACTGATCACGGGCTGCCAGGCGGCAGGCCTGCCGTTGGTCCATGCCTTTGGCCGCGCGCGCCAGGCGCGGGGCGGGGCTGTCGTTGGCGCCGACAATGTGCAGGGTGGCCGTCTTGCCGCCGAAGCACTGGTTGCGCGCGGCTACCGCAAGATCGCCTTTCTCGGCGGCCCCAAGGCCGCCACCTCCACTGTCGACCGCCTCGCGGGGTTGAAGGCGGGCCTTGCACGGCACGGGCTTTCGCCTGTGACTGCCGTGTTCGCGCCCTCCTATGACCATGAGTCGGGCCAGATGCTGATGCGGGGCCTGATGGCCGACGGGCGCTTCGATGCCATCGCCTGCGGTGACGACATCCTGGCTATCGGTGCACTCGACGCCTGCACGGAAGCCGGGGTCCGCGTGCCGGGGCAGATTGGCGTGCTCGGTTTCAACGACATCGCCATGGCGGCATGGCCCGCCTACCGCCTGACCACCATCCGCCAGCCCATCGGCGACATCATCTGCACCGCCGTGGACATGATCGCCAGTATGGTCGAGCAGGGCGCTGACGCCGTGCAGCCTGCCCGGCGCTTCTCATGCGCGCTCATCGAGCGCGCGACGCTTCGTCCGGCCCCAGATTTGCGATGACCGCGGCGGCGGCCTGCCGAACGGGGCCGATCGTGGGCCGCAGCAGGTCAATCCTGTCGAAGCTCGCTGGCTGATCGGCAATCGACTTTCGCAGCGCCGCGCCGAAGGCCTGCCGCAACTCGGTTCCGATGTTGAACTTCCGGACGCGGTGATGGAGAGCCAGCTTGCGCCTGATCTCTGGCGGAATGCCGCTGCCGCCGTGCAGCACCAACGGCACATCGGTTGCCGCTTCGATGGCTTGCAGCGCCGCCATATCGATCCCGTCAAATGTTTCGGTCTGGAGATGCACATTGCCAACCGAGACGGCCAGCGCATCGACTTCCGTCTCGCGCGCGAAGCGCGATGCGTCCGCCGCCGCGGTGGGTGATGACGGGCGGCCATCCGCATAGCCCACGATGCCCACTTCTCCTTCGACGGAAATGCCTGCCCCGCGCGCCGCCGTAACGACGGTGCGGGTCAATGCGATGTTCTTGTCCAGTGGCAGGGCGGAGCCATCGATCATCACGGAGGTGAAGCCATGCTCGATGCCGCTCATGCACTCATCGCGCGTTGTGGCGTGGTCGATATGGCAGACCACCGGCACACGCGCTTCATCGGCGAGGTGGCGGAACATGCGGCCAAGAACCGGCAGTGGCGTATGCCTGCGGCAGCCGGGGCCGGCCTGCAGGATGATGGGAAGACCCGTTTCCTCGGCGGCTTGCGTGAAGGCCAGCGCATCTTCCCAGCCCAGCACCACAAGGCCTGCCACCGCATAGCGGCGCGCCGCCGCGTCCTCCAGAACCTCTTTCAGCGTGGCGGCTGTCATTTGAACTTGGCGATCATGTCCTTGATGCCGGGAATGGTGTCGACCTGATAGGCATGCGTCGGCTGGAAGAACTGCACCAGCGGCCGCTGGCTGAGCCCGCCGAGGATGGTGAAGTAATACATCTCATAGCCGGGTGCCGCCACGCAGGGATGATACCCCTTGTCGAGGATGATCGTCGATCCGTCCACGATGTGATAGGCATCGCCGATCTTGCCATCCTCGCGCTGCACCAGCTGCAGGCCGAAGCCATGCGCGGGCCGGAAGCGGAAGTTATAGGTCTCGTCGTGGCGCGTCTCGTTGGGCAGCCGGTCGGTGTCGTGCTTGTGCGGCGGAAAACCGGACCAGCCGCCCGCCCCCACTGTGAACAGTTCGGAGAGCAGGAGCCGGCCCACCCTGTCGCGGTATTTGCTGCCGAGAATGTGCTTGATCTTGCGGTGGGTCTTGGTGTCGTCGGAGCCATATTGCACCACGTCGATGTCGGCGGCGCGCACCGCAAAGGGGGAGAGCACGCCAGCGAAGCGGGCACCCGCCAGGAACACCTCCGCCGTTGCGGAGGTGCAGATCATTCTTGCCTTGGTACCACTCGGCACATAGACGCCTTCGGGCTCGCCGTCCCA
Source organism: uncultured Aestuariivirga sp. (assembly GCA_964392525.1). Taxonomy (GTDB): domain Bacteria; phylum Pseudomonadota; class Alphaproteobacteria; order Rhizobiales; family Aestuariivirgaceae; genus Aestuariivirga. The sequence continues at coordinate 2,599 of CAYMQH010000045.1, forward strand.
TACATCCGCCCCGCGCTGGCCAATGGCGGGGAAGGCCGCGCCCTCGACCTCGATGTCGATGGTGCCGGTTGCCGGCACGATGCCGGTCTCGTAGCCAGGAACCTGATATTCGAAAGCCTGCCCCTGCGTGAGCTTCACGATGTTGAAGTAGTTGAGCGGCACGCGCGCGTCGTCCACATCGATGATCGGCACGTTGCCATTGTCATGGGGCGGAATATGCATGGCGGTTCCTCGGCTATGGGCTGGGCAGTGTTCGGCGCTGGATGAAATCGTCAAGCTCCTGCGCGGTGGGGCAGGCGGGCGCACAGCCGACGCGCGTCACCACAATGGCCGCTGCCGCCGTGCCGCGCCGCACGGACGCGCGAAGGTCAAGCCCCGCGGCGAGGCCCGTGACGAGGCCCGCGAGGAAGGCATCGCCCGCGCCCGTGGGCTTCAAGGCTGCGACTTGATCCACATCCGTCGTGAAGGCCTGCGCGCCTTCAAAGGTAATGGAGCCGCGCTCACCCATCTTGTAAACGACGGCGGGCACGCTGGCGGCGAGCCCGCGGGCGAGATCGAGGCCGCCGGTTCCACCCGCCATCACGTCGAATTCCACGTCATTGGCAATCACCAGGCTGCTGCCCTGGGCCACATGCAGCGTCATCTCGCCGGCTTCGCGCGCGCTGGGCCAGGAGTAGGGCCGGTAATCCGCATCAAAAATCACCGGTAGGCCCTGGGTTTTCGCCCGCCCGATTGCAAGCAGCGTTGCCGAGCGCGAGGGCTCGGCGGCCAGTGCTGTGCCGGTGACGATCAATGCGCCATAGAGGCTGAGATCAATGCCGGCCACATCAGCGGTTGAAAGCAGGAAGTCGGCAGCGCCGTTTCGGTAGATGACGGACTGGCAATTCTCCAGCCGCGTCTCGACCACGGCGAGCGATGTGCGCACTTCGCCGCGTACCAGGCCAACATGTGTCCGGTCCACGCCATATCGGCCAAGTTCGTTGAGCACGAAGCGGCCGACTGCATCATCCGAGAGCGTCGTGAGAAGTGCGGCCGTGCCACCAAGTTTCACGATTCCCACGGCGATGTTTGCCGCCGAGCCGCCCAGTGCGGAACTGAAGCTGGCGGCGTGTTCGACATGCTCGCCCGGCGGATCGGCGTAGAGGTCCATGCCCGCCCGGCCGAGCACGAGGAAGCGGCTGGTGCGGAGCGGTGCGAACATGGCCTCAGATACCCGGCCGCTGACGGCTGCGCCCGGCCTCGACATCGTCATGGGCCGCCATCACTTCGGGCCGCTTCGACACTGAAGGCGTACCGATTTCCCACCATGCGTGGCCCTCCGCCGTCCAGCCCTCGAAGGCATCGACCTTGAGGCAGATCACCGCTGTCGTCTTGGCCGCCTTGGCGCGGGCGAAGGCTTCGGCGAATTCGTCGATCGAGCGCACGTCTTCCGCCGCCGCACCCATGGCGCGGGCATGGGCCGCGAAATCGACGGCGAAGGGGGCAACCTCGATGTTGCAATCCGCGATCAGGTTGTTGAAGGGCGCATTGCCTGTGTTGCCCTGCAGCTTGTTGATGACCGCGAAGCCGCCATTGTCACAGACGATGATGATCAGCTTGCGCCCTGTGAGCACCGATGAGTAGATGTCGGAATTCATCATCAGGTAGGAACCGTCGCCAGTGAACACGATGGTGTCGCGCTCAGGCTCGGTTTCCATCTGCGCGATGCGCGCCCCCCAGCCTCCGGCGATTTCATAGCCCATGCAGGAATAGCCGAACTCCACATCGACCGAGCCCGGAGAGAGGGTCCGCCAGTTGGCGGCGACTTCGGCCGGAAGCCCGCCCGCCGCGGCGACGATGCGGTCGCGCGGGTGGCAGAGCCGGTTCACCGCGCCGATCACCTGCGCGTAGGACATGGGGCGGTTGGTGCCAGCCTCCGTGGTTGGGCTGGTGTTGATGTCCACATAACGGTCCCAGGCGCGGCGTTCTGCATCAGCCCTGGTGGTCCATGACGGATCGGCCGAGAAGCCCGCAAGCGCTCCGGACAGATGTTCAAGCGAGAGCAGTGCATCGCCAATCACCGGCAGGGCCATGTGCTTGCAGGCATCGAAGCGCGCAACGTTGAGGCTGACGATCCGCGCGTCGCGGTCGAAGGCTGTCCATGATCCGGTGGTGAAGTCCTGAAGACGCGTGCCGATGGCGATGATGCAGTCCGCCTGGGCCGCCATGGCATTGGCCGAATTGGATCCTGTCACCCCGACCGGGCCGATGTTCAGCCGGTGGCCATGCACCAGATTGGCCCGCCCGGCGATGGTCTCGACGACGGGGATGTTGTGGCGCTCGGCGAAATCCTGAAGTGCAGCTGCAGCCCCCGAATACTGAACGCCGCCGCCCGCGATGATGAGCGGGCGCTGTGCCGCCGCGATGGCTTCGGCAGCGGCCGCAACCTCGCCCGTGTCCGGCGCCTGGCGGCGGATCCTGTGCAGGCGTTCGGCGAAGAATTCGTCGGGATAGTCGAAGCTCCAGCCCTGCACATCCTGCGGAAGGCCAAGAAAGGCCGGTCCGCAATCGGCGGGGTCCAGCATGGTCTCGATGGCGCGCGGCAGCGACTGGATGATCTGCGCGGGATGGGTGATCCGGTCCCAGTAGCGGCTGACGCTCTTGAAGGCGTCGTTGACCGATAGGGTCGGGTCGCCGAAATGCTCGACCTGCTGGAGCACGGGGTCGGGCAGGCGGCTTGCGTAGGTGTCGCCGCAGAGGAAGAGCAGGGGAAGCCTGTTGGTGTGGGCAACCGCGGCGGCCGTCACCATGTTGGTGGTGCCGGGGCCGGCGGATGCACTTGCGAACATGAAGCGGCGGCGCAGCGTCTGCTTGGCATAGGCGGCAGCAGCAAGCGCCATGGACTGCTCGTTCTGGCCGCGCCACAACGGCAGTTCCCTGCGGTATTCATGGAGGGCTTCGCCGAGGCAGATCACGTTGCCATGTCCAAAGATCGCGAAGCCGCCGCCACACAGGCGCTGGCGCATGCCATCAATCTCGATGAACTGATTGGCGAGGTGCCGCACGATGGCCTGTGCGAGCGTCAGCCTGGTGCTGCGTGTCTGGTGTCCCATCATCTCCTCCGCCTGCTCTTGACCGTGCAGAGTAGGTATTGTTAAGCTGCATTGCAAGCGCTTGCAATGCGGAGTGGCCTGGGTGAGCAGCATCGGTATCGGACTCATCGGCGGTGGCTACATGGGCAAGGCCCACGCGGTCGCCATGGCCGCCGTGGGGCCGGTGTTCGATACGGCACTCCGCCCGCGGCTTGAAATCATCTGCACCACCACGCTCGACGGTGCGCGCGACAAGGCGCGCCAGTTCGGCTTTGCCCGCGCCACGGATGACTGGCGCGATGTGGTTGCCGACCCGGCGGTCGGCGCGGTGGTGATCGCCAGCCCGCAGGCCACCCACAAGGATATCGCCATCGCCGCCTTCGCCGCGGGAAAGCATGTGTTCTGCGAGAAGCCGCTGGGGCTCGGGCTGTCCGACAGCCATGAGATGCTGGCGGCGGCCCGGCGCAGCGGCCGTGTCCACATGACGGGTTTCAACTATATCCGCACCCCTGCCTCGCAACTGGCCCGCCAGATCATCGCTGCCGGCGAGATCGGCGAGATCACATGGTTCAGGGGCGAGCACACCGAGGACTTCTGCGCTGACCCGGCAATGCCCGCATCATGGCGGACGCGCGGCAAGTCCAACGGCAATCTCGGCGATCTTGCACCCCACATCATCAATGCCGCGCTGGCGCTGGCTGGCCCCATCCACAGCCTGTGCGCCGATATCGGCACGGTCTATGCGACGCGGCCTTCCACTGCAGGCCCCGAGCCCGTGACCAATGATGATCAGGCCCAGATGATGTGCCGCTTTGCCAATGGTGCGATGGGACATCTGCTCATCAGCCGCACCGCCACGGGCCGCAAGATGGGCTATGCCTATGATATCTTCGGTACCAGGGGCGCCTTGCGCTTCGACCAGGAAGACCAGAACGCATTGTGGGTCTACAGGTCGGATGCGCCCGCCGGGCGGCAGGGGTTCACCAAGATTCTGACGGGGCCCGATCACCCGGACTACAAGGCCTTCTGCCTGGGGCCTGGCCACGGCACCGGCTATCAGGACCAGATCATTATAGAGGCGCGTGACTTTCTTGAAGCCATCGCGGCGGGCACATCCCGCTGGCCAAGTTTCGAGGATGGTTTGCTGGTCAATCAGATCATCGAGGCCGCCTGGCAATCGCACCGCGCCCGCGGCTGGGTCGAGGTGGAAAATGTGGTGGAGGAAACGTGACCATCCGGATCGGAAATGCACCCTGTTCCTGGGGCGTGGAGTTTGCGGATGATCCGCGCAATCCCTCCTGGCAGCGGGTACTCGATGAGTGCCGCGCCGCAGGTTATGGCGGCATCGAACTCGGACCCATCGGCTTCATGCCGGAAGACCCCGCCGTGCTTGGCCCGGCCCTGGAGGCGCGGGGCCTCACGCTGATCGGCGGCGTCGTGTTTCGGCCCTTCCATGATCCCGGCAAGTGGGAGGAGGTGAAGGATGCCGCCATCCGCACCTGCCGGGCGCTGGTGGCGCATGGCGCGCGCCATCTGGTGCTGATCGATTCCATTTCGCCGCGCCGCGCGCCAACCGCGGGGCGGCCGGACGAAGCCTGCCAGATGGACGGGGCGGAGTGGCGCGCCTTCGCGGGCCGCTTCCGCGACATCGCCCAAATGGGCAGCACCGAGTATGGCCTCACCGTGTCGGTTCATCCCCATGCGGCTGGCTTCATCGACTTCGAGCCCGAGATCGAGCGCTTGCTCGCCGAGATCGATGCTTCGCTCCTCAAGATCTGCCTTGACACGGGGCATTCGCATTATGCCGGCTTTGACCCCGTGGCATTCCTCAAGCGCCACATGGCGCGCGTCGCCTATGTTCACTTCAAGGACATCGATCCTGTGGTGAAGGCCGATGTGGTGGCGAGGCGCACCGGCTTCTATGATGCCTGCGCGCAGGGCATCTTCTGCAATCTCGGCAAGGGCGTCACTGATTTCCCGGCAGTCCGCGAGCTGCTGCTGCAAAGCGGTTATGATGGCTGGTGCACGGTGGAACAGGACTGCGATCCCGCCGGCCCCACCTCGCCGGTGGATGATGCGCGAGCGAACCGGCTCTATCTCTCCTCGATTGGCTTCAACTGACGGATATTGACATGGCGCGACTGAACTGGGGCATGATCGGCGGCGGCGAGGGGAGCCAGATCGGCCCTGCACACCGCATCAGCGCCGCAATCGACGGCCGGTACACCATGGCGGCCGGCGCGCTCGACGCCGATCCGGTCAAGGGCCGGGACTTCGCGCAGCGCATCGGCATCGATCCGGCGCGGGCCTATGGCGACTGGCAGGAAATGCTCGCGGGCGAACGCAACCGTGCCGACCGTGTTGACCTCGTCACCGTCGCAACCCCCAACGCAACCCACTATGCCATCACCAAGGCATTTCTCGAAGCGGGCATCCATGTGCTCTGCGAGAAACCGATGACGGTCACGGTGGAGGAGGCCGAGGACATCGCCGCGACCGCGCGGCGCACCGGTACGATCTGCGCCGTCAATTACGGATATACGGGTTATCCCCTGGTGCGCCACATGCGGGCCATGGTGGCGCGCGGCGATCTCGGGAGGATCCGTCTCATCGTGGTCGAATTCTCCCATGGCTTCCACGCCGATGCGGCCGATGCCGATAATCCGCGCATGCGCTGGCGTTATGATCCGGCGCAGGCGGGCATATCGGGGCAGTTCGCCGACTGCGGCATCCATGCCCTGCACATGGCAAGCTTTGTGTCCGGCCAGAATGCCCGCGAGCTGTCATCCGATTTCGTTTCGGCGATTGCCAGCCGCAAGCTGGAAGATGACGCGATGGTGAATGCCCGGATGGATGGCGGGGCGACCGTCCGGCTGTGGACCAGTTCAGTTGCCGTCGGAAGCTTCCATGGCCTGAACATCCGAGTCTTCGGCGAGAAGGGCGGGCTGCGCTGGGCGCAGCAATGGCCAGACCAGCTTTACTGGACGCCGGTCAATGGCCGCACCGAAGTGATCGAGCGCGGCAGTGCGGATTCCCGTGAAGCCGAACGCGCAACGCGCATCGCAACCGGGCATTCCGAAGGCATGCTGGTCGCCTTCGCCAATCTCTATGCAGACCTTGCGGATGTGATCACAGCGCGCCGTGAAGGGCGGGCACCGGACCCCGTTGCCTGTCACTATCCGACTGCGGAGGATGGCCTGCGCTCGATTGCCGCGATCAGGACAGCGGTCGACTCCGCTGCGCAAGGCGGCACATGGCTTGATGCCCGCCCGCCGTCGCTGAAGGGTGCCTGAAAATCAGGTTTCATGAGCCGCAGCGCCCTGCCTCGCGGCGCTGCGGTTCATGATCGTCCGTCGTGTGGGATCAGAAGTTGTTGGGATTGCCCTTCACGATGGTGCCCGTACCATCGTCCTTGCCATCCTTCACCCATGTCACCTGATCGCCATCAAGCTTCACCTGCCAGCAGGCTTCGGGATCCTGGCCGTACTGGAAGCACATGGTGTCGGCGTTGACGCGCCACTTTCCTGTATAGTCCTTGCCCTTGATCACGCCATCGGCGCCATAGAACTCGGTGTAGGCACCGGCGGCGATCATGCTGCCCTGAACGGTGTTGCCGGAAATCGCCGCCGTGATCTGCTCGCCCGTCGCGGCTGTTCCCGCGAATACCTGGCTGCTGATGGCGATCAGCAAGGCCGCTGCTGTCAGTGTCGTCTTCATGTCTGCTCTCCCTGTTGTAGCCTGCGGTATACGAAGGGAAGCGCCCATGGGATTGCCTGTGCCGTGTTTCCCCGTTGTGATCGCTCGTCTGGGTAACCGGCTTTGCCCATGATCTGTTGCCGGTTCGGTGCGTAATTCAGTCAGTCGCAAACAACCGATGGTCGGAACGCAAGCAAATGTTGCAGAAGGCGCAAATTATATCCGTTGCGACGGCGGTTCCGCCCCATGCCATCGAACAGGGTGATGCGGCCGCCCTCGCCAGGGAAGTCTTCGCGGAGCGCTTCCCGGGTTTCGACAGGATCGCCGGTGTCTTCGTCAACTCCGGTATTGAACGGCGCCGGTCTGTGAAGCCGATGGAGTGGTATCTTCAACCCCTCGGCTGGCGTGAGCGGACGGAGGCCTATCTGGACGGTGCCTCTGCTCTTTTTGTTGCCGCGGCACGCAAGGCGTTGGACGCGGCGGGGCTCAGCGCTGCATCGGTTGATACCGTGGTCACCGTGTCGTCGACCGGAATCGCGACGCCGAGCCTGGAGGCGCGGGTTGCAACGGAGCTGGGTTTCCGGCCCGGCATCGAGCGGGTGCCGGTCTTCGGACTTGGTTGCGCCGGTGGTGTTGCCGGCTTGTCGATCGCCGCGCGGCTCGCCCAGTCGCGGCCGGGCGCGGTCGTGCTTCTGGCGGTCGTCGAGACCTGCACCCTGTCGTTCCGGCCGGATCAGGTGACAAAGGCGAATATCGTCGCCAGCGCCTTGTTCGGCGATGGCGCAGCGGCCTGCGTTCTGCGCACCGGAGAGGGCGAGGCTGTCGAAGTTGAAACATCGGGTCAGCACATGTGGCCCGATACGCTCGACATCATGGGCTGGTCGGTCGATCCGGAAGGGCTCGGCGTCATCTTCGACCGGTCCATTCCGCCCTTTGCAGAAGAGCATTTCGGGCCGATGGTCCGCGACACGCTTGCCAACGCCGGGCTGACGCTGGATGATATCGGCCGCTTCGTCTGCCATCCCGGTGGCGCGAAGGTCGTCGCCGCGCTGGAGCATGCCCTGGCACTGCCGCGCGGCCACCTTGCCGATGAGCGTGCCGTGCTTTCCGAATATGGCAACATGTCCGCTCCCACCGTCTTCTTCGTGCTCGAGCGCGCCCTCAAGACGGGCCTGCCAAGCCGCACGCTTCTCACCGCGATGGGGCCAGGCTTCAGCGCCAACATCGCCACCTTGCGGGTGCCCACATGACCCCGGCGATCCTGCTTCTCAGCTTCGTCACGCTGGCGCGTCTCATCGAGTTGTGGTGGGCGCGGCGCAACACTCGCCGCCTCCTCGCGCAAGGCGCGGTGGAACATTCACCCGGTCACTATCCGCTGATCGTCGCGCTGCACGCGGCCTGGCTTGCGGGCCTCTGGCTGCTGGGGTGGTCAGAGGCCGTGTCGCCCGTATGGCTTGCAGTGTTCATCGGGCTTCAGTTGTTGCGTGCCTGGGTTCTCATCACGCTGGGACGGCGCTGGACGACCCGTATTCTGGTGCTGCCCGGCGCGCCGCTGGTGAGCACCGGACCCTACCGTTTTCTGTCTCATCCCAACTATGCCGTGGTGGCGGGCGAAATTGCTGTTCTACCGCTTTGCCTTGGCCTTGGCTGGTATGCGCTGGTCTTCTCCATCCTCAATGCGGCCGTTCTTCTGATCCGCATCCGCGCCGAGTCCGCCGCGCTGTCTGCCGCACAAGCTGGCCCGCGCGCCTGAACGCCATCAGCGAGCGGTTTTGTTCCCCAGGCTCAGGCGGGCGGCCGCTTGAGCCTTGACGGGGCCTTGCTGAAGAGGGAGGAATGGCCCAATGACGGCAACGCAACAACGGTCTGTGGCGGAATGGGCTGGAACAGTTGCCAAACTCCTGTACCGATCCATCCGGCCATCAGCCTCACATGAGCCGGGGGGCGGGAACAGGGCAGCTGATGCAGTCATGGTCCGGCACCGCATCTTGGGAAACCGCAATGTATAACATAAACGTCATTCACCCCGAGGGTTACCCGCACTCTCAGGCCTTCGATGAAGTCAGCGAATTGCTGCTGCATGCCTTCACAGCCCTGGGCCTGCCCTGTTCACTGAGCCGCAACAAGATCGATACGGGCCGCCGCAACATCGTGATCGGAAGTCATCTGCTACAGGATGGTGCGCCGATCGGCTTTCCCAGATCGACCATTATACTGAATACGGAACAGTTGTTTTCGAGTCAGAATACCCAGTGGTCAAAACTCATCACGGATCTGGCGCGGACATACTTCGTGTGGGACTACAACGAGAGGAACATCGAGAGCCTCAGCAAGCAGGGCATTACCAACATCGCGCTTCTCAAGATCGGCTATCAGCCCGAGCTGGGCCGGATACCGAAGCCCTCCCTGCAGGACATCGATGTCCTGTTCTACGGAAGCCTGAATGACAGGAGATTGTCGGTCATCGAGCAGCTTCGTGCAGATGGCCTCAACGTCAAGACATTGTTCGGTGTGTATGCTGGCGAGCGGGATGCCGAAATTGCGCGTTCAAAAGTAATCCTCAACATGCATTTCTATGATCAGCATATTTTCGAGGTTGTGAGGGTGTTTTACCTCATGAGCAACAGCAAGGCCGTGGTTTCCGAGGTTGGCCCCGGCACCTTCGTGGAGGAGCGCTTCCTGTCTGGCATTGCGGCTGTTCCGTTCGAGAAACTCGCCCAAACCTGCAAGCGGCTGGTGGCGGACGACAATGAGCGGGAGATGCTGGAGCGCCGAGCACTCAATTCGATCCGCGTCTGGCCGCAAGCGGAGTTTCTGCGGCAGACCCTCAGCCTGATGGACCGCAATTCATCTCCCGAATCCCTGCCGACATGGGATACGCGCTACCGAACCCCCCTGCGCAGCAGCCTCTGCCCGTGCGGCTCGGGAAAGCGGTACAAGAGGTGTCATGGGGCGGATGGTTGACGGCGTTTCAGGCGCTCGCCTTATCCAGCTCGGTGAAGTACCTCGCGTTCACAGCCGGTTGGCAAATCTGTACCGCCGGTTGGGCTGGGCGTATTCCGCCGCAGTCTTTTTTGTGATGATGATGCAGTTGCGCGCAAACGTCACCGAGCTGATCAGGTCTCGTGTGGGCCTCGATATCCGGTCATTGAACCTGAGGTCTTGTGCGAGCCTGTTTGCCTCGGTGAGGAACTCCTGATTGAGGTCATCGGCGATCAGCTTGAACACTTCGATCACGGAGGCAGGATGCCGATAGCCCAGCCGCGTGGGGTGTCCGTAGCACTCTCCTTTGGTCCAGTAGGAGACCTCCACGTCCTCGATGATGTACACCCCGCCCGGCAGGAGTAGATCCCTGAACAGGAGTTCGAAGGAGCTAACCTGATGACCGGGGATGTGTGAGCCATCATCGACCACGAGGAAAACCGGATGGTGGACTTCTGTTGTCGTAATCCGTGACAATGCCTGCAAGTCACTCTGATCGGTCTGGAAAACTCTGTGACGGGGCCCCTCGCCGGATACGCCGACGTCGACTCCGTAGATGAAGGCATGGGGGAAATACTCAAGCCACATCTTGAGCGATGCACCCTGGTCGATGCCGATCTCGAGCATGGCCGCGTTCCTGAGGGATCTGAACCGTTCAAGGAAGAGCGGATAGTAGAAATCATAGTTGTGATGCAGGGTCTTGTCTGTGCCGGTGCGTGATCCGATCTGGCCCAGTGTCTCAGATCCGGTGCCGGTAACGGCTGTCATGCTGTTCGCTCGCGTCTGGAAGTTGTCTGACATCAGTCGTCTCTTGTCTGTTGGCTGACCGCTTGTCCCGCGCCAGTTTCCGGAACGGCCTCATGAAGTGGATGTGTCATGTCCCTCGGCCATCGGCGGCCGTATCGGACCTGCCCTGGATCCGGCTTTGCGCGAGCGGTCAGGCCTGTCGCTCCTCACGCCAGTTGCGCAATCAAATAGGCAACGGCCAGAAATGCCACGAAAGACATGATGATGGTGATCGCCTCTGAGGATATGACCGGCGTCTTGAGGCTTGTCCGGGTACGGCTCTGCTGCCGGATTGCATATGCAATTCCTCCAACGCTGCCGACCAGTACCAGTCCAGCAATCAGGGTTGGGAATGTAAATGTCATTATAGATATCCGAATAGCATGTTGCTTGATTGATGCTGAGACATCAACCGCCTTGCTACAATACTCACGAGATGCCTGCCAAGGCCTGATTTCGAGAATATGCCCAAGTTAACTGAACCGGTAAGTCTGTCACATGCCAAAGTTCTTGGGCTGGGCTGGTTCGCCAGTTTGGCGTGTCTGCAAGGCGTCTGCTAAACCCGTGGGAATCAGGGCTTGCATGTTGACAAGGAGCACTGAAAATCGCGTTGTTACAATGTGTTGGTGGCGTTTGGATGTGCTAATCCCATGAAGGCCTCACGGAGCCTGGCCTGACCGTGGCGCTACCATGAAGAACGTGGGCCATCGTGCCATCTTCTCTGCTGGGGAGAAAACTGCACCATTGAACCCCGGGATCAAACACCTAACTTGTGATCCGGGTGGCGCGTATCAGCTTGCGCGCCACGTCCGTCCCGCCTTCGACATGCGCTTCGGAGTCTTTGTCGAAGGCGATGTAACCATAGATCTGGCGATTATCGAGATATTGCGGGATGCTTGACTTACGGGCGCTGTGGGAAAAGATCACATACTCGGCGCGTCCGCTGCCGTCCTCGTAAGTCAGGTCCTGTATAACATCGGCACGGACAAGGTAGGCGCAGTGTACGACCGGCACCTCCAGCACACCTTTGATCCAGCGGTTGAGCATCCAGTAGTACTGGTCGCAGTCGCTATAGTAACCGTTAGCGTCTGTTTCTGCATGATAGTTTGAGTAGTTCCTTTCCGCGGCAAGCGAGCGAAGGAACGGTGAGACGATTGGAAGGTTCAGTGCTACCAGTTCCCGCAACGTGTTCGGCGCAATGAAGTTGTCCACGTCGCACATGAAATAGAAGCTGCAATCATGCCTCAATGTCTGTTGAAGGCTCTCGTTGCGGATGCGCGCCAGAACCCTGAAGCGTGTCTGGTTCCACTCGTGGGGCTTAAACTGCTGAACCGTCTGCTCAACGTCACGGTCATCTAACTCGACGCCCGCATAATGGTGACCAACCCGGGCGACCCAGTCACGCAGAATGTTCAGGGTATTGTCGGTGTTGTTGTTGGTCCGGATATAAAGGACGATGGAGGATTTTGGATAGTCGAGCCCCTCGATGCATTCAAGATAGAGCGGTAGCATTTCCTGTTTCTGCTTGGCGAGGATAGCCAGCAGCACCTTGGGGTTCTGATCTCTGCGGGCGCGGAGATCGCGTGGCGAATTGAGCTTGTGCTGAGCCATGAAATCAGCTGCGCCAGCAGTACCGAGATTCCTTGGTCTGCCTGAGGCCTGCAGGACATCCCAGGAGGCACGCGCGTTGATGGTAACCCGCTTGAGGTCCGCCGCAGCCAGTTTGCCGCTCTCGATCAACTTGAGGCAGGCCTCGACCACTTCGGCATGACGGCCTGTCCAGTAGGCGTTGACGGCGAACTCATCCAGAAGACCGGTTTCGTAGATCCAGGGCTCGGCAAACAGCGCGTCTGTCGGAAGAGGCTTTCCAAGCCCTGCCTTCGCAATCTCATATCCTTTCTCGTGATATCCCCTGATCCGGCACAGGCGGCTGGCGCCATGCCGTGCCTCCACCCTTGCTGGATGAACGCTTGTGGCCTCCTCGTAACTGCGAAAGATGTCTTGATCAGGAAAGCCCAGTGCCTCCTTCAGACGCGCTGACTGGTAGTGGCTTACGTAGACTTCCTCATGCCACCCCCCCATTGTCGAGCGGGCAAGGTAGTATTCGAGCGACTTGGCTTGCTTGCCGCTGTCGCGGTAGCTCTGGGCCAGGTAAAAGGTGTAGCGAGACTTCAGGAACGGATCCGTCTCCACTGCCAGCGCGCGTTCGAGAACCTCAACGTCGCGCATGAACCATGAGGGGTCTTTTCGCCTTGCGCCGTCATGGTTGCGGCGCATGCCGATCGGCAGCGTGTCCGTCGTATGTGGTTCGGCGCTGGTCACGAATTCGTGGAGAACGCCGCGGTAGAACCAGGTCAGCGTATTCCGGACGAGCTGCCTGCGCCAGTAGAGCAGGGGGGTGTCGCGGATCTCCATCAGGTAGCAGTCGGCCGTGAGCTGCGGTAGCTCATAGCCCGGCGGAATTTCGAGTGCATCGTCGGCGTCAATAATCAGCGAAAACGCCGCATGGGGCCGCGCGAGGGCGAGGGCTTCCGACCGATTGTGTGCAAAGTCCTGCCACGGGCGCTCATGAAGTTCGCCCGGTAGATCCTTCAGGTAATCCCTGATGACGTCCTGCGTACCGTCGGTGGAACCCGTGTCCACGATCACCCAGTGGCTGATCAGGGGGCGTACGCTGTCAATGCAGCGTCTGATGACGCCTGACTCGTTCTTGACGATCATGCACAAGCAAATTGTCTGCGGGGAAATGCCCATTTTTTTATTCACCTTTGGCAGCTGCTACGCGCAGCGCGTTCGAGACGGTGAAGCTTCAATAGCACGAGCCAAGTCTATTACTCAAAAACCCAGATCCAGCAAATGGTTGTAATTCCAGCCAATTGATGCCGTATGCAATCATAAGTTTGTGAAAGCTGTAACTTTGCTCCAATTTATCGAATAAACAGGCAAAAAATGAGATAAGTTGTGTCTAGATTATGATCGAGAACTGGGTTAATGGAAACTATCTGAATCTTTTTTCAAGGGGCTTTGCCATGGGCAAGATGCGCAACAATTACAAGTATACCGTGTCTTTTTCGGCGCTTGGTGCAGGCCTTCTCGTTCTGTCGTCTCCGGTAAATGCGCAGGAGCTTCCCAATCTCCAGCCACTTGATGTCTCTGAAATACTTATCAACGGCGTTGCGCTGACGCCCGAAAACGCTGCCAGCT
>CAYMQH010000045.1:16437-24000 GCA_964392525.1 uncultured Aestuariivirga sp.
GGTGCGTCTGGCACTGTTGGCACCGATGGTTTGGCCGGGGCGAGTGGCAGTGCTGGCGCATCTGGTGCTGTCGGTTCAACGGGTTCGGCCGGCGGCGCTGGCATTGCCGGTGTTGATGGCCTTGCTGGTGCTTCTGGTGCTTCTGGTGCCTCGGGTGCCGCTGGTGCGGCCCCCACGGGTGGGATGGTCGGTGCGGCAGGTGCTTCGGGGTCGGCTGGCGCGTCGGGCTCAGCTGGCGCCTCCGGCGCTACTGGTTTGGCGGGGACAGCTGGAGCCTCTGGCAGTGCAGGCGCATCGGGTGTGGCTGGGGCTTCTGGGTCAGCTGGTGCGACCGGCGGCGCTGGCGCTTCCGGTAACGTGGGTGGTTCTGGCGTCACTGGTGCAAGCGGAACGGCCGGTGCCAATGGGGCGACGGGTCCCGCAAGCGCCGGCGCGTCGGGTGCGTCCGGCGCGGCCGGGTTGTGGGGCGCGTCTGGAGCGTCTGGCTCGGCCGGAAGCTCGGGTGGGGCCGGGGCCAGTGGTGTTTCCGGTGCAACTGGAAGGGCTGGCCCAACCGGTACGGTGGGTGTCACTGGTGAGGACGGTGCAAGCGGCTCCAGCGAAGAAGGCGGTCTGGGTGGCATCGGTGGCGGCGGTGGCGCGGGCCTCCGTGGCGGTACGGGCGTTGCGGGGGATGTCGGCTCCTCTGGCGCTTCCGGTGCGGTCGGCGCCTCGGGCTTGACCGGTGCCACTGGCGCGGCGGGCGCCACAGGCGCTTCGGGTAGTGCGGGGTCGACGGGTGCAACTGGCGGTGCGGGTGCAGTGGGTGCCTCGGGGGCCGTTGGCAGTTCTGGTACTGCGGGCACGACAGGTGCTGTTGGTAATTCGGGCTCCACTGGTGTGGTGGGCGCCTCAGGCTCCACAGGTGCTGCGGGCGCATCTGGTGGCGCAGGTGCCACGGGCGCTGTTGGCGGAGCAGGTGCATCTGGCGCGACGGGCGTTGCTGGCGCTTCAGGGCTTGCGGGCAATGCCGGCAGCTCCGGTGTTGACGGTGCTTCGGGCGGCGTTGGCGCTGCCGGAAACTGGGGTAATCGCGGAGAGACGGGCGGCCTCGGTGGCACCGGTGGCTTTGGCAGCGTTGGTGGTCTTGGTGCCACAGGGCTTGCGGGCGCTTATGGTGGCGCTGGACAGGCGGGTGGAAATGGTGGCACCGGTGGCGCGGGTCTCGATGGCGTTGCCGGTATCGAGGCCAGTGGCGTGTCGATCATAAACTACGGAACAATTATCGGTGGCACTGGTGGTAATGGTGGCATCGGCGGTACCGGCGGCATTGGCGGTCTTGGCGGCACGGGTGGCGCCGGTGGCCTGGGTGGCTCCGGTGGTATCGGCGGTCTTGGCGGCACAGGCGGCGTCGGCGGCTCCGGTGGTACGGGCGGCACGGGTGGCGTTGGCGGCCTTGGTGGCCTCGGCGGCCTCGGCGGCCTCGGTGGTTCGGGTGGCATCGGTGGCAATGGCGGCTCCGGCGGTACGGGCGGCGTTGGCGGTAGCGGTGGTTCGGGTGGCGTCGGCGGCCTCGGCGGCACGGGTGGCGTTGGCGGCACGGGTGGCGTTGGCGGCACGGGTGGTCTCGGCGGCACCGGCGGCACAGGCGGCACGGGTGGTCTCGGCGGTACAGGCGGCACAGGCGGCATCGGCGGCACCGGCGGTGTGGGTGGCACAGGCGGTAATGGCGGTCTTGGCGGCACGGGTGGCACCGGCGGCGTAGGTGGCACAGGCGCCACCGGCGGAACGGGCGGCACCGGCGGTGTCGGCGGCACTGGCGGTGATGGCGGAACCGGCGGTGCCGGCGGTGCAGGCGGCACTGGTGGCGTCGGCGGAACCGGCGGCACTGGCGGCGACGGTGATTCCGGGTCTGCCGGCGGTGCTGGCGGAGGTGGCGGCGTCGGCGGTACCGGCGGTGCCGGCGGCACTGGTGGTATCGGTGGAACCGGCGGCCTAGGCGGCACGGGCGGCACGGGCGGCACGGGCGGCACGGGTGGCCGAGGTGGCACGGGTGGCGCTGGCGGTATTGGTGGCGCCGGCGGAGCTGGCGGCACCGGCGGCGTGGGCGGCACCGGTGGCTTTGGCGGCGCAGGAGGTTATAGCGGTACGGGCGGCTCTGGTGGTTTCGGCGGAACCGGCGGTGATGGCGGGGTAGGCGGAACCGGTGGCTCGGGCGGCGTTGGCGGTACGGGTGGTACCGGCGGTGCGGCTGGAGCAGGCGGCAGCGGTGGATCTGGCGGTACGGGCGGAACTGGCGGTACCGGTGGTGTTGGCGGCGTCGGTGGCTCTGGCGGTGACGGTGGCTACGGCGGCACGGGCGGCACGGGCGGCACGGGCGGCACGGGCGGTACGGGCGGCTCCGGCGGTGTGGGTGGCTTCGGCGGAACCGGTGGTGCCGGTGGGTTCGGTGGCATCGGCGGATCCGGTGGCACGGGCGGCATCGGCGGTAATGGCGGTGCCGGCGGATTTGGTGGCAATGGCGGAGCTGGCATTATCGGTTCTGACCTGACCATCAGCAACTATGGGACAATCATCGGCGGAAATGGTGGCCTCGGCGGCTCGGCTGGTCTTGCTGCGACTGGCCAGACGGGGCCTGGCGCCGGTCAAGGCGGAACGGGTGGTCTCGGAAGCGCGGGATCGTCCGGACTTTCCGGTCTCGCGGGCGGATCCGGTTTTGCCGGCAATAGCGGCCTCCTGGGCGCAACTGGCGCTGCAGGTTCGACCGGCGCGGCAGGTGCGTCTGGCGCCTCCGGTGGCCTCGGTAACTCAGGGTTTGCCGGCGCGTCGGGTGTCAATGGCGGGAGCGGCCTGAGCGGTGGCTCCGGGGCCACGGGCTCGGCGGGCGCCACGGGTGCTTCTGGCAGTGCGGGCTCTATTGGCTCCACGTCCGGCGTGTTTGGCGCAACCGGTTCGGCTGGCGCGTCTGGATCTTCCAGCGCCGGCGCATCTGGATCGGCTGGCGCGTCGGGAACGTCTGGCGCCGCGGGTTCGACCGGGGCGGCAGGTAATTCTGGCCCAGCGGGAGCGGGGGGTGGTGCAGGTACCACGGGTACCGCCGGCTTGTCAGGTCAGACCGGCGTATCGGGCAGCGCTGGCAATTCGGGCTTGAGCGGTAGTGTTGGATCATCCGGAGCGACTGGTACCTCTGGCCTTGGGGCTTCTGGTAGCATCGGCGGCGCTGGTGGTACCGGCGGTATCGGCGGCGTAGGCGGTACGGGCGGCACGGGCGGCACAGGTGGCGACGGTGGCGCTGGTGGCGCAGGTGGCGCGGCCGGTGCCGGCGGCGCTGGTGGTATCGGTGGTCCGGGTGGCTTCGGTGGCACCGGTGGCACTGGCGGCATCGGTGGCGCAGGCGGTACAGGCGGCGCAGGCGGTACCGGCGGTGCCGGCGCCACAGGTGCGGGCGGCGCAGGCGGCGCAGGCGGCGCAGGTAGCACAGGTGGCGCAGGCGGCACAGGCGGCATTGGCGGCGCAGGTGGCGCAGGCGGTGCTGGTGGTGTGACCGGCGGCACGGGCGGCCTTGGTGGCAGCGGCGGATCTGGCGGCCTTGGCGGCGTCGGAGGGGTCGGGGGCTCGGGTGGTTCTGGCGGTTCCGGCGGCCTCGGCGGTTCGGGTGGTTCCGGCGGCTTTGGCGGCCTTGGTGGTTCGGGTGGTTCCGGCGGCTTTGGCGGCCTCGGCGGCTCCGGTGGCGCTGGCGGTACTGGTGGCTTGGGTGGCACAGGCGGCCTCAACATCGCGGGCAGTTCCGACGGTGCAACGGGCGCGGGTGGCAATGGCGGCGCGGGCATCGAGCTGACGGGCGGCACCAACGCCGTGAACAACCACGGCCTCATCCAGGGCGGCGACGGCTTCACGGCCGGTGCTGGTATCCTCGTGACCGGTGGCACGTCGGCAATCGTGAACTTGGGGCAGATCGTCAGCGGCGCCGGTGGCACCAATTACGGTATCCGCAACGATGGCGGTATCATCCAGTCGCTGACCAACTCACAAGGTGGTTCGACGGCCGCGCTCTCCTACTTCGGCGACCTGCCGGATACCTACGACATCGTCCTGAATTCCGCGACAAGCTACGGCCAGCTGGCCGTCGGCAGCTCCGGAAGCGCACAGGAGATGACGGTTGGCGTCAGCAATCTGAGCAAGGACTACTCGACGCGAACCTACGCCAATGTGATCACCGGTGTTGACGCCGACGACATCACCAATGAAACGGTGGTGTTCAAGGCAGCCAAGGGTGTTCTGGCGGCTGTTGACAACAGCAGCTGGCGCGATCCGGATGCTCCTGACACGAGCTGGGATCTGAGGCTGTGGAACTACGGGGCTGATGTTGCGGCACCGCTGCAGTTCCTGCTCGATCAGAACAACATCCTGATGCGCTATGCGCTGATGACTTACGACTGCAACCTGTTCGATGAAAACGGGATCTGCGTGGGCGGTAATGTCCGCTACGCGAACTTCGGCTCCGCCTACGGCGTCTCCGGAGAGTCCTCGGAACTGGGCGGCGTGATCATGGGCGCCAAGCGTCTTGGCGACAATGTGAGGGTCGGTGCCTTCGTGGACTTCCGGGCCGATAGCAACGACTTCGATGCAATCGATAACCTTGGCTACATGCCAATGCTCGGTGCCTTCATCGGCTACGCCGACCTGCCGGATGGCAGCGGGTTGCAGGCACGCATTGCGGCTGCCTACCAGCACGGCAGCGCGGACTTCATCCGCGCTAACCTGATCGGTACGGCCAAGAACGTGTCGGCTGATGCGGGCATCAACACCTACGGCGTCGCCGGTCAGATCGGCTGGGGCTACAAGGTGGTCGGTGAGACCCTGCTGACGCCGTACATCGGACTGGCTGCCACGAAGTCGGAGCGCGACAGCTTCAGCGAGAGTGGCAAGTCCGGCGCGGTGGAAGATCCGTTCTCCTACGACTCCTTCGGTGTCTCTCAGGTCACCGGCATCCTCGGCCTGCGCATGGACGGCATGGTATCCCAGGACGTGGGCTACCACCTGGGCGTTGGCCTGGAGCACGACTTCTCCTACGACGTGGACAACTTCACGGTTAAGGGAGACTTCGGCAGCGACTCCTACAAGAGCAACTACGCGCCCTACGACTGGCGCGTTACGGGAGCCGCTGGCGTCTACTACATGATCGACGACAACAAGCAGATCATGCTTGATGGTTTTGTGAGCCAGTTCGACGAGGATGCCACGGACTACGCCGTCAGCGTCGGCTTCAAGTTCGGCCTCTGACCTCACAAAAGGAAAACAACAGAAAAGCCCGGGGGTTGCCCCGGGCTTTTTACTTTCTGAGATGCTGGCGCCTACTTTCGGTTATCCTTGTTCCATTGCGGCGCGCGCCGCAGTCGGGGGCAAACGGAAAACGTGGTGAAAACCTGAGATGAGTTACCGCTACGACTTCACCATCAGCGCCGGGCGCACCGGCAGCCGATGGCTGGCGCGATTTCCATGCTGCGCGCTTCGCGAAGAGTCTGGCGCTGCCCGCCTATGCCGAAACAAATCTCACGCTTGCCAAGTGGGAGCTGGTCGGGAACTTGTGGCGCCAAGCGATGGTGCGACACGCCTCAATCATCGTCCTGCGGCGGGCCAGTGCTGGGCAGTGCAGGAATTGTCTGACGCTGCGGGGCATTCACAACGTCACTGTGATCTGGAAATGGTATCCTCGTCACGGCTACCTCAACACGATCGTGAACCCCGACCCATTCCGCCATCTGGGGAACATGGGTCAGGCGATCTGGTATGCTTATGAAATGTCTGCCCGCCAGCTCTACTACAAGACGCTCTACTCCCGGTGTCTGCACATGGTGGTCTGCTTGTTGGAGGAACTGAGCACGGATTCTGGTGCAGCGCCTCTCTCGGCAAGATCGGTGAGAACAGCGCGGTCCAACTGCCACAGCCTGAAAATCCGGACTTGCTTGAATTGGATGCCGAGAAGGTCCAAGCACTGCTTGATGCGCTCTGTTGCATTGACTGCAGTGTGGAACGGAGTGGTATGGGCCATAACCGCGATGGCCGCCGGCTGGATGGCAGCTCGCCATCGAACGGCATGTGAGGAACCGGCGGAGTGCCGCTACAGCGGCTTTGTGTGGATCGGGCCCAACATCGGGAGTTTCAATGGCCGCTTATCATCTTCTGCTGTTCCAGACCCACGGCCTCCAGGATATTGCGGATTTCGAGGCTATCCGCGCTGCCGTCAGCCGTATCAACCCTGACATCGAGACACAGGTCTACAGCATCACTCTCTCTCCACAGGACCTTTATCGGGTGGAGAACAACGATGTTGGCGTGATGCCAATCCATATCGATATAGATGTGGACCAGCCCTTGTGGCGAAGCTTTGCGTCAAAGCCCACGCTGATGTTCAGCCCCGTCCCGCTCGTGCTGCAATCGAACCTGCGCGGTTACCGGTATTTCGGGGAGCATGTTTCGAAGGCGGAGGAAATGCGCCTCCTCCACAGCCGTGGGTTTCCTGTACCGCGAACCCTGTTGCTGCACCGGAACGCAAGCCTGGACGAGGCGGATTGGGGGCCGCTCATCGTGTTGAAGCCGGCTGGTGGCCGTGGCGGCCTCAACATCCGTCTCATGCAGACGGCTGAGCTGTCCCGGATGCTGAAGGACAACACTGGATTTCCCGACAATGGGCCCGCCATGCTCGCCCAGCAATGGATCGACACAGGCCGCATTCTGAACAGCTACCGGGCGATGACGGTATTGGACAAGGTAACTTACATCTATCATTCCGCCACCCTGGAGCCGCGCCGGTTTTCTGCCGCCAGGATCGGCTCGGAGGGTGTGAACATCACCTCGAATGGCCAGCCACGCGAGTTGAGGATCGTCCACGACGATGAAGTTTACGCGCTGGCCCTCTCAATCGCCCGGGGACTGACCTTCACGCCCACGTTCGGAATCGACATCGTCCGCGAGGCCGAAACAAACAGGCTTTTCGTTCTCGAGTTGAACTCCGGCTTTCCCACCTGGCATTTGTCATCCCGGCGTATCCACGATCTTGTGCGCGGTCCGGCAAAGTTCAAGGCAGCTGATCTGCTGGCGCAATACAGCGCCATCGAGGAGATCAGCGCCTCCCTCGCGGAAGCAACCGTCAGGTTGGCCCTGTAGGGTGACGTGCCCGAGGGCAGTATTCCGCGAGGACATCGTGCTGCTCCCGCCCTCCGTCTGTCAGCCGTCTCTTGACCGGGAGACCGTCTCGCGGTCGACCCAGGCCATGCGAAGATCGGCATTGGTGTGCGGGTTGGATGCGCTAACGATTTCCCACGTGGCGTTCGACCGTGATCAGGCGGCATGTGGTGTGAGCCCCGTTTGATCCGCCGGGGGTAGAGTCTCGACGGCATGATTGCCCTGTTGATGCAAACCGCCGTTCGCTCACTACGCTGAGGGCGAGGTTCGGGCAAATCTCAAAATGTCAGCTATAAGGCGCCCAGACCTTTGGCATCCCGGAGATCAATGGCTCTGTGAAACTCCTCAAACTTTGAAAAGATATCCCTGGAAACTGGCTGGCGAATTGGGGGCGGTATC
>CAYMQH010000046.1:0-1376 GCA_964392525.1 uncultured Aestuariivirga sp.
GGCCTTCTTCATAAAGGCAATCGAAGCTGTCCTTCAGGTACTGGTAGAAGTGCTCACCCGTGTTGAAGCCCTGCGGCGTCGCGAAGCGCATGTCATTGGCATCAAGCGTGTAGGGAATGATGAGGTGCTTGTCGCCATCCGGCTTGTTGAGGAAATAGGGAAGATCGTCTGAATAGTCGTCGGAGGAATAGAGGAAACCGCCCTCCTCCATCACCAGCCTGGTGGTGTTCATCGAGCAGCGGCCGGTGTACCAGCCAAGCGGCCTTTCACCGGTCACATCCGTGTGAATGCGGATAGCCTCGGCAATCTGGTGGCGTTCCTCCTCTTCCGGCATGTCCTTGTGCTCGACCCATTTGAGCCCATGGCTGGCGATTTCCCAGCCGGCTTCCTTCATCGCCTGCACCTGTTCCGGCGAGCGCATCAGCGCATGGGCGACGCCATAGATGGTAAGCGGGACTCTCCGCTCAGTGAACATGCGCCACAGCCGCCAGAAACCGGCCCGCGCGCCATATTCATAGATCGACTCCATGTTCCAGTGGCGCTGGCCAACCCATGGCTGGGCACCGACGATTTCGGACAGGAAGGCTTCGGAGGCGGCATCGCCATGGAGCACGTTGTTCTCGCCGCCCTCCTCGTAGTTGAGGACGAACTGCACCGCCACATTGGCGCCACCCGGCCATTTCGGGTCTGGGATCGCCCGGCCATACCCCTTCATGTCACGTGGATAATCAGCCACCATGTTTCACCGCCGAAGCCTCTTCAGACTTGGGTTCTAGCAGACGGTCTCCAAGGCCGGAACCGGCAAGTGGGCTGTACATGATCTAGACCAGTTCCCCCGCTTGCGGACCCCACGTATCTGACAGTGCGAAGCCAATGGGGAACGGGTCCGCGGCATCCATGCGCAGTTCCTCGCGGCCATAGATCCATGCTTGCCCCGTGATGCGCGGCAGTATGGCCTTGCGGTTGCCAACCGTGGTTTCACCGATCACTTCCGCCTTGAACGTGCCACCGATGATGGAGCGCGACATTCGATAATCCCCCGGTTGCACATGTCCCCCGGCGTGGAGCACGGCAAGATTGGCGGAGGAGCCGGTGCCACATGGCGAACGATCCACCCGGCCCGGCTTCAGTGTGGTGCAGGTGCGCACCGCGCCATCCGGGTCGCGGTCGCGGAACATGACGTAAGCAATCTCGTCAAGCCCCGGAATATCCGGGTGGCTGACGCTTACCTGATCCTTCAGCAGGGCCTTGATTGCGATTCCCGCCTCGGCGAGCGCGCGGGCATTTTCGGGTTCAATCGTCAGGCCCACCTGCCCGACATCGACCAGCGCATAAAAGACACCACCAAAGGCAATGTCCGCCTTGATGGTTCCCCA
>CAYMQH010000046.1:1476-3245 GCA_964392525.1 uncultured Aestuariivirga sp.
ACATGCGCGCGCGGCTCGAACGTCACGAAGCGGCGAAGGCTGTCGTCGACATGATTGATGAAGTTCATCTTGTCGAGGATCGTGGCACCCGGAATCTCCGGCGCGCCGCCGATGATCACCTTGCCGATCTCGCCCTGACAATGAACAAGAAGGAGTTCGAGGCTGTTGTTCCACATGGGCGTCCTCTTTCAGAAGCGATCGACGCGATAAGGCCGCATGTCGATGGGCGGTGTTGCGCCGGTGATCAGGTCGGCCATCAGCCTTGCACTGGTGGCGGCATAGGTGAGCCCCAGATGCCCGTGGCCCGTGGCGTAGTACAGACCCTTGGTCTTGACCGAGCCAGACATGACGGGAACCGTGTCCGGAAAGGCTGGCCGGTGGCCCATCCACTCGGTGAAATCTTCGCACCTCAAATTCGGCAGCGCCTCTTGCGCGCGCCGCACCGTCACCTTTGAACGGCGGTAATCGGGCGGCGCGTCGAGCCCGGCCATTTCCACCGTGCCGCCGACGCGAATGCCGCCCGCCGTAGGCGTGACCATGAAGGCGCGGGCTGGCCAGATGATCGAATGTTTCATCGAGATGCCCGGCGCCATGATCTGGGTGTGATAGCCGCGCTCGGTTTCAAGCGGGATTGGTTCACCCAGCATCTTCGCCAGCCTCACCGATTGCGCGCCCGCGCAGATCACCACTTCATCGGCGGCAATGCGGCGGCCATCCTTCAGCCGCACGGCGCTGATCTGCTCGCTGCGCTCGAAGCCCATCACGTCGCCTGTCTCGATCCTGCCACCCTTCCCCACGAAGCGTTCCGCAAGCTTGACGACAAGCTGGTAGGGATTGCGCATCGAGCGGTTCTGCGGAAACAGCACGGCCATTCCGATCTTGTCAGAAATCTCCGGCTCCAGCGCCTTGATCGCCTGACGCCCGATCACCTCATGCGGAAAGCCAAAGCGTTCTAGGATGTCAATATGCTCGCGGTCGGCCTTGAACTCGGCTTCATCCGTATACAGAGAAAGACAGCCATCTTCAGACAACTCACCTTCAAGACCTGTTTCCTTCAGAAGCGGTAGAAGATCATCATAAACGCGCCCGCAAAGAGCAGCGCCCTGCGCTTCCAGTTCACGAAGCTTTGAGGGACGCGAGGCGGCGATGAAACGCAGAAACCACGGGACGAGCTTAGGCATGTAGGCGGGCCTCACACGCACCGGGCCTTCAGGGTCCAGCATCCATCCGGGAATCTGCTTCCACACCGATGGCCGTGATGCCGGCATGAATTCGGTGACGGCGATGGAGGCCATGTTGCCAAAGGAGGCGCCGTTGCCGGGCGCGTCCTTCTCAATCATCACGACATTGCGCCCGCGCGCCTGCAACGCATAGGCCAGGGTCGTGCCAATGATGCCCGCGCCAATGACGACGGTGGTCATGGGGCTATGTCCAGTTCAGGATCGGTTCCATCGCGGCGCGGAAGGCGGCCTTTTCCTCATCCGTCAGCGGGCCCAGCGGCATGCGGCATTCGCCCGCGGGCGTTCCCTGCAATTCGCAGCCATACTTCACCTTCTGAACGAACTTGCCGGATTCAAGGATGTTCATGGCCGTATAGAGGACCGCCATCTGATCCCTGGCCTTCCTGATGTCGCCCGCGCGGAAGGTGCGGTCCAAATCGCAGCAGGCCTTGGCCATGCAGTTGGCGGGGCCGCAGATCCAGCTGTCAGCGCCCCACAACATGAAGTCGAGCGCGGCATCATCCGAGCCTGAGACGAGTTGCAGCCGGT
>CAYMQH010000046.1:3345-23791 GCA_964392525.1 uncultured Aestuariivirga sp.
GCGTCATAGCCGATCTCCTTGGCCCGCCTCGTGTTGGCGATGACGCCCTTGGTGTGCGGCGCATTGGTGCCAGCGATCAGCGTTTCACCGGGCTTGGCGAAGTCCTTCACGAATTTCAGAACCTCCTCGCGCTCGGCATCGCCGAGGAAGTTGTATTCACCTGTCGATCCGCACGGCACCCAGCCGGTGACGCCCGCCACGCGAAGGCGGGTGAGAAGCTTTTCAAAGGCCTTGAAGTCGAGATTGCCCTCGGCATCGAAGGGGGTGACGAGGGCGGGCATGACGCCGGAGAGTTTCATGTTGGGCTCCTTGATTTTGATAACATTGTCGACTAAATGTCGACAAAGTCAAGCGGGAGCAGTCGGGTGGCGAAAACAGCGGCGAGGTCCGGACCGGGCAAGGAGGCGGGCTGGAAGGGCGTCTATGAGGCGTTGCGCAAGGAAATCCTCTCGCTCACGCTGGCGCCGGGCGAGTTGCTGGATGAAATGAGCCTCTCCCGCCGCTTCGGCTTCTCGCGCTCTCCGATCCGCGAGGCACTGATCCGGCTGGCAGGGGATGGGCTGGTGGTGAACCTCCAGAACCGCACCACTATCGTTGCCCCTGTCGATATCACCCAATTCCCGAAATATGTGGATGCGCTGGATATCGCCCAGCGGGTGAACACCCGCCTTGCCGCCGAACTCCGCAGTGAAGCGGATCTTGCCGCCATCGCCGCAGCGCAACAGGACTTTGTTGCAGCGGTGGCGTCAAAAGACCACCTCGCCATGTCGGCCACCAACAAGGCCTTCCACATGGCCATCGCACGGGCCGGCAGGAATGCCTACTTGGCGGGCTTTTATGAAAGACTGCTCGACGAGGGCCGCCGCATCCTCCACCTGCACTTCGACTACATCGAACGAACGCGGGACGGCCACCTGCTGACCGACGAGCATGAAGAGATGATCGCCGCTATCAGAGCGCGGGACGCGGACCGGGCGGACCAACTGGCGCACGCCCACACCCGCCAGTTCCGCGACCAGTTCCTCGCCTATCTGCGGCAGAACTATTCGGCTGCGGTGAACCTGGGCATCCCGGCGAGCGCTTAGCGCAACACGGCATCGCCAGACCAAATCTTCTTGCTCAAGCCTTTGATTTCACGAGATCCGAACAAAATGTTCGATTAAACGAACATTTCCACTTGATACACTACTAAATCCGTATAGTATGTAGTCATTATTAATAAACAGGAGCTCACCATGCTGTTTTTTACCCGCCGCGTCCTCATCCTGAGATCTGCCGCGCTATCCCTCTTGCTGACCGCCGGCGCGGCCACGCAGGCCTTCGCGGACCGCACCCTTCTCAATGTCAGCTACGACCCGACCCGCGAGTTCTACAAGGACGTCAACGAAGCCTTCGCTGCCGACTGGAAGACAAAGACGGGCGAGAGCATCACCATCAACCAGTCCCATGGCGGCTCAGGCAAGCAGGCGCGCGCCGTGATCGATGGTCTCGACGCTGATGTCGTGACGCTGGCGCTCGCGGGCGACATCGACCAGATCGCCAAGAACACCGACAGGCTGCCCAAGGACTGGGCTTCGAAGCTGCCGCACAATTCGGCACCCTACACCTCCACCATCGTGTTCATCGTGAGGAAAGGTAATCCCAAGGGCATCAAGGACTGGGGCGACCTCGTGAAGCAGGACGTGCAGGTGATCACACCAAACCCCAAGACATCAGGCGGCGCGCGCTGGAACTACCTTGCGGCATGGGCCTATGCCGAGAAGGCGCTTGCCGGTGACGAAGCCAAGGTCAAGACCTGGATCGGCGACCTGTACCGCAATGTGCCGGTGCTCGACACGGGCGCCCGCGGCTCCACCACCACCTTCGCCCAGCGCGGCATCGGCGACGTGTTCATCAGCTGGGAGAACGAGGCCTTCCTCGTCCAGAAGGAATTCGGCGCAGACAACTTCGAGATCGTGGTGCCGTCGCTCTCGATCCTCGCCGAGCCCCCCGTGGCGGTGGTCGAGGGCAATGCCAAGGCCAAGGGCAATCTTGAAGCAGCCCGAGCCTATCTCCAGTTCCTCTATTCGCCCGCCGGACAGAAGCTCGCTGCCAAGCACTTCTTCCGCCCGGTCGACCCAACCGCTGCTGACCCTGCCGATATCGCGAGGTTCCCCAAGCTTGATCTTGTCTCCATCGACAAGGACTTCGGCGGCTGGGCAGAAGCGCAGAAGACCCACTTCGCCGACGGCGGTGTGTTCGACCAGATTTACAAGCCGAGCAACTGATGTCTGCAGTGTCGCTTCCCTCGCTGCGGCAGCCGAGCGTCATCCCGGGTTTCGGGCTGGCGCTCGGCCTCACGCTGGCAGCGTTAAGCCTCATCGTGCTGATCCCGCTCGCAGCGCTGGTACTGCGGGCGGCATCCATTGGACCATCAGCATTTTATGAGATCGCCACCGCCTCGCGCACGCTCGCAGCACTCAAGCTTTCTTTCGGCACCGCCCTGATGGCAGCACTGATCAACACCGTGTTCGGTCTCCTGCTCGCATGGGTTCTGGTGCGCTACCGTTTTCCGGGCCGACGCCTGATCGATGCGGCGGTTGACCTTCCCTTCGCACTGCCGACGGCCGTAGCCGGCATTGCGCTTGCGGCGATTTATGCGCCCAATGGCCCCATCGGCTCCATCGCGCAGTCGCTGGGCTTCAAGATCGCCTACACACCAATTGGCATCGTGCTGGCACTGGTGTTCATCGGCCTGCCCTTCGTGGTGCGGACAGTACAACCCGTTTTGGAGGAAGTAGAGCCAGACATCGAGGAGGCCGCAGCCCTGCTCGGGGCCAGCCGTTTCCGCACCGTGTTCCAGGTCATCCTTCCGCATGTCTACCCGGCCTTGCTGACGGGCTTCGCACTCGCCTTCGCACGGGGCGTCGGTGAGTATGGTTCCGTGATCTTCATCGCGGGCAACATTCCGGAAGTCTCGGAGATCGCGCCGCTGCTGATCGTGATCAAGCTCGAGGAATTCGACTATGGCGGCGCGACAGTGATCGCCACGCTGATGCTGGCCATCTCATTCGCCATGCTGTTCCTCATCAATGCCCTGCAAAGCTGGAGCCGCAGAAAACATGGCAATGTCTGATCGCCTCCTGCCACGCGCCCACACGCCGGAGCGCGCCACCAGCGAAACGGCACTGACGCGCGCCGTGCTTATTGCGGCGGCGGCACTGTTCCTCGCCGCCATCCTGTTCCTGCCTCTGGTCATCGTCTTCGTGGAAGCCTTCCGCAAGGGTTGGGCGGTATTTGCTGAAAGCTTTGCCGACCCGGACACGCTTGCGGCGATCCGCCTGACACTCCTGGTGGCAGCGATCGCGGTTCCGTTCAACGCCATCGTGGGTCTCGCCGCCTCCTGGGCCATCGCCAAGTTTGACTTCCTCGGCAAGAACCTGCTCTTGACGCTGATCGATCTGCCCTTCTCCATATCGCCCGTGATTTCTGGCCTCGTCTATGTGCTGCTGTTCGGCGCGCATGGTTGGCTGGGGCCGTGGATGGCGGCGCATGGCATCCAAATCATCTTTGCTGTTCCCGGCATCGTGCTGGCCACCGTGCTGGTCACCTTCCCTTTCGTTGCGCGCGAGTTGATCCCGCTGATGCAGTCGCAAGGTACCGCCGAGGAGGAGGCCGCACTCACGCTCGGCGCGTCCGGCTGGTACACATTCTTCAGGGTGACTCTGCCCAATGTGAAATGGGCGCTGCTCTATGGCGTATTGCTCTGCAATGCGCGGGCCATGGGCGAATTCGGCGCGGTGTCCGTCGTCTCCGGGCACATCCGCGGCCTCACCAACACCATGCCGCTGCACGTCGAGGTTCTTTACAATGAGTACAACTTCGTGGCCGCCTTTGCGGTGGCGACACTGCTTGCGGCTCTCGCCCTATTCACCCTGATCACCAAAACCCTGCTCGAATGGCGCTTCGCGGGCGAGCTTTCCGCCCAGCGCCGCGGCCATTGACCCTCTCAGGAGTCCATCCCATGTCCGTCCCCGTCAGCATGAAGAACATCGAAAAGAACTTTGGCCGCTACCCGGCACTCAAGGATGTATCACTTGATGTTGGAGCGGGCGAACTGGTGGCTCTGCTGGGTCCATCCGGTTCCGGCAAGACAACACTTCTCCGCGCCGTTGCAGGTCTCGAGCAGCCGGATCAAGGCCAGGTGCTGTTCGGCGACATCGACGCCAGCACGCTCTCGCTCCGCGAGCGCCGGATCGGCTTTGTGTTCCAGCACTATGCCCTGTTCCGCCATATGCGGGTCTTCGGCAATATCGCCTTTGGGCTCCGTGCCCGCCCACGCGGCACCCGGCCGCCCGAGGAAGCGATTCGCCTCAAGGTGATGGAACTTCTGCATCTCGTCCAACTCGATGGGCTTGAGGACCGTTACCCGGCCCAGCTTTCCGGTGGCCAGCGACAGCGCGTGGCACTGGCCCGCGCGCTGGCTATCGAACCGAGGGTCTTGCTGCTGGACGAACCTTTTGGGGCCCTTGACGCCCGGGTGCGCAAGGACCTGCGCAAATGGCTTCGCGAACTGCATCAACATACCGGCCACACAACGCTATTTGTGACCCATGATCAGGATGAGGCCTTCGAACTCGCTGACCGTATCGCCATTCTCGACCATGGCCGGATTGTTCAGGTCGGAACACCGGCAGAGATCTGCGAACGGCCGGCGACACCCTTTGTGGCCAGCTTCATCGAGGGCATCGGGCGTAGCCCGGACGTGACGCAGCCCGTGAGCGGCCGAAGCCCGCCATCGTCAAAGGACGCTGAAACCCCGTGGCTTCAGAAATTTGCCTGAAAATTAAGCAGTCATGGTCGATGGGGTCTGAACTCACCTCTGTGCAACCGTCCGCTCCTTTCCCACAGGGAAAAAAAGTTGAATTGGATATTGCGGCAAGCGAGGAGCTGCCTTACTTTACGAGCTGGTCTTCGAATGGGGAGGAACGCCTCACATGTGTGGAATTGCTGGAATTCTTTATAAGGGCGGCGCTACGGCGGATGCCAGGGTCGGCAAGGCGCTGATCGACATGCTGGACGGGTGCCAGCACCGCGGCCCGGATTCGACTGGCTTCTCGCTCTACCGTGACCCCGTGCCGGGCCACCTGCGCTTGCGCTTCATTGTTGGCGAAGGCGATGAGGCCGCGCAGGCCATCGACCGCGTCAAGACCAAGCTTACCGAATTTCAGGCGAAGATCGTCGAGGAAGAGCACAAGGGGTCTTCCTTCGCCGTGCTGGTGAAGTTCGATGGCGACCTTCAGAAGTTTGCCTTCGAGATGGAACACGCCGCCAAGCTCTCCTCCATCGGCGAGAGCCTCGATATCATCAAGGACCTGGGCGGCGCTTTCGACGTCGACAACATCTACAAGATCGAGGGCTTCAAGGGCACGCATGGCATCGGCCACGTTCGCCTCGCCACCGAGTCGGACGTCGCCCCCGAGGCCACCCACCCCTTCTGGGCCACGGGCTTTGCCGACATCTCGATCGTTCACAACGGCCAGATCACCAACTATTACAAGATGCGCCGCCGCCTCGAAAAGCGTGGCTACTTCTTCAACACCGACAATGATTCGGAACTGATCGCCGTCTACCTCGCGGACAAGCTGAAGCACGGCTACACGCTGAAGGACGCGCTCAAGACCTCGATTGACGATCTTGACGGTACGTTCTCCTTCCTCGTCTCCACCAAGGATGAGATCGGCTACGCCAAGGACAAGCTCGCGGCAAAGCCGATGGTGAAGTACGAAGATGACAAGATCATCGCCATCGCCTCGGAAGAAGTCTCCTTGAACCGCCTCTTCCCCGGCCGCGCCCTCAACACCTCTGAACCTGCTCCCGGAACCTACGACACATGGCAACGATCGATCTCAGCGTAACGACCGTCCGCGAGGGCAACGAACTTCTGCGCAAGTATGGCGCAGACGGCATTGACGTCGAGGTTTTGAACCCCGACGCAAAGCACCACATCGGCGTGGGCCTCACCCACCCGATCAACGTGCATATCCGCGGCTCGGCCGGCTATTTCTGCGCTGGCCTCACGGATGGCCCGCGCTTCACGGTCGACAACAATGTCGGCTGGGGCGTTGGCGATAACATGCTGAACGGTTCCATCATCGTGAACGGAAATGCCTCAGCCATTCCCGGCGTCGCCATTCGCGGCGCGGAGATCGTGGTGAAGGGCAACATCGGCTCGCGCGCGGGCCAGGTGATGAAGGCGGGCACGCTGCTGGCCTGCGGCAACGCCAACTTCATGGCGGGCTACATGATGTATGGCGGCCGGCTGATCATCCTCGGCAATTCGGGCGAAAAGATCGGCCAGGACATGACGGGCGGCAATATCTATGTCGCGGGCAAGCTTGGCGAAATGGGCACCGATGCGATGCTCATCGACCTGCCCGCTCAGGAGCGCGACGAAATCCTTGCCTTCCTCGACAAGTACCAGATCCCCTTCAAGGGCTCGTTCCAGAAGATCGTGAACGCCGGCAAGAAACTGCGCTACCCCAAGACGGAACCGCGCCGCCGTGCCATTCCCTTCTTCGAAAGCTATGCTGACAACGCCTACTGGAACGCCAAGGTTCAGGAAGACATCCACATCAAGTCGCAGATTGGCCGTTACCGCATCCGCGGCTATGGCGCGTCGCGCGCGCTGCCGCACATCTCCGACATCGCCTTCAAGAAAGACATCCGGATTGGGGCTGGTACCGACCCGGACGTGATTTCCAAGGTGAACATGAAGACCGAAGTGGGCGGCCGCTCTGGCGCCAACCCGCTGAAGCTCTCCATGCCGGTGATGATCGCGCCCATGTCCTATGGTGCGCTGTCGAAGTCGGCCAAGCTGGCGCTCGCCATTGCCTCCCGCCTCTCCGGCATTTCGGAGAACACCGGCGAAGGCGGCATGTCGAAGGAGCAGCGGAAAGAAGCCAATCAGCTGATATACCAGTGCCTTGCTGGCCGCCTCGGCTGGAACATTCACGACATGCAGCAGGCCAACGGGCTTGAAATCTACATCAGCCAGGGCGCGAAGCCGGGCCTTGGCGGCCAGTTGATGGCCAAGAAGGTGACGCCGGAAATTGCACGCATCCGCGGCATTCCCGCCGGCATCGACCTGCGCTCGCCCTCGCGCCACCCGGACGTGCTGGGCGCTGACGACCTTGTCATCAAGGTCGAGGAATTCCGCGAGGCAACGGGCTACCGCGTTCCGGTGTCAGTCAAGCTCGGCGCAGGCCGCGTGCGCGACGATATCAAGATCGCCTGGAAGGACGGCTTCGACTTCGTGGAACTCGACGGCATGCAGGGCTCGACGGGCGCTGCCGGCAACGAGGTTCTGGAATTCGTCGGTATCCCGACTCTTTCGGCCATTCAGGAAGCGCGTGACGCGCTCACGGAAGTGGGTGGCCTTGATATGCCCATCGTGCTGATGGGCGGCATCAAGGATGGCATCGACACGGTGAAGGCGCTGGCGCTTGGCGCGCATGCTGTCGCCGTCGGCACCTCCGCCATCATCGCGGGCGGCTGCATCGCGTGCCTGCAGTGCCATGCCGGTACCTGTGTGACAGGCATCGCCACGCAGGACCCTGAGCACGAGAAGCGCTACAACGTGCCGGTCGAGGCGCAGAACATCCACCATTATCTGGAATCGGTTCGCTGGCAGATCGCCGCGATCACCCATGCGCTCGGCTATACCGACCCGCATCAGGTGAGCCGCGACGACCTCGTGGCACTGACGCCGGAAGCCGCGGCCATCACCCGCCTCCCCTATCACCCCGAATACCGCGAGCGCGACCAGGACCTCCGCAAGGCCTCCTGACCCGCAGCACGCAACCAGACAGGACACAAGCGATGAGCTCGAACGTCATCACCGTGTACGACATCAACCGCGTGCGCCCGCCCAAGGCGGTGTCGCGGGATGATACGCAAGACCCGCACTTCGTGCCCGCCCCCTGCCAGGTGGCGTGCCCGGTGGGTACGGATGCGCCCTCCTACATCGGCTACATCTGGGAGGAAAAATACGCTGAGGCCTTCGAGGCCATCACGGCGACCAATCCGTTCTCCTCGATCTGCGGCCGCGTGTGCGATGCGCCGTGCGAACCAGCCTGCCGCCGCACCGACAGCGATGGCCCGCTTGCGATCCGCAACCTGAAGCGTTTCGTCATGGACCAACTCGGCAAGGATCATCACCTGCCGCCGGTGCAGGTGACGCGCAAGGAAACCATCGGTATCGTGGGCGCTGGCCCCGCCGGCCTCACCGCCGCTCAGGACCTGGCCGAAGCGGGCTTTGAAGTTCACGTCTATGAGATGATGGACAAGCCGGGCGGCATGATGGTGTGGGGCATTCCGGGCTTCCGCCTTCCCGCTGGCACCGTTGAAGAAGACATGAACCGCCTGTTCAACCATTGCCCGGGCATCAAGGTGCATTGCGGCGTGGCACTCGGCAAGGATGTGACGCTGGATGAACTAAAGCAACGCCATGCCGCCGTGCTGATCACCATCGGCTCGTGGTGGGGCAAGGCCATGGGTATTCCGGGCGAGAACCACCGCAATGTCATCGATGGAGTCGGCTTCCTGCGCCGCATCAACGCGGGCGAGCGCCCGACACTGCCGGAGAAGGTCGTGGTCGTGGGCGGTGGCGACGTCGCCATGGATGCGTGCCGCGCAGCGTTGCGCATGCCGGGCGTGAAGGAAGTGAAGGTCGTCTACCGCCGGGGCCCCAAGGAAATTCCGGCGCGCAAGGAAGAACTCCACCAGGCGATCCTCGAAAACATCGAAGTGATCTACAACACCCAGCCGATCGCGGTGATGGCGGATGGCGACAGCTTCGCGCTACGCTGTGCCGAAACCCGGCTTGGCGAACCCGGCCCCGATGGCCGCCGCAAGCCGGAACTGGTTCCCGGCTCCGAGCGCGACATCGACTGCGGCATGGTGATCATGGCGGTGGGCCAAAAAGCTGACTCTGAAGAACTCGATGCCAAGGGCCTGATGGCTGGCGAGCGTGTGAAGACCGACTGGGACTCAATGCGCACAGCAGACCCCAAAGTCTTCGCCGCCGGTGACGGCGCGTTTGGCGGCTCCACCATCGTGGTGGCGATGATGCACGGCCACCGCGCCGCGCATTACGTGAAGTCCTTCCTCGACGGCATCACGGAACCGCTGCCCTACCGCACACCCTACCGCACCCGCCGCGTTCCCGCCGCGCAGGATATCAACTGGGAAATTTTCCCGCGCCGGGAACAGACGTTCAACGGCCTGGGCGCCAACCCCTCCGCGTTCCCGGAAATCGAAACGACCTATGACCTGAAGACGGCGAAGGAAGAAGCCGCGCGCTGCTACCGCTGCGACGCGGAAACCGGCTCGTCGGATTATTCGGTGAAGACCCGCGAAGACATCTTCGTGATGGCCCGCACCCCGGTGACCGACGTGCGCACCCAGGCGGCCATTCTGGAAAAGCGCCTGAAGCCCAAGTCTGATCCGTTCCCTGCCAACCACCATGCGTCCTTCGACGATCTGGTGCTGCTGCCCGCGAACCTCTCCCGCCTCGTGATCGACCCCTATCGCGACTCCTGCAACACCGCGACCGACATCGCCGGTACGGTGAAACTGGAAATTCCAGTGATTGCGGCCGGCATTGACGATCTTCCCGCCGAGGCCAAGCCGGCGCTGGGCGCGGCACTTGCCAATGTCGGGTCTGCCTATGTCGCACGCACGCCGCTGCCGCACAGCAAGGCCCCATGGCTTCAGTTGCTGGAACCCGGCGGCAAGGCCGATCAGGGCTCAGTCGGCCAGATCTATGTTCTGCCGATGGGCTTTGCGCCCTTCAAGGTGGAAAAGCAGCCAGGCATGCTCACCGGCCTCGTCGCCAAGTCATCCGACCTCGAACAGGCCATTCCCTTCGCGCTTGAGCATGGCTTCGACGTGATGCTGCTGGATGGTACGCCGGGTATCAATCTGCCGTGGTCCGAACTCAAGGGCTACCCGGATTTCACCGTGCTGCGCGAGGCCATGCGCATCATCCGCCGGATGAACCGCGAGGAAGACATCGACTTCGTCTACTTTGGCGGAGTCCGCTCCGGCACCGACATTGCCAAGCTCATCGGGCTTGGTGCCAAGGCTGGTGCTATCGGCATGAATCTGGCGCTGGCGCTGGGCGGAGAGATTGGCCCCAAGGGCCTCACCTTCTTCGGGGACCGCTCAGATGAGGAGCGCACCGAAGCTGCGGCTTCGCTGATCAACGCCATGTCGGCTGAAGCCGCGATCATGACGCGCTGTACCGGCAAGACGGACCTGCGCAACATGGAGCCGGAAGACATCCGCGCCATCACGCTGGCCAGCGCCAGGGCCTTCGGCCTGCCGCTCGCAGGTGCCAAGCGCGGCACGGTGATCGAGGCGGCCGAGTAAGGATCACCAAGAAGAAAAGACGATGAAAGCGGCCCCTGAAGGGCCGCTTTTTCCTTGAGTGCCCGGCTTCAGAAAACACGCTATACGGCGGATGATTCGAGCATAAATTGCGCGCGGGGCCCGGTCGGGCTACTGATCACAAAGTTGACAACAGTTTGTATCATGAAGCCGAGACACTGTCCTGTTTGGCTGTCTGCTGATATGAATTGCTCCTAGACATGAAATACAAGCGCCAATATCCCCGTTGCGTCACAAAGGCCGGCGTGTTCCTCGCCGCCGCGCTCCTCATGCTTGGTGCGCCCGCGCAGTCAGCCGCGCAGACCGTGCCCACCAAACTGGTCGATCCTGCCGCGATCGAGCAGCAGATCGCCAGCACCGGCAAGAGCCGTGTGATCGTCTATCTGGCGAATGAAGCGAATGTGGGTGCGTTCGCACGGATGTTGATGGAAAAATCCGGGCGCCCGGCGGCACTGAGCAGGATCGGGAGCATCATTGATGCCGCCATCCGGCGGAATTTCCCGTCCGGCCGGACCATTGCCGGCGGCGCGATCAAGCGCTTTTCTCTGATACCGGCTTTTTCAGCCGAACTTTCGCAGACAGACCTGGCACGGCTCAAGGCAGACCCGAACGTCATCAAGATCGAGATTGACGAACTCAAGGTGCCGGTGCTGAACGCGACCCTACCGCTCATCGGGCTTCCCGCCGGGCCGAACAGCCCCGCGCAGGAACCAAGCGGACTTGGACGCACGATTGCCGTGATCGACACCGGCGTGCAGTCCGACCATCCATTCCTCAGCCCGCGGGTGGTCGCCGAAGCCTGTTTCGTCACCACGGCGCGCTGCCCGAACGGCTCCACCAGCCAGACCGGCCCGGGCGCGGCAAGGCCGGCCAGCGGGGCCGATCACGGCACCCATGTGGCAGGTATTGCCGTGGGCTCTTACGGGGCCGGATCACCGGTTGCCCGTGGCGTCGCCAATCGCGCTGGCCTCGTGATGGTCAATGTATTCGGTTCGCAGCGGGGTGCTTATACGAGCGACATCATCCGCGGCCTCGAATACATCGAAAGCCTGGTGTCGGCCAATGACAATGCCTATCGCATCGACGCCGTCAACATGAGCCTTGGGGCCAGCCGCCATTCGGGCCCCTGCGACTCGGCACCTGAAAAGCCGGTTATCGACCTGCTCAAATCCAAGGGGGTTCTCACCGTCGTGGCGGCCGGCAATGGCGGCCTGACGAACCAGATGTCATCGCCCGCCTGCATCTCCAGCGTGATTTCAGTTGCCGCCACCAACAAGGCGGCCGGCATCGCAAGTTACACCAACATCAATGCCTACACGACGATCGCGGCGCCGGGCGGCGACTCCGCCTCGCAAGGCTGCGTCACGTCTTCGGTAACGCGCAGCGGCTACAATGCTTATTGCGGAACATCGATGGCCGCGCCGCATGTGGCTGGCGCAATCGGCCTGCTGCGCCAGGCGAATCCGGCGGCGACAACCACGGAAATCGTGGCCGCTCTCACCGCCGGCAACATGCCCGTGGTCACCGACACGCGGTCTGGCGGCACGTTTTCAAAGCCCTTCCTGCGGGTTGATACGGCAATCGCCAATATCAACAACCAGGTGCTGAATTCCATCACCGTCTCGAAAAGCGTCTCGGGCGGAGGCAGCGCTGATGGAACGGTGACGAGTTCGCCCGCCGGCATTGCCTGCGGCCCGCTATGCAACAGCATGTTCGCGGCGGGCGCCACCGTTACCTTGACGGCCGCGGCCGATGAAAAGTCGCGCTTCGCCGGCTGGTCAGGAGCCTGCTCCGGCACCGAACCCTCATGCACCGTGTCGCTGCCGGTCACATCCGCTGCCAGCACGGATGTGAGGGCGCTGTTCAGCAGCGCGACGGTATCGCTCAACACCGCGCTCGATGACACGCTCAGCTGGTCCACCGCTCCCACCGCCGGCGACATGGGCAACTGGTTCGGACAGACCAAAGTTCTCCGCAACGGAGATGCCTCCGGCACTGCGCGCAGCGCACCGATCGGCGACAGCCAGGCCTCCTCGATCCAGACAACGGTGACGGGGCCCGGCACGCTGACCTTTTATTGGTCGGTGTCCTCCGAGGCCAGTTTTGACTTCCTGAACTTTTACATCAATGGCGTCCGCCAGGCAGGACGGATCAGCGGCTCCGTGGGTTTCCAGCAACAGTCGTGGTCCATTCCCGCAGGCACCCATGTGCTGCAATGGAGCTACACCAAGGATAGCTCAATGGCCGTGGGCGCCGATGCCGGTTATCTCGACACGGTGATCTTCACACCCGCCGCAACTCCGAAGAACTTCACCTTGACCGTCACCAAGCTGAACAGCAGCTATGGAACTGTCATGAGTTCTCCCGCAGGCATCACTTGCGGCCGGACATGCAGCACCGCGAGCGCCAGTTTCGCAGCGAACAAGAACGTAAAGCTCACAGCCAGGCCGGTGACGGGCAGACGGTTCGTATCCTGGGGCGGCGCCTGCACCGGCAGATCCACGGTCTGTACAGTGAGAATGTCAGATTCGAGATCGGTAACCGCCTCCTTCCGCTGACCGCCAGTTTCTGGCGGCGCGCGCCGCAATGCTGCAAGAAATACACTGCCCAAGACGGAACAAGCGCCTCCGCCAAACGATTGGCTTGAAGGCCGGGGCGGGATTGGCTAGAGCAAACCCGACAAAAGTGGACAACCGCTTTTGCGAAAAGTTCATACGACAGCGATTGGCCTGGCCTGCACTGCTGACGGTCAGGTCATTTCAGCTCACCGCAACGCGCGTCAGGGATCGGCCGGAAAAAGGAGAATCGAGATGGATGCAGCAAAAGCTCAGAAGATCGCGCACGGCAAAGGTTTCATCGCCGCGCTCGACCAGTCCGGCGGTTCAACCCCCAAGGCGCTGGAAGGCTATGGCATCGGCAAGGATGCCTGGTCCAGCGAAGAGGACATGTTCGCACTGATGCATGCGATGCGGGCGCGCATCATCAAGTCTCCCGCCTTCACCGGCGACCGGGTGATTGGCGCTATCCTGTTCGAACGCACGATGGATGGTGACATCGATGGCAAGCCGGTGCCCGCCTTCCTGTGGGAGAACAAGGGCGTCGTGCCATTCCTGAAGATCGACAAGGGTCTTGCGGACGCGGCCGACGGCGTGCGCCTGATGAAGCCGATGCCCGATCTCGGCAAGCTGCTGGACCGGGCCGTGGCCAAGGGCATTTTCGGCACCAAGATGCGCTCGGTGATCGATGCCGCCTCGCAGAGCGGCATCGCCGCCAATGTGGCCCAGCAGTTCGAGTTCGGCCAGCAGATCCTGGCCAAGGGCCTCATGCCGATCATCGAGCCGGAAGTGACGATCTCGATTCCCGACAAGGCCGCTGCCGAGGCGATCATGCGCGATGAAATCATCAAGCAGCTCGAGCGCCTGCCCGCTGGCCAGCAGGTGATGCTGAAGCTGACGATCCCCACGACGGCCAATTTCTTCAAGCCGCTGGTTGATCATCCGAAAGTGATGCGTGTCGTGGCGCTTTCGGGCGGTTACAGCCGCGATGAAGCAAATGCGCTGCTTGCCCGCAACACCGGCCTGATCGCCAGCTTCTCGCGTGCACTGAGCGAAGGGCTCTCTGCCAAGCAGTCCGATGCGGAGTTCAACGCCACGCTCGAAAAGACGGTTCAGTCGATCTATGACGCATCCGTCGCGGGCTGATCAGCAGCGTCAGCCGAGATCCCGGCGCTCCATTCTGAACGGGAGAGAGCGCCTGGTTCACTCCGGAAGCGGGCTGCAAATGGATGACAAGCGCGCCCTGCGGAGCTGAGCGGGACGGATTCATCCGGATTTTCGCGCATTGACTTGAATAGCTTTCATCTTCATTGATAGTTTTGCTGCTTTTGTTTGCAGCGGAAACTGGATTCCAAAGAGGCGAGGACATAACTTGGCGACTGGCAAGGTGAAGTGGTTCAATGAAACAAAGGGCTATGGATTCATCCAGCCTGATGATGGTGCCAAGGACGTATTCGTCCATATCAGCGCGGTCGAGCGTGCGGGCCTGCGCACACTGGCGGAGAATCAGGCCGTTTCCTATGAACTCGTCGCCGACCGCCGTACCGGCAAGCAATCTGCCGATCAACTTCGCGCGCTCTGAGGGAGACGACCACCATGGCAAAGAAGGCCAAGAAGAAAGCCGCCGTGAAGCCGGCCGTCAAAAGCAGGAAGACCAAGAAGGTCATCGCCGTGAAATCGGTGAAGGCAAGGAAGCCTGCGGCCAAGAAGCCTGCCCGCAAGGTGACGCGCCGCAGCAGCGCCGACGTCGCCAAGCTGCAGAAGGCAGTTCTCAAGGGTCTCAAGTCCGGGAAGTCCGCGGCGGCGCTGTCGCAGGAACTGGGCGTGTCGCGCCCCTATATCTACGCCCTCAAGAACAAGGGCTGACGGAACCTTCCCCACGCCGCCCGGACAGACAGTGGACGGCGCCGTGACCGGCAACACTGAAAGCTTCGTCTATGTCATCGGCGCAAGGTCGCCGGATGGCGTCAAGACTTATGTCGGCTGGACCCTCGATCCCGAACGGCGCCTGGCGCAGCACAACAGCGGCGCCGGCGCGAAATCCACGCGCGGCAGGCAATGGCACTTGCTCTATGTCGAGAAATTCGACAGCCGCGTGGAAGCCATGAGCCGTGAGTGGCACCTCAAGCGGGACAGGCCGTTCCGCAGGCAACTCGCGGCAGCATATCCCCAGATGGAGCCGTCGCGGCCGCCGCACGATGCCGGTCGTGAGTATGCGTGACGTGAAGCTTTTCTTTGCCACTGCATCGAAAGCCATTTGACGGGCCGCAAATTCAGGTTCAATCTTCTGTCACATTCTGCTTTGCGCAGATGTCAGCACGGGAGGGACCATGTCGACCCAGACCCACCTCGAAGCGCTCAAGGCCAAGCACAGAGCTTGCGAGGCGCAACTTGCCGAGGCCGTTTCCCACACATCGTCCAGCGATCAGGAAATTGCGGAAATCAAGCACCGCAAACTTCAGTTAAAGGACGAAATCGCCGGGCTCGAAGCACGGATGAGAACATCCACCGCGGCCTGACGCCCGTGCAGGCCTGAGACGGCCGCTCGGGACTACGGTGCCTTGAAGGACTTGCGCTTGGGGGCTCCTGCGCCCTTGGCCTTGCCTCCCTTCACGTGCTTTGGTTTGCCGGCATACGGCTTGCTCTTGTCGGATTTGCCCTTGGGCTTGGCCTTTCCATAGTCAGGCTTGGCCCAGGCCTTTCCTTCTGCCTTGCGTGGCCGGTCCGGGGACGGTTCATCGGCGCGCGGCCCTGCCTCAGCGGGTGAACGCGGCTTGAACTTTGGCATCGCCTTGCGCCGGGCGGCGGGGTGTTCCGGCCGGTCTTGCGGGTCTTGCCGCGGCGCGTGGCCAGCCGCCGTGATGGAGATACCCTTCTCGCCGCTTCCCAAGCGTGTGATGCGCTCGGCGAATTGCGGGGCCTTGTCGGCGGCGATCTCGAAACGGGTTTCGTCATCAAAGATCTTGATCGAACCCACATCATCGCGCGTGATGTCACCGGCCTTGCAAATCAAAGGCAGGATCCAGCGCGGCTCGGCCCGCTTGTTGCGGCCAACCGAAAGCGTGAACCATTGCGCACCTGACATGTCGCGGCGCTCCGAACGGGGCTTGCGCTCCTCGCCATCAACGGCGCGCGGCAAACGCCCGGCGGCGGGCAGCGGTGTCTCGGCGATCTCTTCGGGTGCCGGACGCGCTGCCAGTTGCTGGCGAAGATAGGCCGCTGCCAGTTGCGCGGGCGTCATGCGCTCGAGCAACTCGGCCACGAAGGCGGCCTCCGTCTCGTCAGGCGGGCTCGCGGCCATGGCCGCTTCCAGGATCTGTTCGCGGTAGCGCGCTTCGATCTCCGTGGCGGCGGGCGCGCTGCGGACCGTGCCCTCGATGTTGGCATAACCCAGCACGCGCTTCGCGGCCGGAAAGCGGCGGGCCGGCACGATCAGCACGCATACGCCCTTGCGGCCAGCCCGCCCGGTACGTCCGGACCTGTGCAGCAGCGTATCCGGGTTGGAGGGAATATCGGCATGGATCACGAGATCGAGATTGGGCAGATCGATACCGCGCGCCGCAACGTCGGTTGCTACACAGATCCTCGAACGGCCATCGCGCATCGACTGCAGCGCATGGGTTCGCTCGGACTGCGACAGTTCACCCGACAGCGAGACCACATTGAAGCCGCGATCGGCCAGCTGGGCCGTCAGGTGCTTTACCGCCTCCCGCGTGTGGCAGAACACGATGGCGCTGCCAGTATCGAAATAGAGCAGCGTGTTGATGATGGCATTCTCGCGCTCATGGGGCTGCACCAGCACAAGCTGATAGTCGATGTCGGCATGACGCTCGCGCGCGCCGGTCGCCACGACACGCAGGGCATCGCGCTGGTAGGTTGCGGCAAGCTGGGCAATCATCTTCGGCACGGTGGCCGAGAACATCAGCGTCCGCCGGTTTTCAGGCGCGGCGGCCAGAATGAACTCGAGGTCTTCGCGGAAGCCGAGATCGAGCATTTCATCGGCTTCGTCGAGAACGATGGCGCGGAGGTTGGAGAGATCGAGAGAGCCCTTGGTGATGTGGTCGCGGAGCCGGCCCGGCGTTCCCACCACGATATGCGCACCGCGTTCGAGCTGGCGGACTTCCTTGCGCATTTCCATGCCGCCGACGCAGCTTGCGGTGATGGCACCGGCATCGGCATAGAGCCAGCGCAGCTCGCGCTCGACCTGCAGCGCCAGTTCGCGCGTGGGCGCGATCACCAGCGCCATGGGATGGCCCGCGGGCTCGGTGAAACCTGTCTCCCCCAGCAATGTGGGTGCGATGGCAAGGCCGAAGGCGACCGTCTTTCCCGATCCGGTCTGGGCGGACACGAGCAGGTCCTTGCTGTCCGCCTCTCCTTCGAGCACCGCGGATTGGACCGGCGTCAGCGCCGCATATCCCTGCCGGGCCAATGCGGGCGCAAGGGCAGGATGCACCTTCGCCATGGCGGACTCAGGGGTGGACTCGGTCGTGGCAGTCATGGAGCGATAAACCTTCGGGAGCGGCAGGGTTTCCGCCGCTCCTTCTGGCGCGGCGGATCATGTGC
This sequence comes from uncultured Aestuariivirga sp., assembly GCA_964392525.1. Taxonomy (GTDB): domain Bacteria; phylum Pseudomonadota; class Alphaproteobacteria; order Rhizobiales; family Aestuariivirgaceae; genus Aestuariivirga. Next base: position 20,895 of record CAYMQH010000046.1, read on the forward strand.
GGCCGTCTTTCCCACAAAAACCGGCCGCGCGATACCCTCGGCGGGAGAATTTCGCATGACTGGGCCTCCCGCAGCGCGCCACTGGAACACATTCCCCGCTTGCTGATGACGCCTGAAAGCCGCATCCTGTGACACAGGATGTCATGACCAGCCCAACTGCCGCTCGCGCCCTCTCCCACGCCGACATCCGAATCATCGTGATTGGTGTTGGCGTGGCGATGTTTCTGGGCGCTCTCGACCAGACCATCATTGCCGCCGCACTCCCGGCCATTGCTGCGGAGCTTGGCGGCTTCAGCGCCATGTCGTGGGTTGCCAGCATCTATCTGCTGACGGCCACCGCCGTGTCGCCGCTTTACGGCAAGTTCAGCGACATCAAGGGCCGGCGGACCGCACTCACACTCGGGATCACGGTTTTCGTGGCGGGTTCGGTCGCCTGCGCGCTGGCACCCTCGATGCTGTGGCTCATCGCGGCGCGGGCGCTGCAGGGGCTTGGCGGCGGCGGCCTCATCTCGCTTGCCCAGACCATCGTCGCCGATATCGTCGCGCCCAAGGAGCGCGGCCGTTACCAGATCTACTTTGCCAGCGTGTTCCTGCTCGCCAGCCTGCTCGGCCCGGCGCTTGGCGGCTTCTTCACCCAGCATCTGCACTGGACGCTGATCTTCTGGATTAATGTGCCGCTGGGCATCCTTGCCTTTGCGATCAGCAATTCGGCCTTGAAGCGCCTGCCGCGCCATGAGCGCCCGCATGAACTTGATGTTCTGGGCGCAGGCCTCATGGTATGCGCCACGGTGACACTGATGCTGGCGCTGAACGACGGCGGCGCCGCCCATGCTTGGGCCTCACCGCAGATCATCGGCCTGCTGGGCGCGTCGCTGCTGCTCTGGCTCCTGTTCATCTGGCGCATCCGCAAGGCGCATGAACCCCTGATCCCTCTGTCTATCCTCGCCAACGACGTGGTGTCGCGCGCCACCGTGGCCGCTTCATGCGGCATGGGGGCCTATATCGGCCTGTCGATCTATCTTCCCGTTTACTTTCAGTCTGTACGCGGACTGAGTGCGGCAGACTCCGGGCTTGGCCTCATTCCACTCATGGTGGGCACCGTCATCGGCGCCACCATCGCCGGACAGTTGATGGGGCGCATTCGCCACTACAAGCGCATTCCCGCCATCGGCTTGTTCATCGCAATGCTGGGTGCCCTTGTGCTTGCCATCTGGGCAGACAGCCTGCCACTGCTGCCCTTCGAGATCGTGCTTGCCATCATCAGTATCGGGCTTGGTACCGTGCTGCCCACCACGACCGTGGCGATACAGAACGCCGTGCAGCTTCACCAGCTCGGCACCGCCACCGGCACGATGAATTTCTTCCGCCAGCTTGGCAGTGCCATCACGGTGGCAATCTTCGGTGCGCTGCTGAACGCCTCCGGCATCAGCGCCGCCAGCATCGATGCCGGCAGCACATTGCCATCGGGAAGCTTCACATCGATCTTCGCGGCCACCGCCATCGGATTCGCGGTGGCGTTTCTGTTCATCCTCTGGATGAAGGAACGCCCCCTTCGGGCCAGCGCCCGCCATGCCGCGGAGGCGGTCACCGCCGATTGAACCACCGCAGCTAGCCCGGCGAATACTGACGCGTCGCTTCCGGATCATCGCTGGAGAACGGCAAGGACAGCAGCTCGTCCCATGCGGCCGCATCGATCGGCCACCTGGCCCAGTCCAGCGTTTCCTGAACGCGCTCGGGGCGGCTCACTCCGCAGATCGTGGAGGCAATGCGCGGATCACGCATCGAGAACTGCAGCGCCGCGGCCCCCACCGGAATGCCATGCCGTGCGCACACCTCCTCGACACGGCGGATGGGCTGCAGCATCTCCTCCGTGGCGGCCTGATAGACATAACGCCTTGTAAGGCTGGCGCCCTTGGCGAGCGCACCGCTGGCATAGGGTGCGGCATTCAGCACGGCCATGCCACGTTCCACCGCCAAATCAAGCATGGCGTCGGCATTGCGGTTGACGAGCGTGAAGCGGTTATGCGTGATCAGCGCATCGAAATCCCAGCCGCGCAGGAGCGGCATCATGATGTCGACGCGGCCGGCCGCCAGGCCGACTGCTCCGGCGAGTCCCTCCTCTTTCATGCGCATGAGCTCATCGAGTGCACCGCCCCGCCGTGTGACATCGGCGAGATCAGAGGCATATTCCGGATCATGCAGATGCAGGACGTCGACGCGGTCCACGCCGAGCGCTGCGAGGCTCTCCTCCACCGACCGGCGCACCTGCGCGGCATCGAAGCGCAGGCTCTCCATGTCGCGGTCGAGCTTGGTGGAGAGGATGCGGCCCTTTGGCCAGCCGCCCCGCGCACGCACAGCCTGGCCGATGAGCGCCTCGCTCCGGCCCAGCCCGTAATTGCGCGAGGTGTCGATGAAGCCGTGGGGCTGATCCAGAATCGCATTGATGGTTGCGAGGGCGCGCTCCTCCCCGACGCTGTAACCATAGGTGTCCGGCATGTCCGCCAGTGCGGTTGCGCCAAACCCGATCCGCGGCACTGCAACGCCCGACTTTCCGAGCTGCACGAGCTGTTCCATGCTTTCCCCCTTGATGTGCGTCCGGCGATCAGGAAAGCACACTGGCGGGACGCCGGGAAGCGGCTTCAGGGAACAGCAACACGACTGCGAACCATCGCCACCCCATCCGCACGGATGGTGCACTGGCTTATGGCTGCAAGACTTGCGAGCAGGAGAATGGTGGGTGGTACAGGGATCGAACCTGTGACCCCTACCATGTCAAGGTAGTGCTCTACCGCTGAGCTAACCACCCACGCCTGACGACGGTGGCGACCCTATAGCGGGGCGCGCCAGCGCGTGCAAGCCTTAATGCTCAGGCCGCCATGAGGCGTTCGACCTCGGCC
>CAYMQH010000047.1:0-19338 GCA_964392525.1 uncultured Aestuariivirga sp.
GGCATGATCATGATTTCGATGCCTGTTACATCTGCAGCGCCGACTCGGGGCCAGCCGCCAAAGGCGGACGTGATGCGGGCCAACGGGCCGGCTTTGGCCGGTCAGCGTGGGTCAGTACGCCACGATGGCGTCCCACTTGCCTGTGCTGATATTGGTAAAGCGGATGCCATAGTAGGCGCCGCTCCGTGAGCAGGCGCGCATCATCATGTCCTGGTACACATTCGCACTGGCAGCGTCGCCATCATACCACAGCGTCGATCCGTCCCTGTTTTCGATGGCAACGCGCATCACTCCGTTCTTCGGATAGACCCACACATAGTCGCAGTATTTGTAGCGCCAGCCCTTTGAAGAACTGGTCACGGTGCCGCGGCTGTTCTGCTTTCCCGGCTTTTCCGCATCGGCTCCCGCCTCGCGGCCGGCGGGCGTGAAGCCGGTTACATCGGCGCGCGCGCCGGTGCTAGCTGCACTTCCAAGACCCGCCGCCAGAAGCAACGCAAGGCCACAGGCACGCAGAGAGTTGAAGTTGGGGACAGCTTTCATTGCGGCAACTCCACATCATTGAGACCGCGGCGATACAACCGGAAAAAGATTTAATCATGGCAGAGTGTCAACCATCGGCCTGACACGCAACTCGGTCTGCGATGCCACCGTGACCGCAATCGTTTCGCGCGAGTGATTATCCTCGGAAATTGTAGGTAACTGCACAATTCCCGACTCAAAACTCCGCCATAGATTCGAGCCGGAGCGGGAGTGTTCCTGTTCCGCCGGGAAACCGGACAGCCCTGATGATGACTCATCAAAACTGAGAGGCGAAGATGGCAGTCAATACCGTCACGACGAGCACCACCGTGGTCGTTCCACTGGCCGCCGGCAGGCTGTCCTCCGCCCCTTGAGCCACGCCGGCCTTCACCGCATCTGATGGCCGGGTGGAGAAGCCCTTTCCTGCCATCATCGAGCGGACCATTGCCACTCTGACGGTTTTCGCCTTACCCTGATTTATCTCTTCCCCAACAAACGGCACGCGAGGCACCATGACAAGCTCTCCGACGACAACCGCCCCGGCTCCGCTTTCCACAACTTCAGCGCTGCAGTATCTCGACCGCGCCATGTCGTCCCTGCGCGACATGGGGCTTCTCCCGGCGATGACGGAGCAGGCCCCGATCGCCAGCCTGCTCGAGACCATCACCGATCTCGACCCTGACAAGATCGCCATCATCTCGCGCACGCTGAACCAGGCGTCGGTGTTCAACGACGTGGTGCGCAGCGAAGTCGCCTCCATGTCGATCGGTACCCGATATGAGGAGATCACCGACAACTTCAACTCGATCCGCGATGACGCCAAGTCGATGGTCGACCAGATGGCGGACGGCAAGCTCTCCACCGGTGAGCGCATCGCCAATATCTGGATGAAGGTGCGCCGCGGCGACATCGCCGACCGCTTCGACAAGATCCGCAGCACCTATCTGGGCGTCGCGCGCGACACCAAGGACCAGATCGAGCGCGAGCACCGCATCTTCAATGCCTATGCGGATTTCCGTGGCGCGCTGAAGCAGGCGCAGGTGCATGCGCTTGAGGTTCTCGAGATCGCCGAGAGGAAACTCGCTGAGGCGAAGGCGGCGCTGAACGCCGCCAATGCGACGGTTGAAGCCTATCAGGGTGGGCAGGCTTCCGAGCGGGCGCGCCTCGAACTGGTGCGCGACGAACGCGTGCGCGACCTGCAGAACGGGGAGAAGCGCTATCAGGTGGCGAAGGATCTGGCCGATAATCTGGTGATCGGCTACAATACTTCGGAAGTGGTGATGGCCAGGCTGCAGCAGACGACAAGCAGCAAGGAGCGCGTCTATGCGCAGTCCATCACCTTTTTCTCCACCAATGAGTCGGTGCTGACCGCCCTCAAGGCCTCCTTCACCGGCTTGGCCGGGCTTCACGAATCGACGCGCACGCTGGAAGAAATGAAGAAGGGCGTGGACAGGAGCCTCGAAACCATCTCGGAGATGGGCGACAGGATCCAGGAGGATGCGCTGCGCGCCGGCTATGGCCCGACCATCAAGGCGGAATCGGTGCAGAAGCTCGTGGACAGCGTCACCAACTTCCAGCTGCGCTCGCGCGAGATCATCGAGGAGATGCGCGCGCTCTCGAGCCGGAACTCGAAAGAGATCGCCGATGCTGTGGAGGATGGCAAGCGCCGCCTTGCCCGCCTTGCTGCCACGGGGCAGGATCTCATCGCGTCCAACGTCTGACCTCTGATTGCGCATGAGTGCCGCCAGCCACGACATGACCGGGATCACCCCGCCCGCCACGGCAGACGCTGCGGCGGGCAAGCCTGCGCTTGACGATCTCATGCTCGCAATGGACATCGTGGACACGCTGCGCCACGACATGCGCATTGCCGAGCGGGAGCTTGGCGATGACGAACGCCGCACAGCGCTGAAGACCAGGCTGCGCGAGATCTACAGTTCGCAGGGCATCGAGGTTCCCGACAGCATTCTCGAGGATGGCGTCCGGGCACTGGAACAGGACCGGTTCACCTACAAGAGCAAGGCATCCGGTTTCTCCGCGGCGCTGGCCCGAATCTATGTGGCGCGCGGCCTGTGGGCGAAGCGGGCGGGAGTTCTCCTGCTCATCGGCCTTGCCATGTGGGGCGGTTGGTATTTCGGCATGGAACGGCCGAGGCTGCAGCGCGAGGCGGCGGTGCAGGCTGAACTTGCCAGGGGTGCTGCCGATCTCGAGACACTCGCCCGGGACATCGGCACACTCACCGCGGCACCTGATCTCCGTCAGCGCAGCGAAGCCCTTCTGGCCGAGGGTCGCAAGGCCGCCGCTGCTGCCGACAGAGAGGCTGTGCGGACGGCACTTCAGGGGCTTGAGGCGGTGAAGGCAGACGCCGCCGAACTTGCCGCCCTGCCCGCCCGCCTCGACAAGGCAGTGGCCTCGATCATGGCCGAGATGCCCGATCAAGCCGCGCTGGCAAGAGCCGCCGACCTTGAGGCCCGGGCCCGCAAGGCCGCGGCGGCCTTTGATGCCACGGCCGCGGCGGACGCGGCGAATGCGCTTGAGAACCTGCTCGCCAGGCTGCGTCAGGCCTATGATATCCGCATCGTGCAGGAGGAAGGTTCGCCCTCCGGGGTCTGGCGCATTCCGGATGTGAACGACCAGGCCCGGAATTATTACCTCATCGTCGAGGCCATTACGCCGGAGGGCAAGACCATCGCGGTTCCGGTTCTCAATGAGGAAACGAAAAAGGCCAGCACAGTGACGCGCTGGGGCATCCGGGTGGACAAGAACCTGTTCGATGCCGTACGCCGCGACAAGGGCGATGACGGTATCATCCAGAACGACACGGTGGCGCAGAAGAAGCGTGGCGCATCAGAGCCCGAATGGTCGATCCCCGCGCCGTCTGGCGCGATCACGGAGTGGTAAGCGGATGATATCTGGCCGCCAGGGACTGGAAGCGATCGAAACGGCACTGCGCCAGGTCGAGAGCGAGGAAGCCGAGGCCCGCCGTGAGGCCGAACGCGAGACCGGACAGCGCGCTGAAAGCGAAAAATCGCTGAACGACGGCTACCGCGATCTGGCCCGGGTGAAAATCGACTTCTCGCTCGAGGATGGTGTGATCGACCGTGCCGATGGCCTCACGGCTGAGGTGATGGGGCTTCTGGCTCGCTGGCAGGAGGCGCACCGCGCTGCCGAGGCGAAGTGGGATGCCCTCAAGGCCGAGATTGATGACTGGCGCGGGAAGCGCCACGCGGCGCATGAGAAGGTGGAGAAGGCGCGCGCCGTCTATGATGCCGCCTATGCCAAAGCGCGTGAAAGACTATCCGGCGAGCCAGGCCACGCGGCACTCATGACGGCACAGGCCGATGCGTTGGCCCACATCCAGAATGCCCGCACGAAGGCCGAAAAGGCCGAAGCGGAGCGGGTGGAAAAGGACAAGCCCTATGCGGCCGATCCGCTGTTCATGTATCTGTGGAAGCGGGGCTACGGCACGCCCCGCTATGTGGGTGGCGGGATCACCCGCATGCTCGATGGCTGGGTGGCGCGTCTCATCGGCTACAGCGAGGCGCGCGTGAACTATGCGGCGCTGACCGAGATTCCGGTGCGCCTCAACCAATACGTGGCACGGCTCGAGGAGACGGCAGGCAAGGCGGATGAGGCCATTCATGCGAGCCTGCTGCGCGAGGTGGCGGTGATTGCGCAGGAAGACATCGCCGGGCGCATTGCCGCGCTCGAAGCCGAGCTGGCCGCCATTGAGGAAGGTGTGACGAAGCGCGAGGCCGCGTTCGACGCGCTCTCCGATGAGGTGACGCGCCTTGCCCAGGGCCAGGATCCCAATCTTGAGGCCGCGGTTGAAGCACTGGCGAGCATCCTGTCCTCCACCAGCTTCCGCCAGCTCGCCGCCGAGGCACGGAACACGCCGAGCCTGAAGGACGACAAGGTTCTGGATCGCATCCAGAATGCGGCCTCCATGATGGCCAAATTCGAGGGCCGGGTCGCGGAGCACCGCAAGCGGCTCGATCAGCTTGCGGCGCGCCGCTCCGACCTGCTGCGCATCGCAGCGGAGTTCCGCCGCCAGCGCTATGACGACAATTCTTCGGTATTCACCAAGGATGAGGTGTTCAGCGGCCTGCTGCGCCAATTGCTCGCAGGCCTCATCACGGCAGGGCAATACTGGGCCGAGATCCAGCGCCATCAAACACGCCAGCGCCGCGCCTCCGACCGCTTCCCGCGGTATGATGACGTGATACTGGGTGGCGGCCGCTCATGGCCGCGCGGTTCAGGCGGCGGATCATGGGGCGGGGGCGGCATTTCATTTCCGGGCGGCGGGGGCGGCTCGTGGGGTGGTGGCGGCGGCAGCAGCGGAGGCGGCGGGTTCCGCACTGGCGGCTCGTTCTGAGCCTTAGGAGCCCTTGAGCAGGCGGCGCAGCTTTGCATCCCGCATCTCAGGCGCTTCGCCGAAGGCGATCGTGCCCGAGAATTCGCCGTCGGCATTCATCAGGAAGATGCTTGCGGTATGGTCCATGGTGTAGCTGCCGTCGCTGGTCGGCGACTTGGCGAAATAGATCCGGAAATCCCTGGCCAGCTTCTGCAACTGCTCCGGCGTCGGCACCAGCGCCTCGATGCGCGGATCGAAATTGGCGATGTAATCCTTCATCGCGGGCAAGGTATCGCGCTCGGGGTCCACGGTGATGAAGAACACCCGGAAGTCCTTTGCGTCATCCCCCAGTTTCGTCAGTGTACTGCTCATCTCGTAAAGCGTCGTGGGGCAGATCTCGGGGCAATGCGTGAACCCGAAGAACACCGCGTAAGGCTTGCCCTTCAGGCTTTCCGAGGAGACTTCGCCGCCTTTCGACGAGGCGAGCACGAAGGGGCCCCCGATCTCGACGGTGTTGCCCGACTGGCCACGGAACAGGCCGCCCACATAAGCAAGCCCACCGGCGATGATCACGAGAACCAGAACGGCGGCGGCAAGCAACCGGATGCGGCTCATGAGCACAATCCCGAGGTGTTGAAGCGGCGGATCAGCCTTTGCTGAGCGGCGCGTGTGTCGGTCGATATATCCAGCATGGCGGCAGGTTTAGGCGGCTGCCATGCTGGCTGTCGAGGTTTCGAAAGGTCGCATAATGCCAAGGCTATCTTGCCAGCATCGCTTCGGCGGCCGCCACATAGATCGGGATGCCGGCCACGATGTTGAACGGGAAAGTGATGGCAAGCGACAGCGGCAGGTAGATCGCCGCCTTGGCCTGCGGCAGCGCGAGGCGCATGGCGGCGGGAACCGCGATATAGGAGGCACTGGCGCAGAGCACCATGAACAGCGCGCCCGTTCCCGCCGAGAGGCCCAGCGCCACGGCGGTCAGCAGACCCGCGCCGGCCCCGATGAGCGGCATATAGATGCCGAAGGCCGCGAGGCTGAGCGTGAAGGCCCGCATGTGGTGGAACTGCCGCGCCACCATGAGACCCATGTCGAGCAGGAACAGGGCCAGAATGCCCTGGAAGGGGGTGACGAGGAAGCCTTCCATTTTCTGCAAGCCCTCCTCGCCCGAGGCCATGCCGATCACGAAACTGCCGAACAGCAGGAGGATGGCGCCATTGGTGAAGATCTCGCGCGCCAGCTTGGGGGTCGCCTGGCGGCCGGCTTCGATGGTCTCCGGTGCGGCGCGATGCGCGATGTAGAGGGCGGAGAGGATGGCGGGGGCCTCCATCATCGCCAGCACGGCGACGATGGCCCCGTCATAGGGAAGCGCCGCCTGCTGCAGGAAACTCACTGCCGTGACGAAGGTCACGATCGACACCGAACCGTAGTGGCCGGCAATTGCCGCCTGGGTGGCGCCATCCAGTTTCGTTGTGCGCCGCAGCAAGACAAAGGCCAGGAATGGCAGCAGGAAGCTCATGGCGGCCCCCGCCAGCAGCATCGGCAATGCTCCCACCATGCCGCCCTCGGCCCCCGACAGGGCCGCCCCGCCCTTGAAGCCGATGGCCATCATCAGATAGATCGACAGGTAGCGGCTGATGCTGTCCGGAACGTCAAGATCGGATTTCAGCAATCCAGCGGCAATGCCGAGCGCGAAGAACAGAACCGCAGGCGAGAGAAGGTTCTGTAGAAAAATCAACAAGATATCCATAACGAGCCCCCAGTTCGGGGCGCTTCTAGGCAAATTGCACTCATAAGGAAAACGCTTTATACTTATGCTTGAAATCAGGATTTCGAATGATGCTGGATACCCTTACACTGCAATGCTTCCTTGAGGCCGCCGAACTTCGCTCCTTCACCCGGGCCGCCCAGCGGGTGGGCCGCAGCCAGTCAGCCGTCAGCCAGCAGATTGCCAAACTGGAGGAGCATCTCGGAAAGCCGCTGTTTACCCGCGGCAAGGTGCTGGCGCTGACCGATGATGGGCAGATGTTCCTCTCCTATGCGCGGCGCATCCACGCACTGCATCGCGAAGCCCTGGACCGTTTCCGCGAGCCAGACCTGTCAGGCGAGGTGCGCTTCGGCCTGCCGGAGGATTTCGCCGCCGTCTATCTGTCGGATGTTCTGGCGGAGTTCACCCGCAGCCATCCGCGAATCCTGCTGTCCATCGAATGCGACCTGACGCTCAACCTCTACCGCCGTTTCCGCGAAGGAGCATTCGACATCGTGCTGGTAAAGATGAACCGGCCGGAGGATTTCCCCAATGGCACGGAAGTATTCCGCGAACCCCTCGCCTGGGCGGGCGACGCGAGCCTTGCCTCAGCCGAGGGCAACATGCCGCTGGTCATGGCGCCCCAACCCTGCGTCTATCGCGCGGCCGCTCTGGCCGCACTGGAACAGACCGGCAGGTCCTGGCGCCAAACCCTGACCAGCCCGAGCCATGCCGGCACGCTGGCCGCGGTGCGCGCCGGGCTTGGCCTGACCGTGCTGCCGCGTCCCATGATACCGCCCGACATCGCCGCCGTTCCCTCCCCGCTCGTGCCGCCGCTGGGCTATATCCATGTCTCGATGCTGAAACACCGCACCGACGATGCGGCAATCAATTCGCTGGAGGAATTCGTGATCGGGAAGCTACGGCGTTGAGCCGGAATCTTGGGGCGGGCTCAACCCGGCAAAAGGCCGATCAGCGCCTTGAGCGTGGCGGACAGCGTGGCGAGTTCTCCGGCGCCGAGCCCCGCGCTGGCGAAGACATCCTCATGCTGGGAGACCACGATCAGGGTCGAAACGGCAATCCCCGACACAGCCCACCGTACCAGACGGCTGGAGCAGAACAGCGCCAGCGCGATGGTACCGAGGATGCGGAAAGGCAAGGTCAGCATCGGTCAGGTCACTTGCTGGCGGTGTCGGCGATCGTGGAGTCGGACCGCTCGGGCTCAAGAGACACCCACTTGCGCGGATCCTTCGCAGACTGACGCTTCAACGGCATGTAGCCGGTGGCCGCCCAGCTGCGGATTTCATTGCGGCGGTTATCGAGGATGAAATCGCCCTTGGAGGTGGTGAGCGTCAGAACGGCATGGCCATCGCCATTCTCGTCCAGAACGACGGTGATGCGCAGTGCCTCGGCCGGAAAGCCCTTCGACTGCAGCACCTTCTTCTTCATCAGCACGACATCTTCGCAATCGCCGGCATCGGCGGGCAGCGTCCAGTATTCGGGCGTGCCGTAGAGCGTCTCATCGGTCACCGGCGCGATGGCGCCGTTCACGAAGGCATTCACCATGCGCACCAGAAGCCACTGCTGCTCGGTCATGGCGACGCGGCGCGCCTTGCCTTGGCCCGGCTGGCAGTATTCGGGACTGCGCTGGCAGAATTCGACGAAGCCGATGGGCGGCAGGGTTTCGGCATATTCACGGGCAAACGGTGCGGACTTGCTCTCGAAGCTGCTGGCCATGGCGGCGGTGGAGAGCGCCATCAGGCAACCCAGCAGTGCAGCCATCCCTTTCGCCAACATTCCCATCTCCCAGTCCCAGCGGATATCGTTAATTTCTGGTGAACAGGATGCAGCGCGGGCTGGCGGCTGGCAATCCTAAACAAAAGGTTAAGTTAACGGCGGCGGTGGTGCCAATGCGGCACCCTGGCGTTAACCATGAGGGAGCGGCGGATGGGTGGGGGGCGGCGGAGGGAGGCTATTGCCCCTTCAGACTCTGCACCGTCTTGTGGAGGGCCGCGTAGCGTTTGCGGACATCATAGGGAACCTGCTGCGATCCCTTCAGCTTGGTGGAAATGCGCGCCTCGTAGGCGGCCATCTGGTGGTCCTGCAGGTTGACCAGATCCACATCGCGCCAGAACTCCCCGACGCTCACCTCGCGCGCCACCGGCGCCGGCAGATAAACATAATAAGGGCCCTGGAGCAGAATTACCTCGGGGCCGACCTGCTCATAGTCGCCGAACTTGCCATGGGCCGCGTTGGGCAGCAGGGGTATGATGTCATATTCATCCACGACGCGCAGCAGGGGCAGGAAGGACAGTTGCGATGCGCCCTGCGTGGTTGTGAAGCGCGGCTGGCCGAAGGTGGTGATCTTCTTCACCTCATGACCATCCTCGATGGCGTAGATGCCGAGCAGGGAGACAACCGCCCCGCCGAGCGAATGGCCCACCATGGTGGTGGTGTAACCCTTCTTGAGCAGGGGTGCCGCGTCGGCATAGATGGCACGGGCATCGGCATCGAAGCCCGAATGCACGGGGATCTTGATCTGGCGGTCCTCGCGGACCTTCACATCGAAATCCTCCTTGAGGTTCACATCGCCCTTGGTGCCGCGCACCGTGATGATCTGCGTGCGCGCCTTGTCATCACGCTCGATGAAATACTGAACGTCCTTGCCGCCCGGAGAGGCAATATGCACGGTGTTGGGATAGGCGGCGCGAATGCCGGCGGGGCTGAGATAGGCCGCGCGCGCGCGTTTGGCATCCACCGCCAGTTCGGAGAAATTCACGCTCTGCGGCGTGATGACGGAGCCCAGCGCCTCAAGCTCCTTGGCGGGCAGGCTGCCGCAGGCCGTGAGGCCAAGCAGGCAAAGCAAGAGGGCCAGAACCGGTGCGGCGGCCCGCCGGGCCATCCAGCCAGTGCCTGCGAAAGTCTGATCCAGTGCCGCTGCATGCCGTGCCATCATGGCGCCTAGTTAGGCTCCGGGTGGTATGGCGTCAATTGAGGCAGCGTGACACATTCACTGCTGCGCCACATCGGCGCGGCGGAATTTCAGCATCTCGCCCTCCGCATTGGAGGCGACATACCAGCCACCCTTCTGGCTGATCTGTCCGCAATGCGTCTTGCCCTTGGTCCACTTGCTCCAACTCACACAAAGCGAGGAGCCCTGCATGAACCACCGGCCCTTGTCCTGCTGGCCATAGGCAGCGCCCAGCAGCGTGCCATTGCGGCTGCCGGAAAAACTCACCCGGTAACCCTTCACCTTGGCCTCGAACTGGCCAGGAAAGAGCCTGGCGACATCGGCACCGGCCAGCGGGCCTGCCTGAACCGGCACTGCCGCAGCGATCATTGCCGTTGCAGCCAGCGCGGCCGCACAGAGTCTGCGAAGTGTCATCTTGTATTTCCCATCTGTTTGGCAGAGCCGGCCAAGGGTCGGGCCGGATGCGGTTGAACAGCTTGGGCATGCATTTGGCAGCCCCATTTGTTGGAAATATGGGGAGGAGAAGGCCGAAATGCCGTCGATCTGGCGCAAATCTGGCATCAGTTATGAAATTAAAGGTTGTATCCTTGGGCCACCCCTTCCCTCTTGCGTGTGGCGACCGCAGCGGGTGTTCCCTCTTCGCCCCGCATGCTAGTGATCCAGGCATGAGCCTAATCCAGACCTTTGACGAACGGGGCTACCTGACCTTCCCACTGGACCAGGGCGTGCTGGCCTGGGCCGAGCACGCCCGGGGCTTTGCCGCCGCCGCCGCGCATGACCCGGCACAGGCCCATTGGCTGCGCTGTGGCGGAACATGGTTTGTCGGTGTTGATGCCCTGCCGAATGACAGCGCCGGCCGGCTGAGCGGAGGACCGCCGCTGCAGGGCGCAGTGATGGACTTCATCGCCGGGGAACTGGGCCTTGCCCTGCCGCTGCACCGCGCCCAGGTTTCGATCTGCTATCCAGGCTATCCGCAGCCCTCGGTGGACGAAACACCCGCCGCCTATCAATTCCGCCTGAAGCGTGATGCGGCGCATGTGGATGGGCTGCTGGCCGAAGGCCCGGAGAAGCGCCGCTACGTGCGCGAACCGCACGCCTATGTCCTCGGCCTGCCGCTGACGCGCCAGTCGGCCGATGCAGCACCGCTCGTCGTCTGGGAGGGCTCTCACCTCATCATGCGCGAGATGTTCGCAACCGTCTTCGAAGGGCGCACCCCGGACGAGTGTCCGGAGACCGATGTGACGGATGCCTATCAAGAGGCGCGGCGCCGGGCCTTTGCCACCTGCCGCCGGATCGCCCTTCCCGCCGACCCGGGTGAAGCGATGCTTTTGCACCGCCATGTGCTGCATGGCGTTGCGCCCTGGGGCGAGACGGCCACCGCGCCACCGGAAGGACGGATGACCGCCTATTTCCGCCCGGAGGTCCAACGGTTTGAGCACTGGCTCGCCGCGCCCTGAGGAATTGTGGCTTGGCTTTCGCCACGCCGCTGCCGATAGTGCCGGATCGACATGTCAGGAATGCCGGGGCTTCGCATGGTGAAAAGGCTTGAAGGTAAAGTGGCGCTGGTCATCGGCGCGGCACGCGGCATCGGCGAAGGGATCGCCCAGCGCTTCGTGGAGGAAGGCGCGAGGCTCGTCATCGCCGATACCGAGGTGGACGCCGGCCGGAACACGGCGCGGCGGCTGGGCGGCATCTTCGTGGAAACCGACATTTCGCAACAGGCTGAAGCCGAACGCGCTGTTGCCACCGCCATCGGGCAGTTCGGTGGCCTCGATATACTGATACAGAATGCCGGCATTTTTCCCTGGACGCTGATCGAGAACATCTCGCCTGCGGAATGGGACAAGGTGCTTGCGGTCAATCTCAGGGGCACCTTCCTCGCGGCGCGTGCCGCCCTGCCGCACATGAAGGCGAAGCGGCAGGGCCGAATGATCTTCACCTCCTCGATCACCGGCCCCCGCGTAACGAGCCCCGGGCACGGGCATTATTCGGCCAGCAAAGCGGGCATCAACGGCTTCATCAAGGCGGCGGCGCTGGAGTTTTCCGGCTATGGCATCACCGTCAATGGCATCGAGCCCGGCAATATCCTCACGGCAGGCCTCGAGAAAGGCCGCTCCCCGGCCTTCATCCGTTCCATGGAGGCCGCGATACCGCTGGGCCGCCTCGGCACGCCGCGCGATATCGCCAACTGCGCCCTGTTCCTGGCCTCCGAGGAGGCCTCCTACATCACCGGCACGACAATCACCGTCGATGGCGGCCAGACGCTGCCCGAAGGGGCCGACTTCCGCCTCAACCCGGCGTGAGGGCCAGACGCCTCCCTCATGGCTGGCATGAGAGACGGCCCTGCGGGGTTTGACTCGGGGCCTGAAGTCGCTAAATACGCCACAAATCCATTCATCCGAGGCATATTCCGATGGCCAAGCCGCGCACCCTTTATGACAAGATCTGGGACGATCACCTGGTCCATGAGGCCGAGGATGGCACCGCCCTGCTCTATATTGACCGCCACCTCGTGCATGAAGTGACCAGCCCGCAGGCCTTCGAGGGCCTGCGAATGACCGGCCGCAAGGTACGCCACCCGGAGCGCACGCTGGCCGTGGTTGACCACAATGTGCCGACCACCGACCGCTCCAAGGGCATTGCGGAGGAAGAAAGCCGCGTACAGGTCGAAACCCTGGCGAAGAACGCCGCGGAGTTCGGCGTCAAATATTTCAATGAACTCGACAAGCGCCAGGGCATCGTCCACGTCGTGGGGCCTGAGCAGGGCTTCACGCTGCCCGGCACCACCATCGTGTGCGGCGACAGCCACACCTCGACGCATGGCGCCTTCGGCGCACTGGCGCATGGCATCGGCACCTCTGAAGTGGAGCACGTTCTGGCCACCCAGACACTGATCCAGAAGAAAGCCAAGAACATGCTGGTGCGGGTGGATGGCAAGCTGCCGAGCCATTCGACCGCCAAGGACATCATCCTCGCCGTCATCGGCGAGATCGGCACGGCGGGCGGCACCGGTTCCGTCATCGAGTTCGCCGGCGAAGCCATCCGCGACCTGTCGATGGAAGGCCGCATGACGGTCTGCAACATGACGATCGAAGGCGGTGCGCGGGCCGGCATGATCGCGCCGGACGAGAAGGCCTATGCCTATCTGAAGGGCCGCCCCATGGCGCCCTCGGGCGAAGCCTGGGATATGGCGCGCCGTTACTGGGAGACACTGCACACCGATGAGGGCGCGCATTTCGACCGCGTGGTGACGCTCGACGCCGCCAACCTGCCGCCCATCGTATCCTGGGGCACGTCTCCGGAGGATGTGATGTCGATTGCCGGCACGATCCCCAACCCGGATGACATCGCGGATGAGGGCAAGCGCCAGTCCAAGTGGCGCGCCCTTGAATACATGGGATTGAAGCCCGGCACGAAGATGACCGATGTCGAACTGGATGTGGTGTGGATCGGTTCCTGTACCAATGGCCGCATCGAAGACCTGCGCGCCGTGGCCAAGATCGTCGACGGCAAGAAGATTTCCGGACGCCTCGCCTATGCGATGATCGTGCCGGGCTCCGGCCTCGTGAAGGAACAGGCGGAAGCCGAAGGCCTCGACAAGATCTTCAAGGCCGCGGGCTTTGAATGGCGCGAGCCCGGCTGCTCCATGTGCCTTGGCATGAACCCGGACCAGTTGAAGCCCGGCCAGCGTTGCGCTTCAACTTCCAACCGTAACTTCGAAGGCCGTCAGGGCTACAAGGGACGCACCCATCTGCTGTCGCCGGAAATGGCGGCTGCCGCCGCACTTGCCGGGCGTTTCGTGGATGTGCGCAAGCCCGCGGCCTGAGCGGGTTTCGCTTCTCCCGGTCTGCGGAATGGCCCCGGTTGCCGGGGCCATTCGTTTACCAAGAAAAGATTTCCGGCCCGGCAGGGGAGGAAACGTCCGCCAGCGAACAATCGTTTGTGGCGAAGCAGCGTAGATCAGCCCCTGGCTGCGGATTAACGGTTGCTGAACCTTCCGTTAACGCTTAATCGACCAGCGCGGCGCTATAGTGATTCTAGAAGGCGGGGCTCAGGGCCTTTTTTGTTGGGGGTTGGTAATGGGTACTTCAGTTCAGGCGGACACCAAATTTCTACGCCGCATTTTCCTGGGCCTCGTATTCCTGACGCTGGTGACCGGCGCCATGGCGGGCTTCACCACCGTTCAGGCGATGACCGGCAAGACCGGCGCCTGCGTCATCTTCTGTCAGCCGTAAGCTGGCCATGGCGGAGCACAGGCTTTCCAGCCTTTCCGCCCCCTCCCTTTCCGACATCGAAGAGCTTGCCACGGAGGCCTTTGCGGGCCTGCCGGAGGCGTTTCGCGCCTTGTGCGGCGAAATCATCATCACCGTCGCCGACTTTCCATCCGAGGATGTGCAGAAGACGATGGATGCAGGGCCGTTCGATCTTCTGGGCCTGTTTCAGGGGGTAGGGCTGGCGCAGGACGCCGCCGTTCCGGAAACCGGCCGCATGCCCAACATGGTGTTCCTCTACCGCCGCGCCATTCTCGATTACTGGGCCGAACATGAGGAAAGCCTCGGCGCCATCGTGACGCATGTTCTGGTGCACGAGATCGGCCATCACTTCGGCCTGTCCGACGACGACATGTATGCGATCGAGGACAACACCCCCTGAATGGGGGAAACCGGCCGTGGCGGGAAGGATCACGGCCGGTTTCCGGAACCTGCGCGTGTCCGGACACGGGCTTTGCAGGGGATGGGAGAGCCGGAGACGCACAGCCAAGGGAGATCAGCGGAGGCACTGTCTCCAGTGCTGGAGAACCCATGTACCACTGCATTGGTTCCCGCCGTTGTGCGGGAAAATCAGGCCGGCCGGGCCTTCATGTTGCAGCCCCTGCCCTTCCCCTTTATAGAGCGGCCCATGAACAGCATCTTCATCGACGGCGAGGCGGGAACCACCGGCCTCCAGATCCGCGAAAGGCTCGTGGACCGGCCCGACGTGACCCTCGTCTCGATCGATCCCGCACGCCGCAAGGACCCAAACGCGCGCCGTGAATTGCTGAACGGCGTCGATGTGGCCATCCTGTGCCTTCCCGATGACGCCGCGAAGGAAGCTGTCGCGATGATCGATGCAGGCTCGAAGACCCGGGTGATCGATGCCTCGACCGCCTTCCGCACGGCGGAGGGATGGGCCTATGGCATGCCCGAACTGTCGAAGCCGCACCGGGAGAAGATCAGGATGGCGGCCCGCGTCGCCAATCCGGGCTGCTATCCGCAGGGGCTGATCGCACTCGTCCGCCCACTGATCAGTGCCGGCATCATGTCCGCTGACTATCCCGTCGCCTACAACGCGGTGTCGGGCTATTCCGGCGGCGGCAAGAAGATGATAGAGGACTATGAAGCGAAGGGTGCAGCCGCCATTCCCTATCACCCCTATGGCCTGACCTTCGCGCACAAGCACCTGCCCGAGATGCAGGTCTTTGCCGAGATTGCCCATGCGCCGGTGTTCCAGCCCGCCGTTGGCAATTATGCGCAGGGCATGATGGGCTGCGTTCCGCTGTTCTCAGACCTGCTGGCGAAGAAGGCCAAGGGGCGCGATATCCGCGATTGCCTGGCCGAAGCCTACGCGGGCGAACCCTTCATCGAGGTCGCGCCCTTCGAGGCCGTCGAGCGCTCAGCCGATGTGTCGCCGGAGGTTCTCAACAACACCAACCGCATGCGGCTTCACGTGTTTGCCAATGATGCGCGCGGCCATGTGCTGCTGATGGCAATCTACGACAATCTCGGCAAGGGCGCCTCCGGCGCTGCCGTTCAGAATCTCAATCTCATGATCGGGGCCGGGGAAACACTCGGCACCGCACTCCACAAGCCTGCCTGAGGACCAAGACAATGCAGAAGTTCGAAACGCTTACCGGTGTCGCCGCTCCACTCAACATCGTCAACATCGACACCGACATGATCATCCCCAAGCAGTTCCTGAAGACGATCAAGCGCACCGGGCTTGGCAAGTCGCTGTTCTTCGAGATGCGCTACACGCAGGACGGCAAGGAAATCGACGGCTTCGTGCTGAACCAGCCTGCCTACCGCAAGGCGGAAATCCTGGTGGCGGGCGACAATTTCGGCTGCGGCTCCTCGCGTGAGCATGCGCCCTGGGCGCTGCTCGACTTCGGCATCCGCTGCGTGATCTCCACGAGCTTCGCCGATATCTTCTACAACAACTGCTTCAAGAACGGCATCCTGCCGATCAAGGTGACGCCGGACCAGCTGAAGAAGCTGATGGATGATGCGGAACGCGGCGCCAACGCCACCCTCACCATTGATCTGCCAAAGCAGGAAATCCGTGGCCCGGATGGCGGCGTGATCACGTTCGACCTCGACCCCTTCCGCAAGCATTGCCTGCTGAACGGCCTCGACGACATCGGCCTGTCGCTGGAGAAGGCTGCCCACATCGACGCTTTCGAGAAGAAGCAGGCCGCCGGCCAGCCCTGGCTGTAAGGCACAACATGCCATCAGCCGCAGTGTCCTCCTTCCTCCTCCCCCTTGTGGGGAGGGCGGGGGCGGGGGTCGGACGCTGTCAGCAACACAAGGGCGTTAAAGTCTCCCGCGCCGGGGCGACCAACACCCATGAACCATCCCCACAAGGGGGAGGGAGACTTGGGAACTTTTCACATCATGGCGTGACTCTCTAAGTGGAAGCGATCCTCAATACCGTCCTGCCGGTCTTCGGCATGATTGTCCTGGGCTTCGGCTTCGCCAGGGCGAAGATCTTCGATGCGGCGGCGGGGCGCGGCTTGTCGCTCTTCGTGTTCAACGCCGCCATTCCCGCGCTCCTGTTCAAGACCGTCGCCTCCATGAGCCCCCAGGAGGGAACGCCCTGGGAATTATGGCTCGCCTTCTTCGGCGGGCTGTTCCTCACCTGGATCGCGGCTGGTGCCGTGTCGCGCTTCGTGCCCTCGCTCAACGTCTCGGGCGGCGCGGCCGCCTCCATGGCGGCGGGTTTCGGTAACCTTGCTCTTCTCGGCACCCCGCTGGCACTCTCGCATTTCGGCCAGCAGGCGGCTCTGCCGCTCGGCATGATCCTGTCGATCCATGCGCCGGTGCTATGGTTCTCGGCCATGCTGCACCGCGAGTTGTTCCGCTCCGCATCAAGCTTCTCGATCGGGCGGACAGCGAAGGAACTGTTCATCAACCTCGCGACCAATGGCATTGTTCTGGGGCTGGCAGCCGGCAGCCTGTGGCGTTTCATGGGCTGGGGATTGCACCCGGTCGCCGACAGCATGCTCGGCATGCTGGCGGATGCCTCCGTTCCCACCGCGCTGTTTGCGCTGGGCGTCTCACTTGCTGGCTATTCGCTCAGAGGCTCGTGGAGCGGCATGTTCACCCTGATCAGCCTCAAGATGGTGCTGATGCCGGTTCTGGTGTTCCTGATGGTGCGCTACGTGGTGTCGATCCCGCCTCTTTGGGGGCAGATGGCCGTGCTGTTCGCGGCAATGCCGACGGGTGCCAACGCCTTCCTGTTCTCGCAGCGGAACAACGAGGCGGTGGCCGCCGTCTCGGGCGCCATTGCACTCGGAACCGGGCTCGCTGCGGTGAGCGTTTCGGTCCTGCTCTACGCCATGGATGCAGGTTTACTCTAGAAGCTTGATTTTATGGGCGGAGAGGTCCATTTTCCGCGCGAATTTCGCCTAACCCCGTCCTCAAGGAGCCACATGGCCAAGGAAGAACTGCTCGAATTCGAAGGTACCGTGACCGAACTTCTGCCCAACGCGACATTCCGCGTGAAGCTCGACAACAATCACGAGATCATCGCCCACACCGCCGGCAAGATGCGCAAGAACCGCATCCGCGTTCTGGCGGGCGACCGCGTGATGGTCGAAATGACGCCCTATGACCTGACGAAGGGCCGCATCAATTACCGCTTCAAGTAAATCAGGCGCGCACGCCCCCGTGAAACTCGTGCTGGCCAGCGCCTCGCCGCGCCGGCTTCAACTGCTTGAGCGCGTGGGGCTCACGCCCGATCTCCTCAACCCCGCCGACATTGACGAACTTCCACACAAGCGGGAAACACCGCGCGCCCTCTCGATCCGGCTGGCGCGCGAAAAGGCGGAGCATGCGCGCATGATGCCGCTGGTGCGCGAGATGGGGCCCAATGCCTTCATCCTCGCCGCCGATACCGTGGTGGGGCTTGGCCGCCGCATTCTGCCCAAGGCGGAAACGGAGGATGAAGCCCGCGACTGCCTGTCGCTTCTGTCAGGCCGCTCGCACTGGGTCTATTCCACTGTCTGCCTGATTGCACCCGGAAACCGGATTTCAACCCGCTGCGTTGAAACCAAGCTCCGCTTCAAGCGGCTATCGCGCGAGGATGTGGACAGCTACATCGCAAGCGGCGAATGGCGCGGCAAGGCGGGCGGATATGCCATTCAGGGCCGGGCGGAGGCGTTCGTCCGTATGCTGACGGGTTCACATTCCGCCGTCATCGGCCTGCCACTCTATGAGACGGTGCATCTTCTCGAAGGCGCCGGTTACCCGGTGTTTCACAGCTGGATGACGGCGCCGCAATCGGAGGTCTGACATGACCGAACCGGTCAGGCTCCGCCCGAAACGCTCCTGCCCCATTTGCGGAAAGGCCTCGCAGCAGAAATTCCATCCCTTCTGTTCGGCCCGCTGCGCCCAGGTGGACCTGAACCGGTGGCTTGGCGGCCACTATGCCATTCCCGCCGCCGAGGAGGAGCCAGGCAGCGAAGAAGGCGGAAGGGAATAAGGCTCATTCCGCCGCTTTTGCGCTGGCCGCATGAACAAGCAACTGCTCCTTGCCTGGCCGCCAGCCCGCCACCGCATAGATGCAGGGGACCACGAACAGGGTGAGCAGCGTACCGAGGCTCATGCCGCCGACAATGACCCAGCCGATCTGCTGGCGGCTCTCAGCGCCCGCCCCTTCCGCCAGCGCCAGCGGTACAGCACCGAGGATCATCGCCGCCGTCGTCATCAGGATGGGGCGCAGCCGCAGCCGCGAGGCCTCGATGATGGCCTGCACGCGGGGCGTTCCTTCAAGCTGGAGCCGGTTGGTGAAATCAACGATCAGGATGCCGTGCTTGGTGATGAGGCCGATGAGCGTGACGAGGCCAATCTGCGAATAGACGTTCAGCGTACCCCCCGTGAACCACAGCGCGGCCAGGGCCCCCGTCATCGACAGGGGCACAGAGACCATGATCAGCAGGGGATCGCGGAAGCTTTCGAACTGGGCGGCGAGCACCAGATAGATGAAGGCCAGCGCCATGAGGAAAACGAGCAGGAGATTGGAACTCGCATCACGAAACTCGCGGGCCTGCCCGGTCAGGTCGGTGACCGTGTCGGGCGGCAGAACCTCCGCCGCCGCCTGGTTCACCGCGGCAATCGCCTCGCCCAGCGTATAGCCCGGCGCGAGATTGGCCTGAATGGTAATGGCGCGCAGCTGGTTGAAGCGGCGGAGATCACGCGGGGTGACCTGAACCTTGGCCTTCACGATATTCGACAGCTGCACCATCTCCCCGGTCTTGCCACGCACGAAGATGTTGGCCAGCGTTTCGGGCGAGGTGCGCTCCGAGGCCGGCAGGGCCACTGTCACGTCATACTGCTCCGAGCCGATCTGGAAGGTGGAGACATTGCGCCCACCCAGCAGCGTTTCGAGCGTGCGGCCGATGACGGAGACATCGAGGCCCAGATCCGCGACACGGTTGCGGTCGATCTCCACCTCCACCGCCGGCTTGTTGAGGCGCATGTCGGTATCGATATC
>CAYMQH010000047.1:19438-21807 GCA_964392525.1 uncultured Aestuariivirga sp.
GGTCGATCTCCACCTCCACCGCCGGCTTGTTGAGGCGCATGTCGGTATCGATATCGGCGAGGCCGGGATTGTCCTTCAGCTTCTCGACCAATGCCGAGGCGATCTTGTTGATCTCCTCATAGGACGCAGTGGACTGGATCACGAACTGGAAGGGCTTGCCAAACCCCCTGACCCCGAGCGAGGCCGGGTTGGTGGCAAAAGCCTGAACCCCGGCAATCTTGCGGAGCTTTGGCGCCAGCGACTGGGTGACCTGCTGTTGCGAGACATCACGCTCGGACCAGTCCTTCAGCCGTGCGAAGGAGATGAACTGCGTCACATCACCTGAGCCGACGATCATGAGATAGGCCTGAAGCTCCGGCACCTGGGCGAGAAGCTGCTCAGCCTGGGTTGCGTAGCGGTCAGTGTAACGGAAGCTTGCGCCCTCCGGCGCATTGCCGGAAATCAGGATGGTGCCGCGGTCTTCGACAGGCGAGAGTTCTGACTTCATCTGGCTGAACAGCCAGCCACCCGCGGCACCCGCACCAAGCGCCAGCAGAAGCACCAGCCAGCGCAGCCTGATGGCCAAGCCAAGGGCCGAGGCATAGCCGCGCTCAAGACCATCCAGCACGCTTTCGATGACGCGGGCGAAAGCGTTGCGCCGCTCCGTAGGGCGCAGCAGCTTCGAGCACATCATGGGGGTAAGCGTCAGCGCCACGAAGCCCGAGACGATGACAGCGCCCGCCAGCGTGACTGCGAATTCAAGGAACAACCGCCCCGTGCGCCCCGGTGTGAAGGCGATCGGCGCATAGACGGCAGCGAGTGTCAGCGTCATCGCAATGACGGCGAAGCCGATTTCGCGCGCGCCCCGCACCGCCGCCGCGAAGGGCTTCATGCCGTCTTCGATGTGGCGGTAGATGTTTTCCAGCACCACGATCGCATCATCCACCACGAGGCCGATGGCCAGCACCATGGCAAGCAATGTGAGGGTGTTCACCGTCAGCCCGCCGGCATACATGATGGCGAAGGTAGCGATGAGCGAGACGGGAATGGTGACGATGGGAATGAGCGCCGCCCGCCAGGAATGCAGGAACAGCAGGATGATGACAAGCACCAGCCCGATGGCTTCGAGGATGGTACGGAACACGTTGGCGATGGAGCGGTCGATGAAGACGGTGGCGTCATAGCCCACCGCCATCGACGTGCCCTTCGGCAATTCGCCGTTGAGGCGGGGCAGCAGTTGCTTCACCTCGCGCGCCACATCGAGCGGGTTTGCCACCGCCGTCTTGACGATGCCGACCGAGATGGCGGTCGTGCCATTGTAGCGGCTTTCGCGGCGGACATCCGCCGTGCCGAGCTCAACGCGCGCAACATCGCCGAGGCGCACCTGCAGCCCGCCACCTTCCTTCAGCATGATGTTGGCGAATTCCTCCGCCGTGCCGAGCGCGGTGCGCGACAGAACGGTGAACTCGCGCTCGGCGCTTTCGATGCGGCCTGCGGGAATGTCGGCATTCTGATTGCGGATGGCGGTTTCGACATCCTGCACGGTAAGGCCCTGCCCCGCGAGGCGCACGGGGTCGATCCACACCCGCATGGCGTAAACACGCTCGCCATTGATGCTGACATCCGCCACGCCATCAAGGTTCTTGAAGCGATTAACGACGAAGCGGTTTACGTAGTCCGTGAGCTCTGCCGCATCCAGCGTGTCCGACTGCATAACGAGAAACATGATGGGCTGTGCATCGGCCTCCACCTTGGAAATGGTGGGCTCGCTGATCTCATTGGGCAATTGCCGCCGGACGCGGCTCACCCGGTCGCGCACGTCGCTCGTGGCGGAATCGATGTTGACGGTGGAGCGGAAGCGCACGGTGATGCGGCTTTGCTCGGCGCGCGAGGTTGATTCAATGGTGTCGATGCCCTCAATGCCGGCCAGAGAGCCTTCCAGAACCTGTGTCACCTGCGTTTCGATGATCTCGGCGGACGCGCCAGGATAGTTGGTTTGCACCGAGACCTGCGGCTCATCGATGTTGGGATATTCGCGGATGGTCAGCCGGTTGAACGACACGAGCCCCGCCAGCACGAGGACCAGGCTCAGCACCGTGGCGAAGACCGGCCTACGGATGCAGAGTTCGGTAAAACCCATGGCCGCTACTCGGACGCAGCAGCAGCGGCGGAGACGATCTCCACCTCGGCGCCATCGCGGAGCTGGGCATTGCCCGCGATCACCACCACGTCACTGCCGCTCAGGCCTTCGCGGACTTCAACCCTGCCCTCTATGCGCTTGCCGATGCGAACGGGAACTTCCTTCGCCTTGTTTTCAGCAACCACAAAGAGGACCGTCTTTTCGCCACGCTGCACGATCGCCGTTTCCGGAACGATCACCGCTTCGCGCT
>CAYMQH010000047.1:21907-23785 GCA_964392525.1 uncultured Aestuariivirga sp.
GTCTTTTCGCCACGCTGCACGATCGCCGTTTCCGGAACGATCACCGCTTCGCGCTCCGGCCCCTTGATAGTGACACGCACCAGCAGGCCGGGCCTGAGCTTGGCCTGAGCATTGTCCAATTCAGCGCGCACCTGCAGGGCACGGCCATTGACGTCGATGACGGGGTTGAGAGCCGAGACAGAGGCTGTGAAGGTTTCACCCGGCAGTGCGTCGGCAGTGACATCAACGGATGTCGCCTGCTGCATTGCGTCCTGCCGCAGCTCAGGAACGGAGAAGGCCACTTTCAGCCGGTCCACCTTGTCGAGTTGCACCAGCGGTGTGCCGGCCGTGACATAAGCCCCCTCCGAAACACTGCGGAAGCCGAGCGTTCCTGAAAACGGCGCGGCGATGGTCAGCTTCGCCAGGCGAACCTCGGCCGAGTCGACCGCCGCCCGCGCCACGTCCCGCGCCGAGAGGGCTTCCTCATAGGCGCTTTCGGCCACATTGCCGGATTGGCGGAGCTTCTGGTTGCGCGCGTAGTTCGCTTCCCCCAGCTTCAGCCTTGCCCTGGCCTCGGCGAGCTCCGATTCGGCGAGATCCGTATCGAAGCGGAAGAGCGGCGTGCCCTTCTCCACCAAGGCACCATCGCGGAACAGAACCTGGGACACCCGCCCCGCGGTTTCAGGTGCAATGGCGACAGACTCATCGGCAAGCAGTGTGCCGATCGCGGCAATGTCATCACTCAAACGCAACGTGCCGGCCGTGGCCGTTTCAACGGGGGATGGTCCGCGGGCCCTCCCCGCCGCCGGGCGCTGCGCCGACTCCGCCGCAGGCTTTCCGCCGGCAAATTGCGCCGTGAGGCTGGAAAGGTCCTTGAGATCGATTCCGTAATGACGCACCCCAACGGCTGCCAGCGACAGCAGAACCACACCGGACAGCAGAATGATCAGACGTCTCATCAATACCCGAACCTCTCGATGACCGAGAGCCTAGGACGAAACGGCTTTCGCCGCCAGACGACTTCCGCCTGTCTCATGACAACACGATGGCAGCGCATGGCTGACCCCTCCGCCCCCATGAGGCTGCCTCTGGCTTCGTTGCCGCTGCCGCGATATGTGCAGAGGGATCATGCGATTCAGGAAAGGAAACCGCCCATGAAGACCCGCGCCGCCGTTGCCTTCGCCGCCGGAAAGCCGCTCGAAATCGTCGATGTGGACCTCGAAGGCCCCAAGGCAGGCGAGGTGCTGGTCGAGATCAAGGCGACGGGCGTCTGCCACACGGACGAGTTCACGTTGTCCGGCGCTGATCCCGAAGGTCTGTTCCCCGCCATCCTCGGCCATGAGGGCGCCGGCATTGTCGTCGAGGTGGGCCCGGGCGTCACCTCGGTGAAACCGGGCGACCATGTGATCCCGCTCTATACGCCCGAGTGCCGCCAGTGCCCGTCGTGTCTCTCGCGCAAGACCAATCTCTGCACGGCGATCCGCGCCACGCAGGGGCAAGGCCTGATGCCGGACGGCACCTCGCGCTTTTCCTACAAAGGCCAGAAAATCCACCACTACATGGGCTGCTCGACCTTCTCCAATTATACAGTGCTGCCGGAGATTGCGGTGGCCAAGGTCAACGACCAGGCGCCCTTCGACAAGATTTGCTATATTGGCTGCGGTGTCACCACCGGCGTGGGCGCGGTCATCAACACCGCGAATGTCGAGCAGGGTGCAACGGCTGTGGTGTTCGGCCTCGGGGGCATTGGCCTGAACGTCATCCAGGGCCTCAAGATGGCGGGCGCTGACATGATCATCGGCGTCGATATCAACAATTCCAAGAAGGAATGGGGCCAACGCTTTGGCATGACGCATTTCGTCAACCCCACCGAGATCGATGGTGATCTTGTTCCCCACC
>CAYMQH010000048.1:0-6193 GCA_964392525.1 uncultured Aestuariivirga sp.
GCTCGGTCTTCTCGAAGATGAAGGTGAAGGCGTCGTCGAATTTCTGATGCGTGCCAAGCCAGATGAACTTGCACAGCCGCATGTCGATGTCGGGCTTGAAGACATCGGCGAATTCCCCGCGCACGACCGAGTTGATGCCATCGCAGGCCACCACCAGGTCATAATCACGGGCGTATTCCGCGGCGGATTTGAACTCTGTCTGGAACTGCAGGTCGACACCCAGTTCGCGGGCGCGCTCCTGCAGCAGGATCAGCATCTGCTTGCGACCGATTCCTGCAAAGCCGTGGCCGCCCGACACCGTGCGCTGGCCCCGGTGCACCACCGCGATGTCGTCCCAATAGGCGAAGTGGCTGCGGATCGCCTCCGTGCTCTTCGGGTCGTTCTTCTGCATGCGGGACAGGGCGTCATCGGACAGCACCACGCCCCAGCCAAACGTGTCATTGGCCCGGTTGCGCTCCAGCACGGTCACCTGATGGGAGGGGTCGCGAAGCTTCATCGAGATCGCGAAATAGAGGCCCGCCGGGCCGCCTCCGAGACACAGAATCCTCATGGCCTATAGCTCCTCATTCACGCGGGCGAGGCTTGCACGGGTCCTTTATTATTTCAAGTTCAAAATTTTTGAACTTGAAATTATGTCAGGACCGGGCATCATGTGCCGTCATGGAAGACCTGCTGATCGACCGGCGGGACGGGTGGGCCAAGCTCACCCTGAACCGCCCCGCCATGCGCAATGCGCTGAACAGCGCATTGCTGAGCCACCTTTCGGAAACGCTGGAGAGGCTGGCGGGGGATGCGGCCTGCCGCGCCGTTCTCCTGTGTGGCGCGGCGGGGAACTTCGCGGCGGGTGCTGACATCGGCGAGATCGCCCACAAGACTTCCGCCGAAGGCGCGGCCGATCCGCGCAAGGATTACTGGGCGCTGATCCGGCGCTTTCCAAAGCCGTTCATCGCCGCAGTGGATGGCTTTGCCCTTGGCGGCGGCTTCGAACTGGCGCTGATGGCCGATCTGATCATCGCGGGCGGCAGTGCGCGCCTTGGCCTTCCCGAAACCAGTCTGGGCCTCATCCCGGGGGCCGGCGGCGGGCAGCGGCTTCTGGCGCTGGCGGGTCGGGCGCGGGCCAGCCGCATGGTGCTGACCGGCGAGATCATCGATGCCGCCACGGCGGAAGCCTGGGGCATCGCGGCTTGGCGGGTCGAGGGATCAGCCGTGGCCGAGGGTGAGAAACTCGCGGAGAAACTCTGCCAACGTGCGCCGCTGGCACTCGCTGCCGCCAAACGCGCCCTCGTGGCGGGCGATGAGACATCCCGCGCATTCGAAATGGAGCGGGCGCTGTTCGAAGCGCTGCTCGACAGTGCCGACAAGGCGGAAGGCATCGCCGCCTTCCGCGACAAGCGCAAGCCGGAGTTCAGGGGCGCATGACGGAGTTGCCGGTGATCGGGGTCGCCGGGCTCGGCACCATGGGGCTCGGCATCGCGCAGCTCTTTGCGCAGGCAGGCCATCGGGTGATCGCCACCGATGCGCATCAGCCCACCCGCGAATCCGCCCGCATGCGCCTCGCAGACGCACTCGACCAGCGCGTGAAGGCCGGCAAGCTTGCGGCCAGCGATCGCGCCATGACGATTGCCAACCTGGTGATGGTTGACGATGTGGCGGACATGGCGCCTGCGCGCCTCATCATCGAGGCGGTGGTCGAAGACCTTGTCATCAAGCAGGCACTGGTCGCGGAGCTTGAGCGCCATGTCGCGCCGGATGCGGTGCTGGCCACCAACACCTCCTCGCTGCCGGTTGCCGCCATCATGCAGCCGCTTCGGTACCCCGAGCGCGGCATCGGCCTCCACTTCTTCAACCCCGCGCCGGTGATGAAGCTTGTCGAACTGGTCGTCCCGCCCTCTGCCTCTCCGGTGGCGGCGGCATTTGCGCGCGATGTGACGGCGGCTGCGGGTAAGACGGTCATCGCCTGCAAGGATACGCCGGGCTTCATCGTCAATCGCTGTGCCAGGCCCTTCTACGGCGAGGCGCTGGCGATGCTGGAAGAAGGCCGCAGCGCCTCCGACATCGACGCCGCGATGCTGAAGGCCGGATACAAGCTAGGCCCGTTCAGCCTCATTGACTTGATCGGTGCCGACATCAACCTCGCGGCCACGCGCGGTCTTGCAGCCGCGATGGGCGGCCACCCGCGCTATCATGTGTTTGACGCGCTGATGCGGCAGGTTGCATCAGGCCATCTCGGGCGCAAGTCGGGGCAGGGATTTATCCATCCCGCAACGCCGGGTGAGGCGCCAGCCGACAGCGGGGAGATCGCGCTCCGCATCGAGGCTGCACTGGCCAATGAAGCCGCCTTCCTCTCGCAAGAGGTGGGCCTCGCCCCCGCCGATATCGACACGGCCCTGAAGCTCGGCCTCAACCTTCCGCGCGGGCCTTTCGAATCCGCCCGCCACCATGGGCTGGAGGCCATCCGCGCCACGCTGGCCGCTCTTGAAGCCGCCGCGCCGCCACACCTCAAAGGGCGCTATCAGATCAGCGCCGCGCTCGGCTGAAAGGACGGACATGGAAGCCTTCATCTGCGATTATCTGCGAACGCCCATTGGCCGATTTGGCGGCGCGCTGGCGCATGTGCGCACCGATGATCTTGCCGCCATTCCCATCAGGGCGCTCATGGCGAAACACGCTGGGCTCGACTGGCAGGCGGTCGATGATGTGATCCTCGGCTGTGCCAACCAGGCGGGCGAAGACAATCGCAACGTGGCGCGCATGGCCTCGCTTCTGGCCGGGCTTCCGGCCAGCGTGCCCGGCGTTACCGTCAACCGGCTCTGCGGTTCCGGCATGGATGCGGTGGTCATGGCGGCACGCGCCATCAAGGCAGGCGAGATCGGCCTCGCCATCGCGGGAGGCGTTGAATCGATGTCGCGCGCGCCCTTCGTCATGCCGAAGGCCACCGAGGCGTTTTCCCGGCATGCGGAAATCCATGACACGACAATCGGCTGGCGCTTCGTGAACCCGCTGCTCAAGGCGCAGTACGGGATCGACTCCATGCCCGAGACGGCAGAGAACGTGGCGGAGGACTGCGCCATCTCACGCGCCGATCAGGATGGCTTCGCGCTGCGCTCGCAGGCCCGGGCCGCCGCCGCGCAGGAGAATGGCCGCTTGGCGCAGGAAATCACCCCCGTCATCATTCCCCAGCGCAGGGGCGATCCGGCCGTTGTGGAGATCGATGAACACCCGCGCCGCACCAGCCTTGAGGCGCTGGCAAAGCTTCCCGCTCCCTTCCGTTCAGGCGGCAGCGTCACGGCGGGCAATGCCTCCGGCATCAATGATGGCGCGGCCGCCCTGATCATTGCCTCCGAGGCCGCGGTGAAGCGGCATGGCCTGACGCCGCTGGCACGTATTCTCGGTGCCGCAACGGCAGGCGTCGCGCCCCGCGTCATGGGGCTGGGGCCGGTGCCCGCCACGCAGAAGCTCTGCGCCAGGCTCGCACTTCAGCCCTCGCAATTCGACGTGATCGAGTTGAACGAGGCCTTCGCCGCGCAGGGCATCGCCGTGCTGCGCCAACTCGGCATCGCCGAGGATGCGCCGCATGTGAACCCCAATGGCGGGGCCATCGCGCTCGGCCATCCGCTCGGCATGTCGGGCGCACGGCTTGCGGGCACGGCGGCGCTTCAGCTGCATGTGACGGGTGCGAGGCTGGCACTCGCCACCATGTGCGTGGGCGTGGGGCAGGGGATATCCCTCGCACTGGCAGCCGCCTGAGGCAGCGGCCAGCAACCAGCCAACCGGCGGGCGGGCGCAGCGGAGCTCCGGCGCATTGCTTGTCTTGAGCTGAAGGCGCCGCAGTCGCGTATGATGCGCGCGGGTGCCCACATGCCGGGCATGTCGGCTGTTTGTTAACTTATCCCGACCTACGTGTAGGCAAGCCGATGCATCTCGGTGCCCCTGTGAGTGGTGATTTAGCTGAAGGGCTTCCCGCCGGAGCCCCCGTTGAGTAGACGAGGTACTGCGTGGTTGAAGCAGAGGATCAAAACGCAACGGCCGCCGATTCCCCGAAACTGATGTCGGTCCGGCGCGCGCTGGAGAAAGCCGCCCGGCTTTACGGCGAGGGCCAGCTTGATGCCGCAGCCAGTCTTGCTGCGCAGATCGTTGCGGCGCGTCCGCGTCTTGCCGAAGCGCAGAACCTGATGGGTGTCATCCTCTCTGCTCAAGGGAAAAAGGCCGAGGCGGTGAAGGCCTTCACCCGCGCCGCACGCCTTGAACCCGCCAATGCACAGTTCTTCGCCAACCTCGGCGAAATCGAGCGCCAGCGCGGCAAGCTGCAGGAAGCGGCCGCTGCGCTGAACGAGGCCCTGCGGCTCAATCCCAACAACCCGCAGGCCCTGAACAACCTTGGCATTGTACATTTTGACCGCAAGGACTACGAGGCGGCCGCGGCAAGTTATGCCAAGGCTATCGACAAGCGGCCCGACTATCCGGAAGCGCACAATAACCTTGGCAACGCCCTGCGCGCCCTTGGGCGGCTTGATGCCGCGATCGACCATTATCAGAAGGCCATCCTCATCCGGGAAAACTATCCCGAAGCCTACAACAACATGGCTGCCGTGCTGCGCGATCAGGGGCAGGTGCCGGAGGCCGAGCATGCCTATCGCAAGGCCATCACGCTGCGCGGTTCTTATACCGATGCCTATCTGAACCTCGCCATTCTGCTCGACGGCAACGAGCGCACCGATGAGGCACTGAGGGTGCTGGGCGAGGCGCTGAAGACCGATCCCCGCCATCTTGGCGTACTGCTTCAGGTGGCGCGCATTCAGTTGCGGAAGATGAATTATGAACAGGCTGAGCAGGCGGCGCGCCTTGCTGTGCAGATCGATCCGGCTTCGGCCGATGCCCATGCCGCACTTGGCCAGCTTCTGCATGAAACAGACCGCATCAGGGAGGCGGCCGCCTGCTTTGAAACTTCACTCCGGCTGAGGCCGGATCTCGTCGATGTCAACTCCTGCTATGGCGTCAGCCTCAAGGCGCTGGGTCGCGTGGACGAGGCCAAGGCCCAGTTCGAGAAGACGCTGGCCCTGGCACCCGGCGCCTTTGGCATCTATGCCAACATCGCCGACCTCGAGAAATTCACGCCTGAAAGCCCGCATCTGAAGGCCATGGAGACATTCCTGGGCGGAGCCGCCAACCCGGAGGCCGAGCAATACATGCCGCTGCACTTTGCGCTCGGCAAGGCATATGACGACATCGGCGATTATGGGAAGGCCTTCCGGCACTTCAGCACCGGGGCTGCGATGAAGCGCGCCAGGCTCAAGTATGATGAACCTCAGACCCTGGCCTTCTTCGATAACGTGTGCGAGGTCTTCAGCGAGTCCTTCGTGAAAAACCCGCCGTTCCCTGGACGAATGCCGGATGTTCCGGTGTTCATTGTCGGCATGCCCCGGTCAGGCTCGACGCTGGTCGAGCAGGTGCTGTCCAGCCATCCGATGACGTTCGGGGCCGGTGAGATCAAGGAATTCTCGCGCCAGCTTAACATGATGCGTGGGCGTTTTCCCGGCCTGCCCCGTTATCCGAACATGGTGCAGAAGATGCAAGCGGCGCAGTTTGCGGTGCTGGCGGATGGCTACCTCACCAAGCTGATGGCCCTTGCGCCCGGTGCCGCGCGTATCACCGACAAGCTGCTGACCAATTACTTCTTCGTGGGGCTCCTGCACATTCTTTATCCGAAGGCCCGCTTTATCCACACACGGCGCAACCCTGTCGACACGTGCTTCTCCGCCTATACCAAGCTGTTCAAGGATGAGATGCCGCACAGCTATGATCTCGGGGAGCTGGGCCGCTATTACCGGAAATATGATCAGCTCATGGCGCATTGGGAGCGCGTGCTGCCCAGAGGCGTTATGAAGACGGTGGTGTATGAAGACGTGGTGAGTGACCTGCCCGCCATGGCGCGGGATGTGATCAGCTTCCTCGGGCTTCCCTGGGACGATGCATGCCTCAGCTTTCATGAGTCCGCACGGCCGGTGAAGACGGCGAGCCTGATGCAGGTGAGAAAACCCGTCTATGCGTCCTCTGTTCAACGCTGGAAGAATTATGGATCGGCCCTTGATCCACTGATCGCGGCGCTCGGTGATTGCCGGTGAACTGCGCGGTGGACGCGCCGGGCCAGTTGGCGCGCATGATGTGAAAGGAACGCGACACATGATGGATCTGA
>CAYMQH010000048.1:6293-23396 GCA_964392525.1 uncultured Aestuariivirga sp.
AAGGCGCTCGGGTCCTATCCCAAGGCGGTCGTTGCATACATGGCCGTCAACCGGCAACCGGTCAGGCACGAGATCGACCTGACAAAATTCGGCGATGCCTTCAGTTTTTACGAGCGCGAAGCCGCCGCAGGCGAGTGATCCAGCCTGCACCTTGCCGGAGGCAAGATGCCGGGCAACGGGGACTGACATCTGCCGCGCCCGGGGCCTGAAACAGCGACGTCATGCACGATATGGTGGGTTACAATACGTCCGGCTGCAGGCGCCGCCGCCGGGTTTAAAACAAAGCTCAACATACCAATGCTTGCAGCTTATGCAGCTATTGGATCGGTCCTGTGCCGTGCTGGCACAGATCATCGCCCGCCGCTGTTTAATCGGCCACGATCAAAATATAATGAAATCAAATTGTTGATTGATGTCCGCGTCCAGTCAGCGCTTGCAGAACCACGAAACAGCACCGATGCAAGTTTATTGGTCGCTCGTTTTAATTTGTCGCCAACCAAGGCCAAATTGTGGTTATCCACTTGTCAATTCCCCTAATAGGATTAACAAATCGGTAAGATGTGCCGAGCGCGGGCATCGGGGTGGTGATTTGTCGTTGCTTTTGAAAGGTGCCGATCATGGGGCGTAACGGAAAGTTCGGCGGTCCGCTCGCAGGCGTATCGATCATCGCGCTCTCGGTGTCTCTCGGCGGTCTGCCGGCCGTCGCCGACGACTACGTGATCGATACCGATGTCATCAATGTCAACATTGCAACCGATATCGACGGCAGCGTCATCAACAACGCCGTGGTTGGAAATGGCGGCAATGATTTTGGCATCAAGGTCCGGAATGATGCCGTCGTATCGGGTGACCTGATCAACAATGGCACGGTGACCGCCGGCTTCACGGCGCTTGGCGACGTTGCGGCAACCTCGGTGGCCGGTATCGTCGTGTGGAGCGGCGGGCAGGTTGAGGGTGAGGTTGTCAACAACGGTTCGGTGAGCGCCAGTGGCA
This sequence comes from uncultured Aestuariivirga sp., assembly GCA_964392525.1. Lineage (GTDB taxonomy): Bacteria > Pseudomonadota > Alphaproteobacteria > Rhizobiales > Aestuariivirgaceae > Aestuariivirga. The sequence continues at coordinate 7,287 of CAYMQH010000048.1, forward strand.
ACGCCATTGGCGGCGTCGCCGCCGCCCAGGGTTATGGCATCGTTACCGAGGGTGACGATAACCCCATCATTGAGAATGCCGAAGGGGCCAGCGTATCCGCCGAGGCGACCGCGGCGGCCCAGTACAGCGCCAACGCAATCGCCGGTGGCCTGGGCGAGGCTGCTGGCAGCGCCTCGCTCGATGACCTGATTGAATTCGATGACGTGATCGATCCGGTTGATGTGAGCCCCGCCCAATCCGCCCGGATCACCAATGAGGGCACGGTCGAGGCGTCGGCATCGGCCAGGATCATCACGGGGGCGGAACTTCCGTTCGATAATCATCAGGCCAATGCGCTGGCCTTCGGCGTGGGACAGCTGATCGAGGCGACTGTTGCCGACGCGGTGGTGACCAATGCGTCCGGTGCCGACATCATGGCTTCGGCATCGGCAGAGGCCCGTTTCTATGAAAATGGCAACGCTCTGGCGGCGGCCGGCGGCGTGGCGCAAGTCGCGCTGGGCGGTGCGGCGTCGGGCGATATCACCAACCAGGGCAATATCGACGTTGGGGTGTCCGCCTATGCGACATCCATCGCTGGCGAGGAGGGCGGAGCGGGTGCGGCGAGCCTTGGCGCAGGCAGCCTCCAGATCATCAGCGGCGTCAACACATCCGCGACGGCGGAGATGGTCAATGACGGCAATATCGGTGTCTATGCCGGATCGCGCGCCGTTGCAGCGGAAAACACGGCGCTGGCTGCGGCTGCTGGCCTTGGTGCCGTTCAGGTTGCCAGTGGCGTGACGGCAGCCGATGCCGGGATGACCAACACGGGCGACATTGCCGTGGCGGCGTCCGCTACCGCGACGGGCGTCGATGTTGCCGTAGCGCTCGGCGCCGCGGCCGGCAATGTGCAAGGCGCATCGGGTGCCGTGGCGACGGCCGAAATGACCAATTCCGGCACGATTTCGGCTGAGGCTGCTGCGGAGTCCAATGATGCCGAGATCGCTGTTTCGGGCGTGATCGGTGCCGGCAGTATCCAGGCGGCGCTCGGCGCTCTCAGCGCGCAGGCCGAGATGACCAACAGCGGCGGGATCGACATGATCACCAGCGCCAACGCCTCAGGCCAGAATGCCATTGCCGGTGTCGACGGGCTGGGCAACGCACAGGTGGCGGTCGCGCTGGACGCCGAAGGCATTTCAGTTGCCGAGCTGACCAACGAGGGCAGCATTACCACCGATAACTTTGCCGAGGCCGTGGGAACGGAAGTCGGTGTCGCCGTGGCGATCAGCGGCGGCAGCCTGCAGGTGGCAGCCGGCGGCGGCAACGCCACGGCGCTGGCGACCAACGAGAGCATCATCGAGGCGACTGCCGCGGCCGAGGCGAGTGGCCCGATTGGCGTTGCTGTTGGCGCTGGCTATGGCAATGCCCAGGCGGCGCTGGCCATTGGCGAGGCGAGCGTGTCTTCAGCGAGCCTCACCAACAATGGCTCGATCACAACCAACAACACGGCCGATGCCCAGGGCACCAACATTGCGGTTGGCGCCGCCAACAGTGTTGGCAACATTCAGGTGGCTGCGGGCGGTGGCAACGCCACGGCGATGGTAGATAACACCGGCGACATCGACGTGACCGCGGAGGCGGCTGCGGCCGGCGCCATCGCCGTTGCCGCAGCCGGAAGCTACGGCGCCGGCCAGGCCGCACTGGCGATCGGTACCGAAAGCGTCGCCGCGGCTCACTTCACCAATGACGGCACGGTCGCGGTGAGCGGCTCGATCGAGGCGGAGGGCAGCCTGTTCGGGGCCGCCGTCGGGATCGGCTCCGGTAGCCGGCAGCTTGCCGTCAGCGGTGCCGGTTCGACGGTCGAAATGGTCAACGCCGGCCTGATCGATCTCGAAACCAGCGCCATCGCCACAGTCACATCCGAGATCGGTTCGGCGCTGGCCGCAGTCGGTGGCGCCGGTGTGGCCCAGGCGTCCCTGAGCCTCGTTGGACCCGCAACTTCCTCCCTTACAAACAGCGGCAGCGTCGAGGTCTCTAAATCCGCTTCGGCCAGCGGTGGCGCCGCTGGCGTATCTGAAGGAATCGCGCTCGGCACCATCCAGATCGCGGGGTCCTATGCGAACGATGGGAGCGCCGTTCTCGTCAATAACGACGGTGCAAGCATCGAAGCGCGGGTCGAATCGGAAGCCTCCGGCCTGTCGAACGTCACGGCCGACTCCTATGTGATCGGCGCTGGCCAGATCGCCGTCAGCGGCGAGGCGGATGCGGTTGCGCAGATCAGCAATGTCAGTTCGATCGTCTCGCAAGCCCTGTCCAACGGCTTTGCCGACAGCGAAACGGGCTTCGTGCTGAGCGAAGCAGATGCCGCTGCGGTCAATCAGCTCGGGCTGAGCGGCGGCGGCGTGGCGAATTTGAGCGTCAGCAATTCTTCGTCGATCGAAGCCGCCGCCACCGCCAACGCTTCCGCCTCAAGCGCTCTGGCCGGGGCGCGCGCCCAGGGCATCAATCAGTATGGCCTTGCCAACACCGCCCAGCAGTCGGTCAACAACAGCGGCGAAATCACCGTGAAGGCGGAAGCGACCTCCAACGGCGTGTATGCCGGTGCGCTCGCACGGTCGTATGGCGTGGTGCAGGCACCACTCACCGGCATGGCCGGCGTAACGCTGGACAACAGCGGAGACATTCTGGCCGAAGCCAACGCCACGGCCAGTGGCTCCGAAGTCGGAGACACCGGCGCTTTCGCCATCGGCCATATGGTCCGTCAGCCGCTTGAACTGCTGATCCCGATCACGCCGCCTACCGTCGTGCCGGATGTTCTGCCCGATGAGCTCGACCCCTTCGCCATCATGGCCAATGCTGCGCCTGCCGATCTGCCGGTTGACTTCACCTCGCTCACCGGCGGGTACGATATTCCGGGCGCCGAAGCGGCGTCCGCGATCGAACCGCAGGTCCCCGACGCCGTGACGACGCTGGATATCAGCAACGATCAGGATGCGACCATCACGGTTTTTTCGCGCGCTGAGGCTGCGACGGCCGGGACAGCCTTTGCCGCCGGCGGCTGGTACGAAGCCCAGCTTGGCGGCCTGTCGGGCGTGATCGACAATCACGGCATTATTCTGGCCAATGCCGTTGCCGACGGCTCCACGGGAACTGCCAACGCCTTCGGCGTGGCGGAGATCGTCAGCACATCCAATGATGCCGAGCTGACCAATTCTGGTGTCATCGTGGCATTCGCGGTTGGCCAGAATGCGTCTGCAACCGGCGTGTCCGTCGCATCCTTCGCACCCATTTTGATGGATCTGGCCGTAGAGGCTGTCCCGGCGACGGCTGTTATCGACAATCTGGGTGGTGCGATCGTGGCCGCTGAGAGCACCGATGCCGGTGTCACCATTACCCGTGGCGATGCCATCAGCACACGCGGCGGCTACAGAAGCTTCTCGGGCGAGGTTGAAGTCGTCGAGTCGTCGAACGCTGTGGAAATCAACCTGCAGGGTGGCGGAGCTGCAACTCGCGGCAAGGACGTTGCGCTCGAGGCCGGCTTCCTGTCATCTGTCGTTCAGGCGGCGCTGAGCCCTGAGTCGGGCGTCGGCTACATCTACGGCAACATCCAGATCAGCGAGGATGACGTCATCAATGTCAGCAATGGCGTCACCGTTTTCGACGGTGTCGTGAATGCTGGAAGCGAGACTGGCGTCGGAGCATTCAACCTCACCGACGGCGGCCAGTTCATGATGGTGCTGAACCAGGCTAATGGCGCGGCGGCCGTGAATGTTGCCGAGTTCAACATGAACTCCACGGGCACGCTGGTCTATGAGCTGAATGCGGACTCCGGTGCTGGCGACTATGGCCAGGTTTCGGCCATCACGGCGAATATCAATGGCGGAAAGATCCGCGCCGTCTTCAACAGCGACATCTATGCCGATACGACGGTCTATCATGATGTGATTTCGGCCGACACCCTCGTCGATGACAACATGATTTCGGCCAGCGCGCTGAATGGCGCGCCCCGGGTCCGGGTCCGGGACAATTCCTTGCTGCTTGATGTCACGGCTGTTGATGACGGCGGGAATGGTATCGACCTCAATGTCGAAAGGGTCGCCTTCAATAATGTATCCGGCCTGACTGCGAACCAGAAGGCTGCAGCCGGCGGCATCGAGAAGATCTATGGACGTGTCAGGGAAAGGTCCGATTTCGGACGGATGGTCTCCAACCTGTTCATTCTCGACCGCGGCGACTACAAGGATGTGAAGGCGCAGCTTTCGGGTGCTGAATATGCGCAGCACCTCCAGTCGGTGCTGTGGTCCACGCGGGCCGTCAACCGCATCGTCTCGGAGCGGATGGAGTGCGCCGACGGCCCTGCCTATGTGAAGACATCGAACGCGGCCCAGGTGGGTGATGCGTCGGTGGTTCCGGTGGCTGATGCCCCGGCCGGATCGGCCGGCTGCTTCAATCCGGGCCAGGGCTCGGTCTGGGCGCGTGGCTTCGGCCAGTGGAACAGCCTCGACGGCGACAGCAACGCCCCGGGCTATGATGAAGATCAGTTCGGCTTCATGTTCGGCGCCGACTATGCGTTCCATGATCACATGTTCCTCGGCATCGCCGGCGGCTACTTCAACTCCAATGGCAATTTCGACGACTGGGCCGGCCGTGACGGAGCAGCGATGAACTACGACGGCCTGCAGCTTGCTGCTTATGGCGGCTATGACAACAGCGTCTACTATCTGCGCGGCGTGGCGAGCTATGGCAACTATGACGGCGATGCCAGCCGCACCGTTGATATTCCGGGCGGCAGGCGGGTCAGCCTGTCGGGCGATCCTTCATCCGATACCTGGTCATTCTACGGCGAAACCGGCTATCGCTTCGGCCTCGGCACAGTGGGGAGCCTGACGCCCTTCGCCGGCCTGAGCCTTGCCACGGCGACGCTGGACGGCTTCACCGAAGACCAGTCCGAAGGCAATGCGGCGGCGCTTGAAGTCCATGATTCCGATGGCAACTCGGTGGCCTCTGTGCTCGGCGCCCGTTTCGAGGCGGACATGAGCATGGGGTCGGGCGTCTTCACGCCCAGCCTGGCCGTCTCATGGATGCATGAGTTCGACAACACGGCGCAGGAGGTCGACATGTCCTTCGCCGGTGCACCGTCGGGGGCTGACTTCACCATCAAGGGTTCCAGCGTCGCCCGCGATTCCATGCTTGTCGATGCCGGAGCAAAGTTCTCCTTCAACGATGCCATGGACCTCGGCCTCTTCTATAATGGACAGTTCAACGCCGACTATACGTCGAACGCCGTGACGGCCCGTATCGGCTACAAGTTCTGAGCGGACGCAAAGCGAAGCGATGAGGCAAGGGGAGCCCTGCGCGGACTCCCCCCTTTTGCTTGGCGTGCTTCAGCTACGTGATGCCGGAGTGCCTGAGCTGCTGATAGGTCAGCTTGTAGCGTTCAAAGCGCTCTGCGTGTCGGCTGGCCGTCTCCTGGCGGGGCTCGAAGCTGTGGTCGAACTGCACAAGGCGCGCCATGGCCTCTGGAAGCGAGTTGAAAGCGCCGGTGCCGGTGCCTGCCGCCAGTGCGGCCCCCAGCACGCCCGCATCGCGCATGGCGGTGCGGCGGATGGGTGTTCCGAGCACATCGGCGCGGATCTGGCACCAGAGATCGGAGGCCGCACCACCCCCGGCATGGTGCAGGATATCCGCCTTGCGGCCTGCCGATCTGGCCAGGCTGTCGAACACCAGCCGTGCCGAATAGGCCACGCCTTCAAGCACCGCCAGCGAGAGTTCCGCGGCGCCGGCTGCCGATGCAAGCCCGGTGAAGGAGCCACGGGCCAGCGGATCCCACAAGGGTGCCCGTTCGCCGTCGAGATGGGGCAGGAAGAGCGGCGTGTCTCTGATGTCTGCATGCGCGGCAAGCGCGGCGATCCCCGCTGCTGTCTGGCCCAGAACCCGCGCGAGCCATTCTACCGATGCCCCGCCTGACTGGGTGGGGCCGGCATGAAGGACCATGCCTTCGCATTCGGCGAACGTGATCACGCCCGGCTCGGGATTGCGGCGGTGTGACAGGATGCCGAGGATCTCGCTCGTGCCGCTCAGATAGAGGCCCTGTCCGTCGTCTGAGATACCGGTCCCAAGCAGGCCCGACCAGGCATCCATCGCGCCCGTCACCACGGGAACGCCGGCGCAGGGAAGCCCCGCCCTTATGCGGCCAGCGAGTGTGGTGAATCCCGAAACTGGTGGCAGGCGGGTGGCCGCGCCGGGCACCAGTTCCAGAAGTTCCGGAATAGACTCCAGGCGCTGGTCGAGGATACCGAAATTGGTCATCGGGTCGGCGGTGGCAGCACCGGTGAGATGAAGGATGCAATAGTCTTTGGGAGCCATCACATAGCGCGTTCTGGCCCACACCTCCGGCGCACTGCGGGCCACATGGGCCATGCGCGCCAGCACATGGCTCGCATCGATGGGCAGCGGTGCGCCCCACCAGCCGATCTTCTGTTCAGGGGCAAGCTTCGCATCCAGCGCCGCCGCCTCGCGGGCGCAGCGCGTATCCTGCCAGGTGAAGGCGGGCAAAAGGGGTGTGCCTCCCGCATCGGTGAACACATGTGTATTGACCTGCGAGCAGACTCCTGCCGCATGCACACCAACGCCTTCGCCCAGCACGGCAAGCGCGCGGGTGACGAGATCCATCCATGACCGCGGGTCCTGCTCCACATGCCCGGGCGCGGGCCGCAATGTCGGATAGCGCTCGCCGAAGCGGCGCAGCACATTGCCCTCCATGTCGAACAGCGCGGCCTTCACCGCGGTCGTGCCAACGTCAATCCCGATCAGCATCGCCCCGTCCTTGTCACTACCTGATGATTGTGCTTACTTTGACGCCAATTGAAAGATCAAAACAGAGGGGATTACGGGCATGAAGCGCAGGGGACTCTTCGGTCTTTGCTTGGCTGCCGCGGTGTTCGGCGCAAGCAGCATGGCGGCACTGGCGTCGGGCGCGAAGATTGCCATCGTCACGCCCTATCTCGCCCAGCCCGGCACGCAATTCTATGTCGAAGCCTTCGAAGCGAAAGCCAGGGAGTTCGGCTGGGAAGTGAATGTTGTCGATACCAAGGGCGATGTGGCGGCGGCTGTTGGCCGTATCGAGGATGCCGCCAATCAGAAGGTGTCCGCCATCGTGATCAATGTCGATCCCTCGCAGGTTCAGGCCGGGCTGGAGACGGCCAAGGCCGCTGGCGTTCCGGTGTTCGGCATGGATGCAGGTGCAACCCCGCTTCTGGTGACCAATGTCACATCGAACGGCTATGCGATGGCGGCCGATACCGCCTCCTATGTCGTGAACCGCATCGGCGGCAAGGGCAATGTGGTGATGTTCGTGTTCGATGCCTTCCCGCCCGTACAGCAGCGTGGCGTCATCGCCGATGCGATTTTTAAGAATAGCCCGGACATCAAGGTTCTCGACCGTGTGACGCCTGACGTGCAGGATGGCGGCATCGCCGACAGCCGCGCCAAGATGGAGGCGATCCTCGCTGCCAATCCAGAGAAAGGTGCGATCAGTGCCGTGTGGGCCGCCTGGGACCAGCCGGCGCTGGGCGCCTTGCAGGCCATTGAAGCCGCTGGCCGCGCCGATGAAGGTATTGTCATCACGGGCATAGACGCAAACCCCGAGGCCCGCGCTGCGATCGCTGCGGGCGGCAGTTTCGAAGCCTCCATGGCGCAGGACTTCAAGGGCATCGGCGCGGCCACGGCAGAGGCGGTGAATCGCCATCTCGCCGGCGAAACGATCAGGCAAGGCGTGATCTATGTCCCCACCACCCTGGTCACCTCCGCCAACGTGAAGAACTGACGGCGCAGGCGCGGCGGTCGGGCGGTTCTGGCGTGGCAGGTTCTCTGCGCAGCTATGGCACGCTGGCCTGCATGCTTCTGCTGTTCCTGTTCTTCTGGGTCATGCTGCCCGGCACCTTCGTGACGGGCCGGAATCTTTTTAACATCACCCAGCAGGTCAGCATGCTGGCCGTCACTGCCTTTGCCATGACCATCGTTATGGCGATGGGTGATTATGACCTGAGCGTCGGATCGATGGCCAGCCTCGCCGGCATCGTGGCGGCCGTTGTCTTCCGCGAGACCGATGCCGCCGCGCTGGCGCTTGTGGCGGCACTTCTGGCAGGTGTTCTGGGCGGCGCGCTGAACGGGTTTCTTGTCAGCTATCTTGGCATATTGCCCTTCGTCGCAACGCTTGGCACGCTCACTGTGTTCAGCGGGCTGGCGTTTCTTCTGTCAGATGGCAAGACGATCTTCGGCAGCGACATTCCTGCGGGCTTCGGCGCCTTCGCGCGTGGCGGTCTGCCGTTGTGGCAGCAGGAGGGTAGCGTCATCGTTCTTCCCAATCTCAGCATCGTTGCCGCGGTCGCGTTCCTCGTTGTGTGGTTCATCTTGCAGAAGATGGTGTTCGGTCGGCATCTCTATGCGATCGGCGGCAGCCCGGAGGCGGCGCGGCTGGCGGGCGTGGCGGTCAGGCGCACCCGCCTTGCCGCCTTCGCGCTCTCGGGCTTCGCAGCGGCCATTGCCGGCCTCATGTATGTGAGCCGTGTTGCATCCGCCAATCCGACGCAGGGCTCGGGCCTCATGCTGGATGCCATCGCCGCCGTGTTTCTCGGCATGACGATGAGCGAGCATGGCGAACCGCGGGTGCTCAATACGCTGGCGGGTGTGCTGTTCCTTGGCATGCTCTCGAACGGGCTTACCCAGATGAGCGTTGACAGCTATGTACGCGATATCCTCGTCGGCGGCATCATCATCGCCGCCGTGGCGCTGAGCGGCCTTGAAAAACTGCGCCGCAACTGAGGGCGCGCCGTCCGTGCATCGGTCTGTCATCCGTCAGGGTGTCACTGCGCCTCCCGCGTTACGTTGCGGATCTCCCCGCCGAAGCCACGCAACCAATGATCCAGCACCAGTGATTCCACCACCGTTGCGGTGATAGCGTAGCCGTCCGGCTGCTCTGTCACCGTCTGGTCGGTAGAGAGCGGCGTTTCCAGCAGGTGGAAGCCGGCCTGCTTGCTGATCGTGAAGCTCAGCTTGATGCGCTTTCCGTCGCCGAATCCGAAGGTGCCGTCATCGGCGTATTTCTCGAGGTCGAAGTCTTTCGGCCTGTCGATCATGATGGTGCCGGCATCGGCCTTCCGGATGCGGTGGATCGCCAGGATGCGGTTGTTGGAGAATCCCTCGAAGCGGCAGACGAGATAGAGACGTGCGCCCTGCTGAGCAAGGCCCAGCGGCATGACATTGGCGCAGGTGCGCCCGCCCGCGGCATTGGCATAATCGACCTTGAGCCAGAGGTTGCCGTACAGCGCATCGGACACCGCCTCGAACACCCCGGGAGCGATCTTCGGCGGCAGCAGCGGCTGTGTGGTGTTCAGCACGCGTACCTTCTTCAGCCATTGGCGTTCCAGAACGGCGCTTGATGTGGGGCCCAGATTGCGCCGCGCCTGGCCGAAGAAGCTCTCCATCGACTTGACCAGATTGGCCGGCAGAAGCGGGCGCAGCTGCTGTTCTGCCAGCGCCAGGAGAAGCGACTCGCGCGGGCCCAGCGAAGGAAGGGAAAAACCCTTGGCCTTTTCCTTCCAGCGGTAGCCATAGGGCTTGTCCTGATCCAGGCATTCGATGTCGAAATGCTGGCACAGCGTCTTGAGCTGGCGCTGGATAGTGCGGAGATCCCGCTTCAGCCCGGCCGCCGCGAGCTGCGCATGAAGCGCCTCCGCGGTTATGGCCGTGCGCGGCGGAATGCGCCGCAGAAGCTCGAGCGCGAGATGAACCGTTTCCATCGTGTTGGGCCGTTTGCGCATGGTCATGGTCCTGTTTCGGCGCTGTCTTGGGTGAAGGGTTTGCCGCCTTTCACTGGAAGCCGATGCGGGTCTGGCCCGCCTCCTTGAAGGCGCATTCCTCCTCGAGAGCCATGATCCACGCCTCGGGCGTCTCGAGCTTTGTGAAGCGGCTGCGGCGGGCCACCGCGGCGAAGTCTCCAGGCGTCAGCACGTCAAGGCGCATCAGCCTTGCTCTGTGGTGTGCGTCCGGAGCGGAAATCGCCAGGCTGGCACAATGGTGGCGCAGCAGGCCAAAGGCCTGATCCGGCTTCAGATAGTCGAATCGTGCCTTGATGTCGAAGCGCCGCAGTGCCGCCTGGTCCATGCCATCCATGAGATTTGTCGAAGCAATGAAGATACCGTCATAGTCTTCCATTTGCGTCAACATTTCGTTGACCTGGGTGAGCTCCCAGTTGCGCTGGGCTGAACGGCGGTCCTGCAGGAAGCCATCGACTTCATCGATCATCAATACCGCGCCGTCTTCGCGGGCTTCCGTAAAGGCCTCGGCGATCGCCTTCTCGGTGCCGCCCACATACATGGAAAGAAGGTCGGAGCCTCGCTTCAGAACCAGCCGCTTTCCAAGCCTATCCGCCAGCCAGCGGCCATACCCTGTCTTGCCGGTGCCGGGCGGGCCGAACAGGCAGATGCGGCCGCCGCCAGAAGCCTTGAGGCCATCCGCCAGGCCGATCAGATCCACATCGGCGCGGGTGAAGGCCGGGTCATAGAGGCCTGCTTCCGTCCGAGCCGCTGCGCTGCCGGTTGAGGGATGTCCCTGGGCCTTGAGCGTTCCGTCGAGCAAGCGCTCCATCACGGCAGTGGGCGAGAGAACCGGTGCCTCGCGGGTGATGATGCGCGTCACCTCGGCCGCTCGGGCCACGATGGCGGGGGGCATGTGTTCCAGCAGCGAAAGCCGTGCCACCACGGTTTCATTGAGCAGCCCGCCGGATGTCTTGGCCAGGATGGCCTTGCGCTGTGCCTTGGGCGGAACGGGAACCTCCACCACGAGGTCGAACCGGCGGATGAAGGCCTGATCGAGGCAGTTGACTGAGTTGGTGAGCCATAGGGCCGGAACCGGGTTCTGCTCCAGCATGGCGTTGAACCAGCCCTTGCGCGACTGTCCGAAGTTGACATGTTCGAACAGCGCGGGCGTATCGTTGAAGACATCCTCGATCTCGTCGAACAGGATCAGCGCAGGCCGCCTCGCAAAGATCCATTGCGCTGTCCGGTAGGCGTTCAGGCGGCGTTCACCATCGATGGGCTTGCCGTCGGAATCCGCACACACAACTTCCATCAGCGGTGCGCCCGCCTGGCGGGCCAGCAGCCGTGCCAGTTCGCTCTTGCCGGTGCCCGGCGAGCCATAGAGCAGAATGTTCACGCCCTTGCGCCGCTTGGCGAGCGCATGGCGCAGGTAAGTGTCGAGCATCGGCAGGTGGTCGCCAAGATGACCATAATCGGAGGCTGACAGCGTGCCCGGTTCGGCTGCGCGTACCGACTCGCTCAGCAGTTTGAGTGGATCGCCCTCATCATGCAGCATGGCCTCCGCAAATTCCGTCGAGAGGATGTTCAACTTGCCTTCCAGTTCATGGGCGGAACTGCGCTCGATCCGGAGCAGCCCGGAATTGGCAAGTGGGCTGTCTGGTGCAAGCGCCGCCTTCACAGTCTCCTGCGGCAGGTCGAGAATGGTGGATATGGCCTGCAGCGCCCGCAGTGTCGGCATGCTGCCCATCAGTGCGGAGGCGCTGTTGAGCAGGGTGTCGGTCTTGATCAGCACGGCAAAGCTCAGGATCTTCCGGGCCGCCTTGTCGAGACCGATCAATCGCCCAAGCCGGTCGGCATTGCGCGCGAGTTCGGCGGGAAACCCGCGGGTCGCGGCCTTGGCCTCGGCTGCGGTCAGTTGCCGGCGGAGTGCTGAGCGCGCTGCTGCTGGTGAGAACTCGTCCTCGCCCGAATCCATCCCGCCGAGGCCAAGTGCCTGCGCCACCCGTTCATCCATGAAACCGACGGACTGCAGGAAATTGCTCATGCCGCCGCATTTCAGCAACATGCGGAGAATCCACAGGCGGAACAGCGGCGGCACGTCCTGCTGTTCAAGCTTCGTGGTGCTGCGGCGGCGCCCTGCCTGCATGCCTCGTCTCTCCCCTCTCAAACAGGGGCGTCATCGCATGCCGGCACGACAGAATGTGTCGTATCAGATTGGCCGCTGTGGCGGGCTGAAACAGGGGTCGTCAGGCCTGCTGCGGCCGTTTCCGGAGAAGGTATGAACAGTCTGCCGCATCGTAGCCGGCGATCTCATGGCCGTGCCCGAAGAGGCTGGTGAGTTCGCTGCGCACCCGCAGGCGCTCGGCCAGGGCCTCCGCCGCGTCTCCCGCCATCAGCGCCTCGAAATTCGCCGGGATCTGCACCCGCCTCATGGCGCGCGCGTCCTGCGCCGGGGGTGGCAGACCTTCCTCCTGTGCCGCCGCCAGGCGTTCGACGTGATCATCACCCAGATGCCATTCGGCCAGCAGCCTGTCGGAGGGAAGCCCGGCATTGATGCCTTTCATCTCGCCATAGTAATTGACATGGTAAGTAGAGGCTCGCGCGCCCAGTCGCCCGGTGTTGAGATGCGCGTTGGTGTGGCGCAACGGGTCAAAGGTCCAGCGCACCAGCGTTATCCCGTGTGACAGGCACCAGTGGCGCTGGAAGAATTTCAGGCGCACGGCAATGCCGCTGCCGCGGGCCGAGGGGTGAACAGCAAGCCGGTGCGAGTGCTGCACCTTCGGGTCGCGCGTAGGAAAGCCGAAGACATAACCGATGAGATCACCGCCGCGGAAGGCACCCGCGACGAGGCCGCCCTCGTTCTGCATCACCATCATCAGGTCGCCGGGGTCTTCCGTGTCGCCTTCGCCCCAGACAGCGCGCTGCAACGCTTCGGCCGCGAGGAACTCATCCATACCGGAGAGTGGCCGGATCACGATGCCGCTCATGCGGTGAATCTCTCGGTGCTTGCGGTGACGGTGGCGAGGAACGGCCAGTCGGGCGTCACGCCAATGCCGGGGCCGGGCGGCACCGGCATGGCCCCCTGATGCGCCTCGAGCTTTTCGTGCACGATGTCGCGCGCGAAGTAGCGGCTTGCACTCGAGGTGTCTCCCGGCTTGCGGAAGTTCGGCAGTGTTGACAGATGAATGTTGTGGGCTCGCCCGATGCCGGATTCCAACATACCCCCGCACCAGACCGGATAGCTCCATGCTGCGCAGAGATCATGGATGCGCCGCGATTCCAGATGACCGCCGACCCGCCCGGCCTTGATGTTGATGACGCGGGTGGCGCCGGTCTGCAGGGCCTTGCGCGCGTCCGCTGCGGTGCGGATGCATTCATCGAGACAGATGGGCGTGCGGAGCCTCGCCTGCAGTTCGGCATGGTCGTGAATGTCGTCCCAGGCCAGAGGCTGCTCGATGTAGTCAAGGCCGAATGTATCGAGCGCCTGCATCACGCCCGCATCAGCCAGTGTGTAGGAGCTGTTGGCGTCGACCGTGAGATGCGCGTCGGGACAGGCGTCGCGGACGGCGGCAACGAGCGCCACGTCATGCCCCGGCTTGATCTTCAGCTTGATGCGCTTGTATCCGGCATCGAGATGGGACTTTACGCGTGCGATGGTGCCGTCGATGGGGCCGATGCCAAGCGACACGCCGACATCGACGCTCTCCTTGTCGCCGCCGAGCAGTGTCCGGAGTGGCAGGCGCACCGACTTGGCCCACAGGTCCCAGAAGGCCATCTCCACCACGGCCTTGGTCATGTAATGTCCGCGCCAGGTCGACAGCTGCCGTTCGAGGGCGGCTGGGTTTTCGAAACGCTTGCCGACGATTTGCGGCAGAAGCACTTCACGGAGGAGGGCCATCGAACCGGCGATGGTTTCATCAAGGTAATCGGGCAGCGGGTCCATCACCGCCTCCCCATAGCCCTCAAGCCCGTCACTCCGCAGGATCAGCAGCGGAAAGATCTTTTCATGCATGGTGCCGGTGGCGATGGTGAATGGTGTGAGCAACGGCAGGCGCACCAGGCGCAATTCGGCTTCATCGATGCGAAGCGGCGAGGCAATGCCAGACACGGCAGAAGCAGTCATTCGGTAATCCCGCGCATGGAGTTCATCCATCCGCTTATGAGACCGCACCGCAAGTTGCAAGCTGTCTGGCGTTCTCGCCAGGCCCTCCTTCATGACGGATCTGCGAGCGGGCTGGACAAGGCAGCGGTTTGGGTTCAGAATAATGTTTTAATGTAAAGCAGGGCAGGGGTGCCCGATAAATCATTGCGTCCATGCCGCAGGAGGTTTCCACAAGCAGTGGAAGCCGGAGAACGTCTGCTTGAATGCTGTTTGGCGGGGCTTGGCTTGTTCTGCCGGCAGCGCGTTCGGGCACGGCATCGACCTGGGGTCGTCCGGCCGCGTTCCCCGAGGTTCGTTATGCGGCCACGATGAGGCCGTCAGAGGGGTATTTTGAATTTGTTTGGTTCATTGCTGCGTCGGTTCAATGGGGTGAGGCGCCCCCTGTTCCGCTTGTCGCGCGCCCGCAAAGAGGTCAGCCCATCGGTCTCGATGTATTTCTCTGACCCGCTCGCGGATCTGATTGATGATGACGAAAGCTACAGCGGCAGGCCAATCCAGCAACTCTCCCCCTCTCTCTATGTCTCTGGTTCGAAGGCGGTGGTGATCCGCCACGCCAGCCACGATGAGCTCAAGATATTGCGTCAGGGAAAATTCGAACGGATCTACCTTCTGATCGACGACGATCTTGACTGTCTCGGGGATGCGGATGGCCTGCCTGATGATTACCGCGCCCGGCTGATGCGCTACCGCGAGGGTCCGTTCCGCAACCTTCGGGAACTTGTGACGGATGTTGTTGCACCCTCCGAGCGTATCCTCAAATCCTACCGCCGCAAGCGGACACTCCGGCTCGAGCCCGCGCAATGCCATGCCTTGCCGGGGTTGGACCATCACGAAACCGAGGGCGCGCTGAATGTCGTGTTTGCCGGGACACGCGCGCATATATTCGATTTTCAGCACGTAGCCCCGGCCTTTGCGGATGTGCTTCGCCGCCACGCCAACGTCCGGCTGACAACCTTCCTCAAGGGGCATGTGCCGAAGGAACTCAGGCGCCTGCCGAATGCTGTCCACATGCAGCCCATGGGCTGGCAACAGTACCGGCGCTTCGTCGGGGCGAACAAGTTCCACATCGCTGTGGCGCCCGCGCTTCCGACACCGTTCAATCACGCCCGTTCCATCAGCAAGCTGCATGACCATGCAGCCCTCGGGGCTGCCGGCATCTACAGCAGCCAGGCGCCCTTCGATCAGATCGTGTCGCATGGCCGAACGGGGCTTCTGCTCGGCGACAATCCGGTGGAGTGGTGCGATACGCTGTCTGAATTGGTTGGACAGCGCGAAACGGTGCGGAAGATCGCCAGGGGTGGGCAGTTGCTCTCCGAGGCGCTGGGCAACATGAATCGCGTTCGCGCCTTCTGGTCAGAAGAGCTGGGACTCCATTAGGAACTCAATCAATTTACCATAATGGCGTGAATGCCCGGTGAAAGCCGGTGAGGTCTGCAACCATGCTTGCCCTTACCCTAGGGTGTCATGTTATAGGCTTCTGGTTGAGTTGTGTGTTTGTGTTGCGGGGTCCAGTGGGACGGCGCGTGGAGTATGTGAGGGCGGAGGCGTTCCGCGGCATCCTTGTTGCCGTTGTGCTGACGCTTGTGTCCGGCTGCATTGCGCGCAGCGGTCCGGCCGAAATGGCAATCACCAAGCAGGGGTCCGAACTCGCGGGCTTCACGCTCATCGAAATGACAGCCCCCAGGATCGCCAATTATGGCGTGATTTCGGAGTCGGACCGGGCCGGCGCCACGCGTGTTCCGCCTGCCCCGCGAACCACCCTGTCCTCGGGCGATGTTCTCAAGGTCCGTATTTCCGAAACGAAGGACGGCGGTGTATTCGCTCCGCTGGCCAGTGGCGGCACCGCCTTCGACAAGGTCCGGATTGACCATAAAGGCATGATTTCATTGCCTTATGTAGGTCTGGTCAAGGTTGCTGGCCTTGATCCTGTTGGGGTGGAGAAGGTGATCGCCAGCCGTCTCCAGGGCGTGACCGTCGATCCGCAGGTCTATGTCGAAATCATTGCCGACCGGGGGTCCAGCGTTTTGGTCAGCGGGGAAGTCAAGAATCCCGGCCGGTTTTCGATGCTCGAAGGTCCTTTGACCCTGATTGATGCTATTGCCAGGGCAGGCGGGGCCACTCAACCACCTTATCAGGTTGATGTCGTGATCCGCC
>CAYMQH010000049.1:0-23135 GCA_964392525.1 uncultured Aestuariivirga sp.
ACAACCTCTATGGCTGCCGTGAGTCGCTGGTGGACGCGATCCGCCGCGGCACCGATGTGATGATGGCCGGCAAGGTGGCCGTCGTCTGCGGCTATGGCGACGTGGGCAAAGGCTCGGCCGCTTCGCTCCAGGGTTCGGGCGCGCGCGTCATCGTCACGGAAGTCGATCCGATCTGCGCGCTGCAGGCTGCGATGGATGGTTTCCAGGTCCAGACGGTGGAGGACGTGGTCGGCACCGCCGATATCTTTGTCACCGCAACCGGCAACAAGGATGTGATCACGGTAGATCACATGAAGCAGATGAAGGACATGGCCATCGTCTGCAACATCGGGCATTTCGACAACGAGATTCAGGTGTCTGAACTGCGCAACTTCAAGTCCACCAACATCAAGCCGCAGGTGGACATGATCCATATGCCGTCTGGTGCGCGCGTCATCCTGCTGTCGCAGGGCCGCCTGGTGAACCTCGGCAATGCCACGGGCCACCCCAGCTTCGTGATGTCGGCATCCTTCACCAACCAGACGCTCGCGCAGATTGAACTCTTCAGCTCCGCCGGCACCGGCAAATACAAGAACGAAGTCTATGTTCTGCCGAAGCATCTTGATGAGAAGGTCGCCCGCCTCCACCTCGAGAAGCTGGGCGTGAAGCTCACCAAGTTGAAGGACGATCAGGCCGCCTATATCGGCGTTACCCCGCAGGGGCCCTTCAAGCCGGAATATTACCGCTACTGAGATTGGTGGATTCCGGCGCAAGCCTCTTTTGGCTATATGAACCTGGGGCGGAAGACGTGCTGATTCGCACGTCATCCCAGGACTATGGACCGGAGAAGACATGGGCGCCGGTTTCGGCAGCAGCTTGGCGGGCGATCCGATCGCCCTCATTGCGGTTTTGGCCGTTCTCGGCGTATTCGGCTGGGCTCTGCTGAGCCTGCGACGCATGGCGCGCGACGAGAACGCCCAGCGCCGCCGCATCGCTGAACTCGAAGTCCGCCTCAATGAGGCCGAAGCCGCAATCGCGGCGGAAGCCCATGTGCTGGTGATCTGGCGTGGCCGCAACGCCATGCCGGACCGCATGGCCGGTTCCATGCATGGCGCGGCCACCGTTCCCGGCACGCTGCCGGAGCTTGTCGACTTTCCATATTGGCTCGACCATGATTCGGCGGGTGTTCTCGCCGAATGCCTGCATGACCTCCGCCACGATGGCACCCCGTTCAATATCGGCGTCAGGACTCATGCTGGTGAATTGCTGGAAGCGGATGGTCGCACGGCGGGCGGTTCCGCCACGTTGCGCTTCCGCCCGATCGCGGGTGAGCGCCGCAACATTGCCGCCCTGGCCCATGAGGCGCACCGGCTGGGCAATCAGGTGGACCGGCTCACCGCCGTGCTGGATGCAGCACCACTTGCCGTGTGGCTGCGCGGGCCGGATGGCCGCCTGTCCTGGGTCAACCAGGCCTATGCCGCGGCCGTCGAAGCGGCGGACTGCACCGCCGTCATCGAAAGCGGCACCGAAATCGCAGGCCGCCCGGCGCTGGAGAAAATCCAGGCAGATGGTTCCACCGGCGCGATGGGCCGGGTTCATGCCGTTGTGGGCGGCAGCATGCGCGCGCTTGATATCTTCGAAGTGCCCGTGTCGGACGGCACAGCCGGCTTCGCCATCGACACAACGGCGCTGGAGCGCGCGGAGAAGGAACTCGACCGCCACACCAGCGCCCACACCTCAACCCTCAACAAGCTGGACACGGCCATCGCCATCTTCGGCCCGGACCAGCGCCTGAGGTTCCACAACGCCGCCTATGCCGCGCTGTGGCCGCTGGATGCGATCTGGCTCGAAACCAATCCGACCGATGGTGAAATCCTCGACAGGCTGAGAAGCCAGCGCTGCATTCCCGAACAGGCCAATTACCGCGAGTGGAAGACAAAGCAGCTCTCGGCCTATACCACGCTCGAACCCCGTGAGACCTGGTGGCATCTGCCTGATGGCCGCACCCTGCATGTGGTGTGCGAGCAGCATCCATTCGGCGGCGTCACTTATCTGTTTGAAAATGTCACCGACGAACTGCTTCTTGAAAGCCGCTACAATGAACTGATCGGTGTGCAGCGCGAGACGCTGGACAACCTGGAGGAGGGCATCGCACTGCTGGGTTCGGATGGCCGGTTGAAGCTGTTCAATCCCGCCTTTGCCCGCGTCTGGAAGCTCGATCCCGCCCTGCTCGCAAGCGAGCCGCACATCGAGGATCTTGCCAGCCACGCCCACCGCGTGACGGCCGATGCCGGATCATGGGATGAGCTGCGCTACAGCGTCACGAAGCTCGGTGCGGAGCGAAAGCCCATCAGCGGCAAGACCACCGTCTCTGATCGCGTACTGCACTTCACGGCGGTGCCGCTTCCTGACGGCAATATGCTGCTCACCTTCGCCGATGTCACCGACTCGGCGCGCATGGAACGCGCGCTCCGCGACCGCGCCGAAGCCCTTGAAGCGGCGGACCGGTTGAAGAACTCCTTCCTCTCCAACGTCTCCTATGAGATCCGCACGCCGCTCACCTCGATCCTCGGCTTCGCGGAAGGCCTGCAGCTGGGCCTCGCAGGCCCGCTGACAGCAAAGCAGCAAGACTATGTGCGCGATATCCGCCGCTCATCGACCGATCTGAAGACCATCATTGACGCCATCATCGATCTCACCGCCATCGATGCGGGCGCCATGGAACTGCGCCTGGAGCCGGTGGATGTGACGCATCTCCTCGAAACCGTCGCGGGCAAGCTCTCCACAGCCATTGATGAACGCGACCTGACACTCAAGATCGATGTCGGCGCGGATGTGGCAAGCTTCATCGCCGATCCGACCCGTGTCGAGCAGGTTCTCACCAATCTCCTGTCCAATGCCATCGGCTTCTCGGAACCAGGTGTCACGGTGCGCATGGGGGCCAAGCGGGCGCGCGGCATGCTGCAACTTTGGGTCTCTGATTCAGGCCGCGGCATTGATCCTGAATTCCAGAAACAGGCCTTTGAGCGCTTCCAGTCCCGTCCGGTTCCGGGCGGCCATCGCGGCCCCGGCCTTGGTCTTGCCATTGTGAAGAGCTTTGTAGAGCTGCATGAGGGGCAGGTGTCGCTCCTCTCCAAGATCAACCAGGGCACCACGGTTCTGTGTACCTTTCCCATCGATGGCCCGGCGGGCGGGCAACGGAACCTTCCGGCGCCCGAGATACGGAAAACGGCCTGACCGCCATGCAGACAATCCGCCGCTTCGACTCGGCTGCCGCGCTTGAGAGCTTCGCCGCCGATCTGGCCCTGTTCGCCAGGCCCGGCATGGCGCTGCTGCTCAAGGGCGATCTCGGTGCCGGAAAATCCACCTTCGCGCGCGCCTTCATCCGCGCACTGGCACCCGGGCAGGACTTCGACATTCCAAGCCCCACTTTCACGCTCGTACAAACCTATGATGAAACCCGGGTGCCAGTGGCCCATGCTGATCTCTACCGCATCGGCAGCGTTGATGAACTCGATGAGTTGGGTTTCGATGATCTCGCCCGCAGTTATGTGCTGGCCATCGAGTGGCCGGAGAAGATTCTGGAATGGCCCCTTGCGGACCGGCTGCTGATCGAGCTTTCGGGCTCAGGCAATCATCGAGAGGCGGTCATCGGTGCCAGCGGCGCCTGGATTCAGGCGCTCGCCCGCAATGACGCGATCCGCGCCTTTCTGGCAGGCACCCGCTGGTCGATGGCGGAACGCCGCTTCCTTGAAGGCGATGCCTCCTTCCGCCGCTATGAAACACTTCATCTGGCGCATGGTGAAGCCGCCGTGCTCATGGACATGCCGGCACGGCCGGATGGCCCGCCGGTGAAACATGGCAAGACCTACAGCGCCATCGCCCATCTGGCCGAGGATATCCGCGCCGTCATTGCGGTGAACAGTGTACTGATTGACAAGAGCTACAGCGCGCCGCGCTCTGAGGCCTTCGACCTCAAGCATGGCTTTGCCATCATGGAAGACCTTGGCCGCAACGTCTATGGCCGCATGATGCAGAGCGGCGCGAACATGGCCGAGCCAATGTCCGCGGCCGTCGCTGTGCTCGCCGACATGGCAGGTCGTGACTGGCCGCAGGATGTTCACCTGCCGGATACAGTGCATCGCCTATCGCCCTATGACGTCGAGGCGCAGCTGATCGAGGTTGATCTCCTGCCCTCGTGGTTCTGGCCCCATGTGACGGGTTCGGGCATTCCACCGCAGGTTCTGGCGGAATTCGAAAGCCTGTGGCGCGATCTCCTGCCTCTCACCCAGCCCGAAAAGCGTGTATGGGTGCTGCGCGATTACCACTCGCCCAACCTGCTCTGGCTGCCGGAGCGTGAAGGATTGAAGCGCGTCGGCCTCATCGACACGCAGGATTGCCTGATGGGTCACCCCGCCTATGATCTCGCGTCCCTTCTGCAAGATGCCCGCGTTGATATCGGCTTTGCGATGGCCGATGATCTGTATGCTGAGTACTGTGCCCTCCGCGCACGAAGCGGACCTTTCGACCGGCAAGCCTTCGATGTGGCTTATGCGATTCTTGGTGCACAGCGCGCCACCAAGATTCTTGGCATCTTTGCGCGCCTGTCGAAGCGTGATGGCAAGCATGGCTATCTCCGGCACATTCCGCGCGTCTCGCGCTATCTCGAGCGTAACCTCGCCCATCCGCGGCTTGGCGCACTCAAGGCCTGGTTCGATCGGCATCTTCCACCAGACCAGCGTGAGCGCGGCTGATGGCGGTTGGCAGGACAGCCATGGTGCTTGCCGCAGGCTATGGCCAGCGCATGCGGCCCCTGACCCTGACGCGGCCAAAGCCCCTGGTTGAGGTTTCGGGCAAGGCACTCATCGACTACGGCTTCGATAGCCTCCGCCGCGCCGGCGTCGAGACGGCAGTGGTCAATGTTCACTATCTGGCCGACCAGATCGAGGCGTGGGCCAGGCAGCAGCCGGCACCCCGCATCATCATCTCCGATGAGCGTGATCAGATCCTCGACACCGGCGGCGGTGTGGCAAAGGCCTTGCCACTTCTGGGGACCGATCCGTTCTTCGTCCTCAACAGCGACAGTTTCTGGGTGGATGATGACGAACCGGCTCTTGATCGCCTGCGTGCGGCGTGGGACGATGCCACCATGGATTGTCTTCTTCTCCTGTCTCCGCTTGAGCGCACCGTCGGCTATGACGGCGCGGGCGATTTCGTGCGGGGTGATGATGGGCGGCTGATGCGGCGCGCCGACTCGGGCGAAACGCCCCTCGCCTATATCGGCGGCTATCTCGTGTCGCCGCGCCTGTTTGCCGGTGCGCCACAGGGCAGCTTCTCGATGAACACCCTGTGGAACAGGGCCATTGCGCGGGGCCGCCTGTTCGGCCTCGAGCATCTCGGCCGCTGGCTGCATGTCGGAACGCCGGACGCCATTCCGCTTGCCGCACACGCTCTCAAGGGGTGAGCGATGGCTGGTGACGCGCCCCACCTGTTCACCATCTCTCCCGACAGGCCATTCCTCGAGACCCTTGCCCGCGCCGTTCTGAACGGCTTCCCGCTTGCCGGTGGATTGGCGCCGGGACCGCTTGATCTCGCGCGCTGGACGATCCTGCTGCCCACCCGCCGCGCAGTGCGTGAACTGGAAGACATCTTCTTCCGCCTCGCTGGCGGTGGAACGGTGCTGCTGCCGCGGCTGCAACCCATCGGCGACATCGATGAGGACCTTCTTGCCCCCGAGTTGGGCCACGAGGAATTGGGCAAGGCCATCAGTGCGCCGGGCCAGCTTCTCCTGCTGATGGACCTGATCGATGAGTGGGCGGCGGCCAACCCCACGGCACGGCTGGCGCAGGAGATTGCCACAGCGCCGCATCAGGCGGGTGGGCTTGCCCTGTCGCTCGCCGACTTCCTCGACTCGGTTGAAACCGAGGACATCGATGTGAGGAAATTTGCGGAACTCTATGGCCTTGAAGCGGCGCGCCACCGCGAGGCGATCCTCGACTTCCTGTCGATCGTGCGGGAGAAATATCCCCAGCGCCTTCAAGCTGAAAAGGCCATCGGCCCGCAGGCGCGGCGGTCGTTCATTCTCCGGCGCGAGGCCGACCGGCTTGAACGTACCAAGACAGAGAGGCCCTTCATTGCCGCTGGCTCCACCGGCTCCATTCCGGCCACCTGCGCACTGCTGAAAGCCATCGCCAATCTGCCAAATGGCGCAGTGGTGCTGCCTGGCCTTGACCAGATGATGGACGAGGCCAGTTGGACAGTTGTGGGTCCCACCCACCCGCAATATGCGATGAAGCAATTGCTCGGCCGCCTCGCCGCGCCGCGCCAGCTGGTCCGTGAGCTGGGTGGCGTGACGCCCGGCCCGCGCGCCTGGCTTGCCAGCGAGTTGATGCGGCCGGCCGAAGCAGCGCATGTGTGGAACACGTCGCTCAAGGGTGCGGCCGGGCAGATCGAGGCCGGGATGGCGGGTATCGAACTCATCGAAAGCCGCAGCATTCAGGAACAGGCCGTCACCGCCGCGCTGATCCTGCGGGAGTGTCTGGAGACGCCGGGCCGCACCGCCTGCCTGGTGACACCCGACCGCCAGCTCGCCCGCCGCGTGAAGATGGAGTTGAAGCGCTGGAACGTCACCATCGATGACTCGGCTGGCGAACCGCTGGTCCGCTTCGGCGGTGCATCGCTGCTGAACCTGCTGATCGAGGCGCTGCTGGCCGGGTTCACGGCGGAAACGCTCGCCGCCCTGCTGCGCCATGAACTGGCGGGCTTCGGGTGTCCGCCGGTTGAGGCGCGCCACCACACGAGCCTGATCGAGCTGGCGCTGCTTCGCACCGGCACGGGCGCCCCGGAGGTTGGCAAGCTGCCGCATGCCTTGCGCGTGGCAAGCGAGCGGGGCACCCGCTACCAGCTCCATCTTCTCCTGCATGAGGTGAAGGATGAGCAGTGGGAGGCGGCCATTGCCCATTGTGCCCGCATCGCATCCGTTCTCGAACCTCTTCTCAGCCATCAGCCCGCAACACTCGAGGCCCACATCGACCGCCTCACCGGCGCGTGTGAAGCCATGGCGGGCGAAGCCTTCTGGCTGGGCGAGGGCGGAGAGGAGTTGCAGGCGATGCTGGCCCTTCTGAAGGAGGAATCCCGCCTTCTCCGCCAGTGTGATATGCCGCGCGCCGCCGCCATCATCCGCCACTGGCTGCACGGGCTGCCCGTGCGCCGCCGGCAGCAGGGTGACGCGCGGCTCACCATATTGGGCCTTCTCGAAGCCCGTCTCATCCCGGCTGATGTCATGGTGCTTGCCGGTCTCAATGAAGGCAACTGGCCGGGCTCGCCGGATTGTGGCCCGTGGATCAACAGGCCGATGCGCGATGTGCTTGCCATGAAGCAGCCCGAAGCCCAGATCGGCCAGACAGCGCATGACTTCGTGCAGGCCTTTGGCAATTCCGAAGTGAGGCTCCTGTGGTCCCGCCGCATCGGCGATTCGCCCGGAACGCCATCACGCTGGGTGCAACGCTTGCAGATGATCCTCGACACGGCAGAACTGAGGGCGCGCTTCATCAACACCCGCTGGCCGGAGATGGCGCGAAAACTGTCCCGGCCGGTGAGCGTCACGCCCCTTGGCATGCCAAAGCCCCGGCCGCCCGTGTCGCTTCGTCCCAGCCGGCTGACCGTCACCCGCATTGAGCGCCTGATCCGCGATCCTTATGCCATCTATGCCCGCCATGTGCTGAAGCTGGAGCCGGTGAAGCCTATCGCCGCCGCGCCCGATCCGGCCCGGCGCGGCATCATCTTCCACGGCGCGATCGGTGATTTTCTCACCGCCTTCCCGCAGCACCTTCCTGCCGATATCGCGGCGGAACTGGAAAACCAAGGCCGCCGCCATTTCCAGCAGATCGCTGACTATCCGGGCCTCATGGGTTTCTGGTGGCCGCGCTTTAGCCGCATCGCGCAGTGGATGGCGGAGCAGGAGCCCCTATGGCGCAATGGCGTCGAGCGGATCGTGGCAGAACACAACGGCAGCCTCACCTTCGATGTCGGCGGTGGCCAGTTCACGCTGGCCTGCCGTGTCGACCGTATCGACCTGATGGCTGACGGCACTGCCCGCATCATCGATTACAAGACCGGCAGCGTGCCGAGCAGGAAGCAGGTGGAGAGCGGCCTTGCCCCACAGCTGACCCTGCAGGCTGCCATTCTGGCGCGCGGTGGTTTCGCCGATGTGAAAGCGCAGCAAACGGTGGAGATCGCCTATGTGCATCTGACCGGCGCTGATCCCGCGGGTGACAGGAAGGTGATTGAAGTTCCTGTCATGGAGCTGGCGGAGACGCATCTCGTGCAGCTTCAGCAGCTCCTCTCGAGCTATGCTGTTGAAACACAGCCCTACTACCCGCGCGCCATGATGGAGAAGGACGAGCAAGCAGGCGATTATGACCACCTCTCGCGGTTCCGTGAGTGGACGCTGTCGGGAGATGCCGGATGACCGCCAATCCCGCCGCCAGCCGCAGGCAGCTTCAAGCATCCGACCCGCAGGCGACTGTCTGGGTCAATGCCAATGCGGGCTCCGGCAAGACGCATGTGCTGGTGGACCGCGTGGTGCGACTCATGCTCGATGGCACCGAGCCGTCGCGCATCATGTGCCTGACCTTCACCAAGGCGGCAGCGGCGGAAATGGCAAACCGCCTGTTCGAGCGCCTGAGCAAGTGGATCGCACTTGACGACCAAGCGCTGCGCGATCAGCTGGCGAAGCTCGATATTCCGAAGGCGGATGCAAAGCGCCTTGAGCGGGCGCGCCAGCTGTTCACCCGCGCGCTCGAGACGCCGGGTGGGCTCAAGATTCAGACCATCCATGCCTTTTGCGAGCGCGTGCTGCAGCTCTTCCCCGTGGAGGCGGGCATCGTGCCGCACTTCACCATGCTCGATGACCGCGAGTCGCTGAACCTCCTGCAGGAAGCCCGCAACGGCGTGCTGTCCACCGCGAAGGCCGATGGGGATTCGGTGCTGGGCTTGGCCCTTCTCGATGTCGCCAATCGGGTGAGTGCCGATGGTTTCGACAGCCTGCTGAGCCAGTTGCTGGCAAAGCGTGCCAATCTCAGGGCGCTGTTCGATGCGTCTTCAGGGCTGGAACAGGCCGAAAACCTGCTGCGCCAGCACTTGTCGCTCGAAGCAGGCGTCACACGTGAAACCCTGCTGGCGGGACTCGCCTGTGACGTCAGACGCTACCGCGAACTCGCGGCCGCGCTGGAGGGTGGAGGCAGTACGGAGCGGGAGCGGGCCGCCCTCATCCGAAAGCTGTGTGCCGGGGAGGATATCACCCTCATCACCCTGCAACCCGTTCTGATGACCAAGGACGGCAACCTCAGGAAATCCGTCGCCAACAAGCCGACACTTGCGCGCCATCCATGGATCGAGGACGTCGTGAAGGCCGACCAGGCGCGGCTCATCGCGGCGCTGGGCGTGATGGGCGATCTTGAGTGCCTTTCCGCCACGCTCTCCCTGCTGCGCCTCGGTGGCGCCATCGTCGGACGTTTCGAACTGCTGAAGCGAAACCGCGGCGCCTATGACTTCGACGACCTCATCATCAAGACGGGCGAACTCCTGAGCGAACGGCCGGATGCGGCCTGGGTTCTCTACAAGCTCGATGGCGGCATCGAACACCTGCTGGTGGATGAGGCGCAGGACACAAGCCCCATGCAATGGCAGATAATCCGTTCACTGACGGAAGAATTCTTCGCCGGTGAAGGCCGTCATGGTGCCATGTCCCGCACACTCTTTGTGGTCGGTGACCGCAAGCAGTCGATCTATTCCTTCCAGGGAGCCGACCCCGGCGTTTTCGAAACCGTTCTGGAGGATGTCCGCGCCCATGTGGAAGCGGCGGACCAGGAATTCCGTGATGTAGATTTCAGCGTGTCGTTCCGCTCGACGCCCGAAGTGCTGAAGGCTGTTGATCTGGTCTTTGCCCAGAACTCCGCTGCCCGCTCCGGCCTTGATGGCGAGACACCGCGTGACTGGCATCATGAATCGAATCGGCGCGATGCGAAGGGCGTTGTCGAAATCTGGCCGCTCATCATCCCCCAGGAGACGGAAGAGCGTGATCCGTGGCAGGTTCCGGTTGACCGCGAGCCCGCGCATTCGCCTGGCCGGCGCCTCGCCAGGAAGCTGGCACAGACGATCAAGGGCTGGATCGGCCAGCGCATGCTGCCGGCCCGCAACCGTGCGGTGACGGCGGGCGATATCCTCATCCTGGTCCGCCGCCGCAACAGTTTCTTCGATGCGATGATCCGCGCCCTGTGGAACGAGAATGTTCCGGTGGCGGGCGCCGACCGCCTGAAACTTGGCGAGAATATCGCGGTGCTCGATCTGGTGGCGCTGGCGCAATTCGCCACCATGCAGGAAGATGACCATGCGCTGGCATCAATCCTGAAAAGCCCCATCTTCAGCAACCCGCTGTCGGAGGAGGAGTTGATCGCAGTTGCCGCCGGGCGTCATTCCACATCATTGTGGACCGCGCTTCAGCAGCGCCCGGAAGAATCCTGCAGAAGTGCCACTGCCCTGTTGCGGCCGCTCATCGATGCAGCGCCCTCCGCGAGGCCCTTCGAGTTCTTCGCCGGGATTCTTGCCACGGCGCGGCTTCGCTTCGTCTCGAGACTGGGCAGCGAGGCCAATGACGCGATTGATGCATTGCTCGACCGGGCACTGGATTATGAAGAGGCGAATGGCACTTCGCTTGCGGGCTTCGTCAACTGGTTTCAGGCCGCCGAAATCGAGATCAGGCGCAACATGGAGCAGGGCTCGGATGAAGTGCGGGTCATGACGGTGCATGGCGCCAAGGGCCTTGAAGCGCCCATCGTGATCCTGCCCGATACGGTGGCCGGGTTCGAGAGCAAGCGCGGTTCGCCACTCCTGATGCTGGATGGCGGCGGCGGACACGCGAGGGTTCCGCTCTGGCCTGTGCCGCGCCTTGCGGCCACCAAGGCGGTGACACAGCTGAAGGCGGCACAGAAGGATATCGAAATCGCCGAGTACCGCCGCCTTCTCTATGTAGCGATGACGCGCGCCGGGGATGAGCTCTATATCTGTGGATACCGCGGCAAGCAGGAGGCTCCGGACGAATGCTGGTACACCACCATCTGTGAGGCTCTGAAGCCCGTGATGGAGGAACTGCCCGGGGAGGCCGGCTGGCGGCTCGGGGCATCGCCCGTAAAGGCCGATGCCACGCATGAGGCAAGCATGGCCGAGGACGTGGAACTGCCGGACTGGATCGGGCGTGAGGCCGCCCCGGCGGGCGCGATGCCAGCGGTTAAGCCACCACAGGCGCGCCAGGTTTCGGCTGGCATCGCGCGTGGCGTCCTTATTCACCGCATCCTGCAGAACCTGCCGGATATTCCCGAAAGTGGGCGTGCGGCCTATATCGAGGCAAGTGTCAGGCGGGCCGGGGCGAAGGCCTCGCTGGCGGACGAATTGACAGCATTGACCGCTCATCCGGTGCTGGCGGAAATCCTGTCGGCGGATGGCCATTCCGAAGCCGCGCTCATCACCAATGGGGCAAACGGCCGGGCCGAGCGCCGCCGCATCGACCGGCTGATCGATACGGTGGATGGCATTCTGGTCGCTGACTACAAGACCGACCGCACCGTTCCGGCCCGTGTGGAGGATTGCAATCCCGAATATCTCATGCAGCTCGCCATCTACCGCGATGCCCTGAAACTCGCCAAGCCCGGCAAGCCGATGCGCTTCTGCCTTGTGTGGACCGAAGTCCCGCGCCTCATGCCTGTGCCTGACGACGTGCTGGACCGCATGGCGGCCTTGCGCCGCGCCCAGCCTTGACCCGGCGGGGGCTGGCTCCTACTTTGGCCCTCATTGCAACGGCGAATCCCGCCACCAAATATTGAGAGGTTTCCATGTCCACGCATAAGGTGTCCGACAACTCCTTCGAAAAGGACGTTCTCCAGTCCGACACCCCCGTGGTCGTCGATTTCTGGGCGGAATGGTGCGGCCCCTGCAAGATGATCGGCCCGGCGCTGGAGGAAATCGCCGCAAGCCTCGGCCCCAAGGCCAAGATCGTGAAGATCAACATCGACGAGAACCCCAATACCCCGTCGCGCTACGGTGTGCGCGGCATCCCGACGCTCATGGTGTTCAAGGGCGGGCAGGTTGCCGCCACCAAGGTGGGTGCCGCCCCCAAGAACCAGCTTCAGGCGTGGATCGAACAGTCGATCTGAGGGTTTTGCAACGGCAAGGTTGAATGGCCGCCTCGGGCGGCCATTTTCTTTTCCTGTCAGTGCTTTGCACCGTGATATTTTTGCAATGTTACTGTGTATGCCTTGATTCCGCCACCGGCAGCAAGCCATAGGCTTCCCTCCAAGAGGCAGCGTGTTTTCGGGCCTCCGAGGGGAACGGATGTCTTTGACCACCACTGATCTGCAGTCAGGCCTTGGCGGCACACCGCGGCTGAGCGGTCCGGGTTGGGCGGCGCGGGTGCTGCGCAGCGTGGCGGCGCTTTTCGCCGTCTATCTCCTGCTTCTCGCCGCCCATGCCCTGCTTGGCCGCTGGACACCGGAATTCCTGCAGGGGCGTGATCTCTGGCACTTCTGGTTCTCACGGATGATCGTGCCCATGGTCATGTTGGGCGTGTTCTTTTCGGTGGCGCGGCTCATCCCGGCGGGCATGATGCTGGCCTCGGCCTTCCTGTTCGTGGGCACGCTATCTGCCATCAAGCGGGAGTCGACGGGCGAGCCGTTCCAGGTCAGCGATCTGTTCCTTGCCGGTCAGTCAGTACATCTCCTGCATTACGTGCACTGGTATCACTGGCTGCTTGGCCTCAGCGTCATTCCTGCCGCCATCTACTTCTTCCGCAATCTGCGTGTCCGCTGGTGGAGCCTGCCGCTCGCGCTTCTGTGTGTGGGTCTTCTTTCGACTTACCGCATCGAGCGTGTCGCCAACTGGATTCATGACAATTCCTGGTGGATCGGGGTCGAGAACCTCACCTTCAGCCAGTCCGAGAGCGAGCGGATGAACGGGCTCGGCACGCATCTCTATTTCTCGACAGCGGGCCTCCGCCTCAAGACCTATGCTGCGGCCGACGTGGCGGCGGCTCTCGCGGCACTGCCTGTTGCACCAACGGCGCCGGCCAGCGCCGCGCCGGGGCCTGCGCCTGACATCTATCTGGTCCTCGGCGAGGCCTGGTGGCGCGACCCTGATGACAAGGCTTCACCGCTTGATGCGTTGAAGGAGGCGGGCTTCACCGAAACCCAGGCCGTGTCACCGATCTATGGCGGCACCACGCCCAACGCCGAATTCGAGGTGCTGACCGGAATCCCGATCCGCAGCTTCCGTGATGGGATCATTCCCTATCAGCACTATGTTCAGTATATATCCGATGCCTCCCGCACCCTGCCACGCCTGCTTGCGGCGGATGGTTACGTCACCGCAGCTTATCACAATTTCACCCCGCGCTTCTGGCTCAGGGATCAGATCTATCCGAAGCTCGGCTTCGGGCGCTTCCTCAGCATGGAGGACATGACGCTCACCATCCAGTCCAATGACTGGCCGACGGATGATGGGCTCTATCGCGCCGTGCTGGACAATTCCTCAGGCGATGATCCACGCTTCCATTTCATCGTCACGGTGGAAACCCACGGGCCCTACCGCAAGCAGGACGGGGATCCTGAAGGCCACGAGGGCGTAAGTGATTACCGCACGCGGCTTTCCAGTGCCGTGGGCGCGCTTGCCGGTTTCAAGAAGCAACTGGACGCGAAGGGCCGTCCCTATGTGCTGGTGATGTTTGGCGACCATCTGCCCGGCCTCCGGCTGCACCAGTGGAAGAATGGCATGAAGGCTGAAACAGACCCGCGGCTTCATCAGGTGCCGGTGCTGATTGCCAGCAACACCCGCGACACAATCGCTTTCGCCAGCCAATTCGCGCATCGGCCGCTTTACTGCATGGCGCCGCTGCTCATGGGCTGGGCCGGTCAGCCGGTGTCAGACCGCTATCTTGATCATCTGGGTCAAAACTGCCGAACACCGCGTGGCCCGGTTCCGGTGCCGGCGGAGCCTGTCATTCAGAACCAGCTGTTCGCCGCATCGCCCCTGTAAGCCGGCTTCACTCTTCGTCGAATTTGCTTTCGACCAGCAGCGCCAGTGCATTCAGTGCCTCCTCCGCCTGCGGCCCGGAGGCGACAACGGAGATCGACGTTCCCATTGCCGCGCCCAGCATCATGAGGCCCATGATGGAGGTCGCCGGCACCGACATGCCATCACGGCTCACCGTGATGTCGGCGTTGAAGCTTTCCGCGCATTTGACGAATTTCGCAGACGCGCGCGCATGCAGTCCGCGCTGATTGATGATTGCCAGTTCCCTGGCCCTGCCTGCGGTCTGGGTTGCCTCACCTGCCACGATCAATCTCCAAGGATCTGGCTTGCCACATTGATGTATTTGCGTCCCGCGTCCTGCGCGGCGGTTGCCGCCTTGTCGAGGCCGCAGTCCTTGCGGATGCGGGCGAGCTTCACCAGCATGGGCAGGTTGAGTCCTGCCACCACTTCCACCTTGCCGATCTCGAGAAGCGAGATCGCAAGGTTCGACGGCGTGCCGCCAAACATGTCGGTGAGGATGATGACGCCCGAACCGCTGTTGACCCGCGCCACCGCGTCGGCGATATCGGCGCGGCGGTTTTCCATCCGGTCATCCGGGCCGATGGCGATGGTCTCGATGGCCGATTGCGGGCCTACCACATGCTCCAGTGCGGACCTGAACTCCTCTGCCAGGCGGCCGTGGGTGACCAGGACGAGTCCGATCATGGTGAGGGTGCAACTCCGTGCAATCGCCGTTCAAGGGAGGCGCACAATGCCTCTAACCCGCTTGCGATGCAACATGCATTCATCCTGCAACAAACTGGTCCAGCGCGGCCCGCAAACGGGCGGGGGCAGAGGGCTTTTCAGGGTCGAGCAACACCAGCGGAATGCTCACGCCGAGGATATCCATACGCGACCGGGCAAGGTCGGGCAGGCGTTCGATATCGACGGCCGGGGTGAGACGCACCGCAAGCCGCAGGGGCACGTCACGCTCAATCGGAACTTCGGCAATGCCAAGGCCGCGGATTTCCAGCTTGCCCGTAAGTGCGGGCGGTGCCGAGGCGATGAGGCGGCCTTCCACCCTGCGGATTGAAACTTGGTCATCGGCCACCAGCAGCGCGCTCCGCAGCAGGCCCGAAAGCCCGGCGCCGGCACCGTCAATCAACCGCAGCGCGAGGTCGGACTTGCCACTGCCCGGCTGGCCCAGCAGCAGCACCCCCTCGCCGCCGATTGCGAGGCAGGTCGCGTGAATCAGGGCTTCCTCAGGCATGTTGCGCCGCCGGGATGCGGACGGTGAAGCGCGCGCCGAGAACGGGCTTCTCACCGTCCTGGTCAGGCTTTCCGTAGCGGTTCTCTGCCCAGATCCGGCCGCGATGTGCCTCGACGATCTGCTTGGAAATGGACAGGCCCAGCCCCGAATTCGAACCGAAGCTTCCTTCGGGCCGGTCGGTATAGAAACGCTCGAACACCCGCTCCAGATTGTCGGGCGGAATGCCGGGGCCGCTGTCATCCACGCGGAATTCCACATCAGGCCCCACCCGCCTGATGCGCACCGAAAGATTGGTGCCGGGCCTGGTGAAGGAGCGCGCATTGTCGATGAGATTGCGCACCACCTGGCCGAGCCGCGAATCATGACCCATCACCGTATAGGCGCGGGCGCGGTCCATGCCCTGCGGCGGCTTGGCGATCTCGAAATGCACCTCCGCCTGCCCCTCCTTGCGCGTGTCGTTTGCAAAGGCGGTGATCGATTCAAGAAGTTGGGAGAGGTCGAAGGCTTGCGCGTCGCCGCGCGCCAGTTCCGCATCGAGGCGCGAGGCGTCGGAGATGTCTGTGATCAACCGGTCAAGGCGCTTCACATCGTGGTTCACGATCTCAACAAGGCGCTCGCGCTGTTCCGGCGTCTTGGCATAGGCCAGCGTTTCAACCGCGCTCCGGAGCGAGGTGAGCGGATTCTTCAGTTCATGGCTCACATCTGCAGCGAAGGCTTCGATCGCGGCGATGCGGTTGTAGAGCGCATTCGTCATGTCACGCACCGCGACCGATAGATCACCGATCTCGTCGCCGCGGCCGGAGAAATCGGGAATCTCGACGCGCTTGTTGATGCCGCGCCGCACGTGTTCGGCCGCCGCCGCCAGCTTGCGCAGCGGCAGCGCGATGGTGGAGGCGAGAAGCAGCGAGAGCAGCAATGTCACCCCCGCAACAAAGCCAAAGGTCATCAGCACCACCTGACGCTCGGCGCGCAGCACGTTGTCGATCTCGCCGCCTGTGGTGGCGAGCACCAATGTACCCAGCACGGCGCGGAAGCGCTGGATGGGCACCGCCACCACCACGATGATCTGGCCCCGGTCATTGAGGCGTACGAGGCTCACCTTGGCCCCGTTCAGCGCGGCGGTGATCTCGGGAAAGTCCTTGCCATTGTCGAGGCCATATTCCATTTGCCGTGGATAGTCATAACTGAACGTCCAGCTGACCAGCCTGTTCCACAGCGCGCGGATGCTGAAGCTCATGTCTTCGTTTACCGGCGGCAGGTCAGATTGCACGATATCGCCGCGCGAATAGAGGAAGCGGCTGTCGACGATGAGGTTGCCATCCTTGTCGATGATCCGGGCCCGGACGGTTGTATTGGCGAGCAGGCGCTTCAGAACGGGCCCCGCAGTTGCCGGGTCGATCGGAAAGTCGAGGCTCGACAGCACGTCCGAATCTGGCATCGTCTCGTCACTGCTGTCGGCAAGCGAGTCCGGATCGATGACGATCGAGCCGGTATCGACGGTGGCGGAACCTGCCACCGCAGCGGCGATGATCTGCGCCTGGGTGGTCAAGCTTTGCACCCTCGCGTCGATGAGGCCCTGGCGGAACTGGTTGAAGTAGAGAATGCCGGCCACCAGGATGATGAGGCCGAGCAGGTTGAGCAGCACGATGCGGCTGGTAAGGCGCTGTGGCGCAAGCCAGCGGAGCCATCGCGCCCGTGGCGGCGCAGCTTCGCGCGCCGCAGCCTCGCTCATGTCCTCAGCGTCGGCACGGTCGGCGGGTTCGGGAGGCTTCACCCTGTCCAGCATGTCTCGTCAGCGGCCGCGCGCGCCGCCTCACTGCTCCTTGAAGCGGTAGCCCACGCCATAGAGCGTCTCGATGCCGTCGAATTCCGGGTCCACGGCATTGAACTTCTTGCGCAGCCGCTTGATGTGGCTGTCGATGGTGCGGTCGTCCACATAGACCTGGTCGTCATAGGCGGCATCCATCAGCGCGTCGCGGCTCTTCACGATGCCGGGGCGCTGGGCCAGCGACTGGAGGATCAGGAATTCGGTGACGGTGAGCGTCACGGGCTTTCCATCCCAGGTGCAGGAGTGGCGGTCGGGGTCCATCGACAGCTTGCCGCGCTCGATGACCTTGGCGGCTTCCTGCGGGCTGGCGGTGGCGTCGCGGTTCACGGCGCGGCGCATGACAGCCTTCACGCGCTCGACGAGGAGGCGCTGCGAGAAGGGCTTCTTGATGAAGTCGTCCGCGCCCATCTTGAGGCCGAAGAGTTCATCGATCTCATCGTCCTTCGAGGTCAGGAAGATGACTGGCAGGTCGGACTTCTGGCGGATGCGGCGCAACAGCTCCATGCCATCCATGCGCGGCATCTTGATATCGAAGATGGCCATGTCGGGGGGGTTGTCCTGCAGACCCTGCAGGGCCGCGGCGCCATCATTGTACTTCTGTACGCTGTAGCCCTCGTTCTCGAGTGCCATGCCCACGGAAGTCAGGATGTTGCGGTCGTCGTCGACCAGGGCGATCGTCGGCATCTTCTTGTTCATCCTTCAAACATGTCCTTTGTCTGGCACTAGGGGCGGAACTGGAACAAATTGTGGCAGATATGATAAGTGCTCCCGGCCGCAATTGC
This sequence comes from uncultured Aestuariivirga sp., assembly GCA_964392525.1. Lineage (GTDB taxonomy): Bacteria > Pseudomonadota > Alphaproteobacteria > Rhizobiales > Aestuariivirgaceae > Aestuariivirga. Next base: position 17,918 of record CAYMQH010000049.1, read on the forward strand.
GAGGTGTGATGATGAGCGATCCGCGAAGTTTCAGTGCACAAGAGGCGCGCAACCTGCTGCGGCGGGCGCGCACCGCCACACTCGGCACGCTGAACCGGGGGGAGGGCAGTCCCTATGCCTCCCTGATCAACATCGCTACCGATGTGCGGGGCTGGCCGCTGATCCTCGTCTCGACCCTTGCCTGGCATACCCGCAACCTCCTCACAGACCCCAGGGCCAGCATCATGGTGGCTGAGCTGCCGGCAAGCGGTGACGCGCTGACCGGCCCACGCGTCACCGTCATGGGGCGCTTCAGCCAAGTGCGGGATGGGGCGCTGAAGCGCCGCTACCTGGCCCGGCATCCGGCCGCCGCGCTCTATTCCGGCTTTGGGGATTTCGCCTTCTGGCGCATGGAACCGGAGATGGCGCATGCCGTGGCGGGGTTCGGCCGGATTGAGACGTTCGGCGCGGATGAGTTGTTTCCCTCAGCCGTTGAGATGACCGATCTTGAAGACAGCGCCATCGATCACATGAATTCCGATCATGAGGATGCCATCCAGCTTTACGCGGAAAAGCTGCTGGGCGCCACGCCCGGCGGCTGGCGCATGGCGGGGCTGGACCCGGACGGCGCCGACCTGAATCGCGGCGAAGAGACCTTGCGGCTGGAGTTTTCCTCACCCCTGTATACCGCAGAGGCGCTGCGCAGCTATCTCGCTGCGCTCGGCCGGGATGTCAGGAAGTAGCTCTTGCAATCAAAAAATGATGTACGATAACGCATATAAATGAGGTAAAACGCGCTTTAAATCATTTTTTCCCTTGCGGGATCCATAGCCCGGTCTCTACAGTTGTGCTTCTCAGTTTCAGGAGCGCCCCATGGACACCGCAACCGATGCCCTTATTCGTGCCAGCCTTGCCGATCTCGGTCTGACCTGGGTTGACCGTATTTCATGGAATGCCCCGGCTCCGGTGCTCTACCAGGAGGCCGTGGCCCGTGGTGAAGGCCTCGTTGCCGAAGGCGGTGGCCTGGTCGTGACGACTGGCCAGCACACCGGGCGCAGTCCGAACGACAAGTTCGTGGTACGTGACGCAACCACCGAAAACACCATCTGGTGGGATAACAACAAGCCGATGAGCCGCGAGCACTTCGAGGCGCTCCGCAAGGACTTCATGGCCCATGCACGCCTCAAGAACGTGTTCGTGCAAGACCTCCTCGGTGGTGCCGAGCAGGCCTATGCGCTGCCCACCCGTGTCATCACCGAATATGCCTGGCACGCACTTTTCATCCAGCACCTGCTGATCGTGCCGGAAGACCGCACAGGTTTCGCGCCCCGGCTCACCATCATCGACCTTCCCTCCTTCAAGGCCGATCCGGCCCGTCATGGCACGCGTTCGGACACCGTCATCGCGCTCGACCTCGCCAATGGCCTCGTGCTCATCGGCGGTACGCAATATGCAGGCGAAATGAAGAAGTCGGTGTTCACCGTGCTCAACTACCTGCTGCCCGAAAAGGGCGTGATGCCGATGCATTGCTCAGCCAATGTCGGCCGCAAGGGCGACAGCGCGGTGTTCTTCGGCCTGTCCGGCACCGGCAAGACCACGCTCTCGGCCGATCCGTCCCGCACCCTCATCGGCGATGACGAGCATGGCTGGTCCGAGAACGGCCTCTTCAATTTCGAGGGCGGCTGCTATGCCAAGGTCATCAAGCTGTCGAAGGAAGCCGAGCCGCAGATCCATGCGACCACCGAAATGTGGGGCACGGTGCTCGAGAATGTGAAGATCGATCCCGGCACCCGCAAGCTCGACCTCAATGACGGTGCGCTGACCGAGAACACCCGTTCCGCCTATCCGCTGTCGGCCATTCCCAATGCCAGCGAGACCGGCACCGCCCCGATACCCAGGACGATCGTCATGCTGACGGCCGATGCCTTCGGCGTGCTGCCGCCAATTGCGAGGCTCACCCCGGCGCAAGCCATGTATCATTTCCTCTCGGGCTATACCGCCAAGGTGGCAGGCACCGAACGTGGGGTGACGGAGCCACAGGCCACCTTCTCCACCTGCTTCGGTGCGCCCTTCATCCCGCGTGACCCCGGTGTCTATGGCAATCTGCTGCGCGAGCTGATCGCCAAGCACAATGTCTCCTGCTGGCTGGTCAATACTGGCTGGACGGGCGGTGCCTATGGCGAAGGTCACCGCATGCCCATCAAGGCGACACGCGCCCTTCTGAACGCCGCCCTTGAAGGCCGCCTCGACACTGCGAAAATGCGCGTCGACCCGAATTTCGGCTTCGAAGTTCCCGAGAGTGTCGAGGGTGTTGATTCTGCCATTCTCAACCCGCGCGAAACCTGGGCCGACAAGACTGCTTATGATGCGATGGCAAAGAAACTTGTCGGCATGTTCATCAAGAACTTCGCCAAGTTCGAAGCCAAGGTTGGCGCTGACGTGAAGGCGGCGAGCCCCATATCGCGCATCGCCGCCGAATAAGCATAAAACGGCCTTGAACACATATCGCTGCAGGCTCAAGATGCTTCTTCTTGAGCCTGCGGTTTCGCCTTGCTTCATCTCCTCTCCGGATTCAGCCTTCCGACACTGGCTCTCACCGTTCTGGTGGCGGCTACCGCAGGGCTTGCGCGTGGGTTTTCGGGCTTCGGCGGCGCGCTGATCTTCATGCCTGCTGCCAGCGCGCTGGTTGGCCCGGCCGTGGCAGCGCCCATCCTGCTGCTGGCCGATGGCGTGTTGAGCCTCAGCTTCCTGCCTGGTGCCTGGGCCCTCGCGCGGCGCAAGGATGTGGCGGTCATGGCGGCAGGTGCGCTGGTCGGCGTACCGTTCGGCACCTTCATCCTCAATCACGCCGATCCGTTGCCGCTGCGCTGGGCGATATCGATCACCGCGCTCGCGATGCTCGCCTTGCTGCTGTCAGGCTGGCGCTATCACGGCAGGCCAAGCCCCACGACAACAGCACTCGTCGGGGCCGTGTCGGGGGTGTTCGGAGGCCTCGCGCAGATGAGCGGGCCCCCCGTCGTCGCCTATTGGCTGTCGGGCAAGGAAGCGCATGGCACCATGCGCGCCAGCATCATCCTGTTTTTCGGCGCCACCACGCTGTTCACCTTCATCAGCTACATGGTGTCAGGCCTCATCACCGGGCAGACCCTCGTCTTCGCCAGCCTTGTCGCCCCGGCCTATGGCATAGGCCTGTTCGCCGGTGCGCGGGCTTTCCGCTTCGCCAGCCCTGAAACCTTCCGCCACCTGTGCTTCATCCTGATCGCCGCCTCCGTCGTCACAAGCCTGCCGATCTGGCACTAGCCACCCGCTTCATGCGAGATGCAGATCTTCGCTTTGTCATCGGGGCTGAGAGGTTCCTCGAACAGCATGCAGAGATGAGGTCCCCGCGCATCGCCATCGCGACCACGTTCGCGGAAAAAACGGCAGGAAGAGCAGGACCCGAAGCCCTGCAGACCCGATTTCAGAAGTGCCTGTTGCAGGAGTTCGTTCACGCCCCGCTCCATGCGGCGCTTCGTCTTGCCGGCCAGCCGGTCTGCATCGGTTGCCACATCCGACCACGGGTCCTGCATCAGGGCGCCTTCGCCCTTCGGTGTCAGGCAGAGCCGGATCGACTTGCCCGCCCCCGCACGCTGCGCCTTGCTGATGTAGCCCTTCCGCTCCAACGCCTTCAGAGTCTGGGAAATCGTGCCCTTGGTTGCACCGAGGTAGTGCGTCAGGGCCGAGGGCGAGTCGGAGAAGCGATTGGCGCGGTTCAGATAACGCAGCGCTTCCCATTGCGCGGGGTTGAGGCCGCCATCGTGCTCGCGCGCCCGAACCAGCCGCGCCAGCCGCTCCAGCGGATGCACGATCATCAAGCCCGTGGGATCGTCGGTTTCGTCCTTCGCCATGCCGCCATCGTTCCACAAAGCTCAGGCAGGCGCGACAGGAATCTGGCTCAGGCTCAGGCCCCCATATAGGCGCGCACATCCTCACGCTGTTCGGGCGTCAGGTGCAGACCGTGCTTGGTACGCCGCTCGAGAATGTCCTCAGCCGTCATCGCCCATTCCGTCGTCCGCAGATAGTCGATCTCGCATTGATAGAGCAGCCCGCCGAAGTGCCGGCCAAGGCCGCCGAGGTCGCGTGCGCCGCTCATTACTTTTCCGGTGCGCGTGCCGTAGAGGCGCGCATAATGATGGGCCAGTCCCTCCGGCAGCCATGGCTCACCACGTTGCAGTCCGCCAAGGAAACGATCGAAATCAGCCCCCGGCATATCGCCGCCGGGAAGCGGGGCGCCAGCCGTCCACGTCTCCTTCATCGCCGGGAAGAACGGCTTCAGCTTGTCCAGCGCATGTTCAGCCAGCTTGCGGTAGGTGGTAATCTTGCCGCCGAACACCGAAAGCATCGGTGGTTCGCCCGCGACATCGAACACATAGTCCCGCGTCACGGCGGAGGGGTTGGCGGCGTTGTCGTCATAGAGCGGCCGCACGCCGGAAAACTGGTGGATGATCTGCTCCCGGTGCAATGGCTCCTTCAGATAGCGGTTGATGGCAGCCAGCAGATACTCCACTTCGCGCTCATCGATGGCCACGTCCTCGGCGCGCCCCTCATAGGGAATGTCGGTTGTGCCGATCAGCGCCATGTCCCCTTCATAAGGATTCACGAAGATCACGCGCTTGTCGTTGTTCTGGAACAGATAGGCCTGCGGGCCCTCCCAGAATTTCGGAACGATGATGTGGCTGCCCTTTACAAGCCGCACCCGGCGCGGCGAGTTCGAGCCTGCCACGCCGTTGATGACAGTCTCAACCCATGGCCCCGCCGCATTGGCGATGGCCCTGGCTCGTACCTTCGATTTGGTGCCGTCGCCTGAGGTGAACTCCACCTCCCACATCCCCTCAACCCGGCGGGCGGCGGTGGCGGCGGTGCGCGTCATCACCCTTGCCCCGCGCTCGCTTGCATCGAGCGCGTTGAGCGACACGAGACGCGCGTCATCGACCCAGCAATCGGAATATTCGAAGGCGCGGGTGTATTGTGGCTTGATCGGCCGCCCTTCGGGATCACGCGTCAGGTTGATGTTGCGGCAGCCGGGAAGCTTCTGGCGGCCACCGAGATGGTCATAGAGGAACAGGCCAAGGCGCACGAGCCAGGCTGGGCGCTGCTCGGGCGAATGCGGCAGCACGAAGCGCATCGGCCAGACAATGTGCGGGGCGGCGTTCAGCAGAACTTCGCGTTCGATCAGCGCCTCGCGCACCAGGCGGAATTC
>CAYMQH010000050.1:0-23036 GCA_964392525.1 uncultured Aestuariivirga sp.
GTCGCCTCGTCGGTGATCAGGCCAAAAAGCAGTCCGTGCTCCAGAATGGCGCGGATGGCCCGAGTTTTGGAAGTGCCGCCGGCGAGGGCGACGATCTTGTGGCTCTTGAGGTCTGCAAAGCGCGGGGCGAGCGCGCGTTCGGACACTGAATTCGGCAGGTGCTGGCCCTGTTCGCTGAAGAAGTGGCCGAGGATTTCGGCGCAGGCGCCGGTCTTCATCACTTCGTCCACGTCTTCCTCGTCCACCATGCCGGCGGTGGCGATGAAGCTCTTGCGGTCCACCTCGCCGATGCCGGCGATATAGAGTTCGGCCTGCCTTGACATGGCAATCACGTCCGACACGCCATATTGCGACTCGAGAACATGGCGGTCTTTCGCAGTATTGGCGAAGAACGGCACCGGCATCAGATAGGCCTCGGCCGCCGTGCGCTCCGCCAGCCGGTGGATCACGTCGAAGGGGCTGGCGGCAAAACGCCGGGTCAGGCCGCCGAGCAGCGAGACGAATTTGGTGTTGCGGGCCGGAACCGAAGGCATGAGATCAGCGGCAGCGGCGAGTGTTCGCCCGTGGCCGATGCCGATCATCTCATAGCGGCCGTTTTCGATCAGGTTGCGGATATAGCGCGCGCCCGCCATGCCGAGGGTGCGCAACGGCAGGGACCCCTCGTCAATGTTGGGAACCACCTCGCAGAACTGCAAACCGAAATCAGATTTGAGCTTTTCCTCAAGCCCGATGCAGCCGGAGATGGGCCCCTCGACAAATACCCGTATCAGCCCGTCGTTGCGCGCCCTGGCGATCAGGCGGTGCGCCTTGGTGCTCTGCACTCCCAGCAGTTCCGCCACCTCGCCCTGGGTCTTTCCCCCGGCAAAATGCAGCCAGGCGGCGCGGGCGGCCAATGCGGCCTCCTCGTCCACCTGTGGGGCTGGCTGGTGAAGCGTCAACGCATCTCCCATTCACGCGTGCAAATTTTTTCTTGAGGTGCAATATTTTTCAAGTAAGCTCCGTCGTCAACTAAATTCGATACTGCACTGCAACAACCGCAGGCCTTGCCAATGGGTTTCACGCTCTCCGTCAACACCAATCCCTTTGTGAACCGGTTCGCCGAGCCGGAAGACCTGATCGGCACGCTGGCCGATGATGTGGGCATCGGACATATCCAGCTGGTGCATGAATTCATCAACCCGTCGTGGAAGGCCAGCACGGTCAGGCGCCTGACCGGCCGCATGGCGAAAGCCTGCGCTGCGAAGCGGGCGAAGATCACATCGATCATGACGGGCCCCTATGGCCGGCTCAATCACTTCGCCCATCCTGATGCCGATGTCAGGCAATACTATGTCCAGTGGTTCAAGGGCATGGCGGATATCGCGGGCGATCTCGGCGCCCCCGCCATCGGCACCCAGTTCGGCATCTTCACCTTCCGGGATTACGATGACCCGCAACGCCGCGATGAGTTGATGAACGTTGCATTGGACTGCTGGCGCGACGTGGCCCACCACGCCCGGTCGCGCGGCCTCACGTGGCTGTTCTGGGAACCCATGTCGGTCGGCCGCGAATTGGGCCATACGCTGCGCGACACGCAAACTCTTCAGGACTGGATCGCGGCGGCAGGCCTTCCCATTCCGCTCAGGCCCATGGTGGACATCGACCATGGCGATGTCACCTCGCCCGATCCGGCCGATGTGGACCCCTATGCCTGGGCGAAGAACTTTGCCACCCAGTCGCCGATCATCCATATCAAGCAGTCCACCATGAACAAGGGCGGCCACTGGCCCTTCACGGCGCACTACAACAAGGATGGCCGCATCACGCCCGAACAGCTCATCGCCGCAGTGAAGGCCGGCGGCGGAACGGACAATGAGCTCTGCCTCGAACTTGCCTTCCGCGAGCGCGAGCCAGCCGACCGGAGCGTGGTTGCAGCCCTCCGCGAATCCGTGGCCTACTGGGCGCCGTTCACGAAGACGGGATACAACTGATGCCGACTGGAATGCCGTGGATCGGCACGAGCTGGAAGATGAACAAGACGCGCGCCGAAGCCCGCGCCTTCGCCGAAGCCGTGAAAGCATCTCCCTTTGCCCGCGCGGACCGGGTGCAGCCCTTCGTCATCCCGCCCTTTCCCTATATCTCGGAGGTCGCCGATATCCTGCTGGGTACCCGGGTGAAAACCGGCGCGCAGAACATGCACTGGGCCGACCACGGCGCCTGGACCGGCGAAGTCTCGCCGCTCATGGTGAAGGACTGCGGCGCGCAACTGGTGGAACTGGGTCACAGCGAACGGCGCGCCCATTTCGGTGAAACCGATGAGACGGTGGCGCGCAAGGTGGCCGCGGCCGTCTCCCATGGTCTGATCGCCCTCGTCTGCATCGGCGATACGCGCAGCGAATACGAGGCGGGCGCCACCGCCGACGTTCTTGCGAGGCAGACCCGCTATGCCTTACGCGATGTGGGCCCTGCCGCGCCTGGCCGCGTGATCCTTGCCTATGAGCCGGTGTGGTCGATCGGTGAAGGCGGCATTCCTGCCGACCCCGCCTTCGCCAATGACCAGCACCGGAAACTGAAGGCGCTGACGGCGGAGATCGCCGGCGCCCCGCTGCCCATCCTCTATGGCGGCTCCGTCAATCCGGAGAATTGTTGCGCCCTGGCCGCCATGTCCGATATCGATGGCCTGTTCATCGGCCGCTCTGCGTGGAACCCGGCCGGTTTCCTCGGCATCATCGACGCCGTCACCAAATCTTTGGAGTGAAGCCATGAAGATCGCACTGGGCGCCGACAGCGCCGGAAAACCCCTCCTCGACGTGATCGAGGCGCATCTGAAGTCGAAGCCCGGGCATGCCATCACAAATCTTAGCCAGGCGGGCTTCTACGCCGATCTCTCGGCCAATCTCGCACACAAGGTGAAGGATGGCGAATACGACCGTGGCATCCTGATCTGCGGCACCGGCATCGGCGTTTGCATCTCGGCCAACAAGGTGCCGGGCATCCGCGCCGCACTCACGCACGATACCTATTCGGCTGAACGGGCCGCCAAGTCCAACAATGCCCAGATCATCACCATGGGTGCGCGCGTCATCGGGCCTGAACTTGCCAAGGCCATCGTCGATACATGGCTCGCCTCCGAGTTCGACCCCAAAGGCGCGTCGGCTGCCAATGTGGAGGCTATCAACAAGCTGGATGGAAGCTGCTGACCGTGCACGCCGGCTTCAGCGCGTGGATTGGCCGGAGCGTTACGCGGCAGGACTGCGTGACGCACCGCCTCATGGGCGAATACCGCGCCACGCTGTCGCCCTTCCTGTTCGTGGAAGACGATGCCCTTGCCCCGCCCGGGTTGCACTTTGGCCTTGCGCCCGCCATGCCGCTGAGCGGCGACACCGGCCCTGACGGGGCGGAGCGCAAGGGCCTGTTCATTCCGCCCATCAAGCTGCCGCGCCGCATGTGGGCAGGCGGCTGCATCGAAACCTTCCGCAGTCTCGCGGTGAATGCCGAGATACACCGCACCTCGACCATCTCCGATATCCGCTTCAAGCAGGGCAGCACGGGGGAGCTTTGCCTGATCTCCATCCTGCATGAGATTTCCGATGCCCATGGCCTCGCCATCCGGGAGCGGCAGGACCTGGTTTACCGCGGGCCACCGGCAACGCCACCTGCCCCTGTCGGGCCCGACAAGGACAGTGGCGCGGACTGGATCGTCGACGCCACGCCGCTGCTGCTGTTCCGCTTCTCGGCCCTGACCTTCAACGGCCACCGCATCCACTATGATCTCGCCCATGCGGCGCAGGAGGGCTATCCCGGCCTCCTCGTGCACGGACCCCTGCAGGCCGCACTGATGCTCAATCTCGCCGCCACGCGGCTTGGCCACGTGCCACTGCGCTTTGACTACCGATGTCTTGCCCAGCTTTTCAGCGGAACCAGCTTCGGCGTCGCCTGTGAGGCCGGGACCGCAACGGCACGCATCATCCGCAGCGATGGCGTCATAACGGCGGAAGGCCAAGCTCACGCTCGAGGAACAGGCTGAGCATCAGCGTCTTGGCGTCGATAATGCGGCCATCCTTCACCATCAGGCGCAGGTCGTCGAAGGGCATTTCGATGACCTCGATGTCCTCGCCCTCATGGGCATGGCCGCCGCCATCGTGGAGGCGCGAGTCATGATCGTAATCGCCAAGAAACATGGCGATCCGCTCCGTCACAACGCCCGGCGTGGCGAAGGGGTTTGCCACCAGCCGCAGGTTTGAAATACGAAAGCCAAGTTCCTCCTCCGCCTCGCGCGCCGCGCAGATGGCGGGGTCATCGCCATCCAGAAGCCCAGCGCAGCATTCGATGATGAAGCCATCGCCGCCGGCCAGATAGGGCGGCAGGCGGAACTGCTTCACAAGCAGAACCGTGCCCCGCCTGGCATCATAAGGCAGCACGGCCGCGCCGCTGCCATGGTCGTGAACCTCGCGCATCAACACGTCGGTGCGGCCATCCTGGCGTGCATAGCGGATGGTGTAGCGGTCGAGCTTCACCCAGTTGCGCGAGAGCGGTTCAATCTTCTCGATGGTCACACGCTGCTTCATTCTGGTCTTTCCTGTTTCACGCGCGCGAGAATGGATCGGGCGGGCAGCGTATCCCCCAGCGCCTCCACCGGAACATGCACCCGCCGCCGCCAGTTCGGCCATTCCCGGTCGGTGCCGGGCACGTTGAGTGGGTCCGTCTCGCCCGCAAGGTCATCTGCCTGCACGAGCATGATGCGTGAGGGTGTGCTGGCAACGAGCCCATGCACGGCTGCGGCGCTGTCACCTTGCGCAAGCCTGTCGAGGGCTTCGGCCTCCGCCGCGCGCTCCGCCATGCGTGTGGACACGTCGCCTGACCCGATCTGGCCGATCAACTCCGCAATCTCGATGTCGCGGCCCCGCCGCCAGCCCGACAAGGTTGGAAGATCATGCGAGGCAAGGCAGGCAAGAGCCTGGGCGGGGTAACTGCCGGGCGGCCTGAAGCCCGGGCCGTCGCGCTCGAACCACAGCACGCGGTAGGAGAAGATTGCCGCCTCCGAGAGCTTCTCGCGCAGGCCGTCCGGCACCGTGCCAAGATCCTCGCCGACCACGAGGCACTGATGCCGCTGGCTTTCCAGCGCCGTGATGGCGATCAGCTGGTCGAGCGGAAAGCGCACATAGGCGCCGAAGCGGCCTTCAGCCCCTCGCGGCACCCAGAACTGGCGCGCGAATCCCAGCACATGGTCGATGCGCAGTGCAGCAGCATGGCGCATGTTGGCGGACATCACCCGGCGCATTGGCTCCATGCCCTGGCGCATCAGAGCAAGCGGCGAGAAGGGCGGCAGGTTCCACACCTGGCCCGCCGCCGAAAAGGGGTCGGGCGGCGCGCCGATGGAGATGCCGCTGGCGAAGGCCGAGGGGTTGCTGGCAATCTCGCCGCCATCGAAGGCGCAGCCCAGCGCAAGATCACGGTAGAGGTTGCGGCCCTTTCCTGCCGCTGCCAGTTGCATGTCCGCGAGCCATTGCAGGAAGGCGCGATAGGCGATGCGGTCATGATCGGCTGCCTCACCCATGCGCTCCGCCTCGAAGCGGCCATGGGCGAGAAGGGGTGCTCCGCCCTCCCGCCGGAACAGGTCGAAATCAGCGGCGGGCCGGAATTCGCGAAAGGCGCTTTCCAGGATGGCGCTCTTGGCGCTCCACACGTCCTCATAATCCACCAGCAGAAGCTGATCGAGCGTGGCCAGTGCGGCTCGGCTTTCTTCCGCCAGCCGTGCCGTTTGCGGCAGGCTGAAGCGTGCCAGCATGTCAGCGATGCTGATGTAGATGGGATCTATGTAATGCCGGTCGGAGGGCTGATAGGGGCTTGCCCGGCTGCGGTCGGAGGGGAACAGGTGGTGGAGCGGGTTGATGCCCGCATAACGGCCGCCGACATGCTGCGTGAGCCTCGCAAAGCGCGCCAGCGTTTCAAAATCACCAATGCCATCGCTGCCGTCATGGCGCAGCGCATAAAGATGGGCAGCAAGCCCCGACACCCGCTTGCCGGCTTGGATGTCCTCGGGCACGAAGCAGCGCCCCGGGCTCACGATCACCCAGCGTGTGTTCGCCTCGTCATCTTCGGCGCGGATCCTGTAGCAGCCGGGCGGCAACGACTGCCGTAGCTCGGCACCGGGTGCGAGATCATGTGCCTGCATGCCGCCGGCACCCTCGGTCAGGATGCGGCACCGGCGTTCACCTGCGGGCCACAACAGCGCGGGCTGTCCGCCCTCGACGACTTGGGGGGCGGGCATTGCGGCAAGCCGGTGCGAGTGGGCCAGTTCCTCCTCCGTGCCGAAGGGCAGGCCCATGGCCGAGAGAAGGGCGCGCTGTGTGTCGGGCGTCACGCGGTGGTGCGTGCCATCGACTTCCCACCAGTCACCTTCAATGCCGGCTGCAGCGGCAAGGCCTGCCACCTCGTCATCCGTTATGCCGGAGGGTGCGATGCGCTCCTCGGTGAAGACCGAGACGGAGCACTGCGGCAGGGCACTGCCCTCCGCCGAACAGAATAGCGGTGTCCAGCGGCGGCCGTCCCGGCGCGGCAACGCGATGGGTGCCGCCCCGGACCCGCGGTTGAACACCAGCGAGATCCTCTGGCGTCCGGCTGAAAGGACAAGCCCCAGCACTGTGGCGCTGCCATCCTGCCAGTCCATCGGCCCGCCATCCGCGCCGAACCATTCGGCATCGGGGAAGGGCGCTCCGTCCGGAATGTGCCCGGTCAGGAAGCGGTCGGCAAGGAAGGGAGACAGCGTCCGCCGCAGTTCGGCGAGCGATGCCGTGAAGGCGATCAGCGTCTGGTCGGCGCTGGCCCAGTCGAGCCAGGTGTTTTCATTGTCCTGCGCATAGGCGTTGTTGTTGCCGTTCTGGCTGCGGCCCATCTCATCGCCCGCTGTCAGCATGGGCGTGCCGCGCGACAGGAACAGCGTGGCGAGCAGCGCCTTCACATCGCCATGCGGCCAGGTGGGTTCGTGGGCGCTGCCATCGCGGTTGTCCTCGCCATTGGCGAAATTGTTCTTCGCGGCATAGGTCACCGCATCGCGCAGGCTGAAGCCGTCATGCGCCGCCACGAAATTGATGCTGGCCGAAGGCAAGCGGTGCCATCGGTTGAAGATGTCGGATGAACCTGCAAGGCGCGTGGCGAAGGCCCCCGCCATGTGCGCGTCGCCTCGCCAGAAGCGGCGCACATCGTCGCGGTAGCGGTCGTTCCACTCCTGCCAGCGCGGCGGGAAATTTCCGAGTTGATAGCCGTTGGGGCCCACGTCCCACGGTTCCGCGATCATGATGAGGCGCGACAACAGCGGGTCCTGCTCAATCGCGGCAAGCAGTGGAGCGTTCGGGCTGAAGCCGGATGCGAGACGCCCCATCACGGTTGCAAGGTCGAAGCGGAAGCCGTCCACACCGGTGCGCGTCACCCAGCTTCGCATCGCGTCCATGACAAGCCGCACGGCATGCGGCATGTCGAGGGCCAGCGTGTTGCCGCAGCCGGTGTCATTCACCAGTTCACTGCCCGCACGGCGGATATACAGCGCTTCATCAAGCCCGCGCAGCGACAGGGTCGTGCCAAGGGCATCGCTCTCGCCGGTATGATTGAAAACCATGTCCAAGATCACGCGGAGGCCCGCCGCGTGGAGGCTGCTCACGGTGGCGCGTACCTCCTCCAGCCCGCCGGGCGCAAGCCTTGGGTCCGGTGCCATGAAGTTCACCGGATTATAGCCCCAGCCATTGGCGAGGCCGAGATCCGGCAGGTGCCGCTCGTCGATCCAGGCGCACAGCGGCATCAGTTCAACCGTATCGACGTTGAGCCGCTTCAGATGATCGATGATGACGGGCTCTGCCAGCGCCGCCACGGTACCGCGCCTGTCTGGCGGCACGCCAGGATGGCGCATGGTGAATGCCCTGACGCCCACCTCGTAGATGAATTGCGGGCGGTGCGGGGCCAGCGGCTCGGCCGTTGCGGGCACATCCTCCGTGATGGCCTTCGGCACCAGGTGTGCGCTCTCCGCACCGCGCACCATCAAATCCCGATGATGTGCGAAAGGCCTGTTGATACGTGTTGCATAAGGGTCGAGCAGCAGCTTTGCCGGATCGAAGCGGCGGCCGATCTCCGGTTGCCACGGCCCCTCGGCGCGAAGGCCGTAGTTCGTGCCCGCCGAAACGCCCGGTACGAAGCCATAATGCACATCACCCAGCCGCTCCGTCAGCGGAACGCGCGCGATTTCGGTCTCCCCGTCGAAAAGGCAGAACAGGATGCGCTCGGCATGGCGCGAGATGACGGCGGCATTGGCCCCGCCATCCTCCAGCGTCACGCCCAGTGGAAAGGGCCGCGCCTGCACGGTCAGGTGATCACTGTCGGCGCATCGCGGCCGGTGTGCTGCGCAATGGCGGCAATGTTGCGGGACAGCGCGATGAGGTCAGCCAGGGCGGCCTGTGTCTCAATACCGTGGCGGCTGTGGTCGGGTTCGAAGCGCTCGATGTAGACGCGCAAGGTTGCCCCCGCCGTGCCCGTGCCCGACAGCCGGTACACGATGCGCGATCCATCGGCGAAGATGAGGCGGATGCCCTGCGCCGTGGTGCGCGACCCGTCAACCGGATCATCATAGGCAAAATCATCGGCAAGCGTGATGCCATGCTGGCCGGGAAGCCGTGGCAGACTGGCGCGCAGGTTCTGCATCAGGGTGTTCGCTGCATCTGCGTCCACTTCCTCGTAGTCGTGGCGCGAATAATAGTTGCGGCCAAACTCGCGCCATTGTGCCTTCACGATATCGGCAACGCTCTGGCGGCGCTTGGCGAGAATGTTGAGCCACATCAGAACCGCCCACAGGCCGTCCTTCTCGCGCACATGGCTGGAGCCGGTGCCGAAGCTCTCCTCGCCGCACAGCGTGGCCTTTCCGGCATCGAGAAGGTTGCCGAAGAACTTCCAGCCGGTGGGTGTTTCATAGCAGGCAATGCCGAGCTTTGCCGCCACGCGGTCGGCCGCGCAGCTCGTTGGCATGGAACGCGCAATGCCGGCGAGGCCCTTTGCATAGCCTGGCGTCAGGGCGGCATTGGCGGCGAGGATGGCCAGGGAGTCGGAGGGCGTCACATACATGCCGCGCCCGATGATGAGGTTACGGTCGCCATCGCCATCAGAGGCCGCGCCGAAGTCCGGCCCGCCATCCGGCATCACCAGATCGACGAGCTCCCTGGCGTGGACGAGGTTGGGGTCCGGGTGGTGGCCGCCGAAATCGGGAAGGGGCGTGCCATTCATCACCGTGCCCTTGGGAAAGCCAAGAATGTCCTCGAGTATCCTCACCGCATAGGGGCCCGTAATCGCGCCCATCGCGTCGAACTTCATGGCGAAGCCCGTGCGGATCAGGTCGCGGATCTGTTCGAAATCGAACAGCGTCTGCATGAGGTCTGCATAGTCGGTCACGGGGTCGATCACATCCACCGTCATGCCCGCCACCATGGATGTTCCGGTGTGGTGGAGGTCCACATCCGGCGTCCTGGCGATGCGATAGCTCGCGATGGTCTGCGAGCGGGCGAAGATCCGGTCGGTCAGTTTTTCCGGCGCCGGGCCGCCATTCGCAGCGTTGAACTTGATGCCGAAGTCGCCGTCCGGGCCGCCGGGGTTGTGGCTGGCCGAGAGGATGATGCCACCGAAGGCCTTGTGCTTGCGGATGAGGTGCGAGGCCGCAGGGGTGGACAGAAGCCCGCCCCGCCCCACCAGAACCCGGCCGAAACCATTGGCGGCGGCCATGCGGATCGCCGTCTGCACGACTTCAGGATTATAGTAGCGGCCATCGCCGCCAATCACCAGTGACTGGCCCTGGTAGCCCTCCAGTGAATCGAAGATCGACTGGATGAAATTCTCCGCATAATGCGCCTGCTGGAATACCGGTACTTTCTTGCGCAGGCCGGATGTACCGGGCCTCTGCCCGTCGAAGGGCGTCGTCGTGACGGTGATGATCATTCTGGTCTCAAGCCTTCAGGAGATTGCGGTAGAGCTGTGCATAGGCGGCAGCGCTGCGCGCCCATGATACATCGGAGGCCATGCCGCGCTGCTGCAGGCCCCGCCACAGGCTGTGGTCGGCATGGCATTGCGCAGCGCGCGCCAGCGCATGTTCGAGTGTGGGCTGATCGACGGGCGCGAACTGGAAGCCCGTGGCCACATCGGCCTGAAGGGCGGCGTCATTGGCATCGATGACCGTGTCGTTGAGCCCGCCGGTGCGCGCCACCACCGGAACCGCGCCGTAGCGCAGGCCGTAAAGCTGGGTCAGTCCGCAGGGCTCGAAGCGCGAGGGCACCAGGATTGTGTCGCAGCCCGCCTGGATCAGATGCGAGAGCCCCTCATCATAGCCAAGCACCACGCCGATGCGGCCGGGGTTTCGTTCGGCCGCCGCCAGCACTGCCTGTTCGATGGCGGGTTCGCCTGAGCCAAGCAGAGCAAAGCGCGCGCCGGACGATACGAGCGCGTCGAGGCTTGCGGCGAGGATATCCATGCCCTTCTGCCAGGTGAGGCGGCTCACCACGCCATGCAGGATGCCGTCTCCCGTCTCCAGCCTGAAGCGCTTTTCCACCGCTCGCTTGTTGGCCTGCCGCTTGTCGAGGGTCTTTGCAGTGTAGTGAGCGGGGATCAGCACATCTTCGACCGGGTTCCATACGCTGGTGTCGATGCCGTTCACCATGCCGCGCACCACGCCGCGTCTTGCGCGCAGAAGCCCGTCCAGCCCCATGCCATAGTCCGGCGTGCAGATTTCCTGCGCGTAGGTGGGGCTCACCGTCGTGATTGCATCGGCCATGGCGAGTCCGCCCTTGAGATAGCCGACATTGCCGTAATACTCGACGCCGTCGATGGCGAAGGCTTGTGCCGGCAGTCCCAGCACACTGAAGACGGACGCGGGGAACTGGCCCTGAAACGCGATGTTGTGAACCGTCATCACGCTGCGCGGGCCGCCCGCCAAACGGGCATAGACCGGCCCGAGACCGGCCTGCCAGTCATGGCAGTGCAGGATGTCGGCGCGGTAGCCCTTCGCCTTGCCGGCGGCCACATCGGCAGCCGCCTTGGCGAGTGCGGCAAAGCGCTGTGCATTGTCCGGCCAGTCCTTGCCATCGGGCCCCAGATAAGGATTGCCGTTGCGCGCATAAAGATGCGGTGCATCGATGGCGATGAGTTCAAGCCCGCCCGCGCGGCCTCTCAGAAGCCGGGCTTTGCCACCGAACAGATCATCATAGGCATGGATGGGCGAAGCACCGTCGAGTGAAGCCATCACAGCCGGATAGGCCGGAATGATGGAGAGCATCTCCACCCCATGGGTCTTCAGCGCGGCGGGCAGTGCGCCCGTCACGTCGGCAAGGCCGCCGGTCTTCACCAGCGGAAAGAGTTCGGAGGCAGCGGATAGAACTTTCATACGGTCAGACGGTCAATCATCGGCTGTGTGATGAGGCAGATACCACTGGCGGTGCGGCGGAAGCGCTTGGCGTCAAGCTCCGGGTCTTCGCCGACGACAAGGCCTTCCGGAATGACGACGCTTGTGTCGATGACCACTTTCCGCAGCGTTGCATTGCGCTGAATGACGACGGATGGCAGCACCACGGCTTCCTCCAGCGCGGAGAATGAATTCACCCGGACATTGGGCGAGAGCATGGTGCGCTTGATCGAAGCACCGGAGACGATGCAGCCGCCAGACACGAGCGAGGCCACGGCACTGCCGCGCCGGCCTTCGAGATCATGCACGAACTTGGCAGGCGGCGTTACCTCGCTGTAGGTCCAGATCGGCCAGCTTTGATCATAGAGGTCGAGGGCGGGCAGCGTTTCGGTGAGGTCGATATTGGCTTCCCAATAGGCATCCACCGTGCCCACGTCACGCCAATAGGCCTCGGTTTCATGTTCGGAGCGCACGCAGCTGGCGGTGAAGCGATGTGCCACGGCTTTGCCGTGCTGCACCAGATAGGGGATGATGTCCTTGCCGAAATCCCGGCTTGAGGCGGGGTCGGCCGCATCGCGCCGCAACAGGTCGGCAAGCCGCGCGGTCTCGAAGACGTAGATGCCCATGGAGGCCAGCGCCAACTCCGGATTGCCGGGAATGCCCGGCGGGTTCTTCGGCTTTTCCACGAAGGCGGTGATGCGGTCTGCACCGTCCACCGCCATCACGCCGAAGCCGGTCGCCTCCATGCGCGGCACCTCGAGGCAGCCGATCGTCACGTCGGCGCCTGAGTCGACGTGCTGTTGCAGCATCAACTCGTAATCCATCTTGTAGATGTGGTCTCCGGCGAGGATCACCATGTACTTGGGCGCGTAGCTCAGGATGATGTCGAGATTCTGGTACACCGCATCGGCCGTGCCCGCATACCATTGGTCTTCGGAAACACGTTGCGACGCAGGCAGAATGTCGAAACTCTCGTTTCGTTCCGGCCGGAAGAAGTTCCAGCCGCGCGTCATGTGGCGGATCAGGCTGTGCGCCTTGTATTGGGTCGCAACGCCGATGCGGCGGATGCCGGAGTTCAGCGCATTGGAGAGCGCAAAGTCGATGATGCGGGACTTGCAGCCGAAGGGCACGGCAGGTTTTGCGCGCCGGTCGGTCAGTTCCATCAGGCGGCTGCCGCGGCCGCCAGCGAGGACGTAGGCCATCGCGTCACGCGCCAGGGGGGCTGTCTTGCGGTGTTCGGCCATGCTGTCCTCCCGTCTCTCTATGTGTCCTGCATGAAATACAAGGTGGCCAGCGGTGGCAAGCTGACTTTGGCGTGGGCGGGCTTGCCGTGCGTTGGCTCTGCGCTTGCGGTAATGGCGCCCATATTGCCAATTCCGCTCCCGCCGTAGCTCGCTGCATCTGTATTGATGATCTCCCGCCAGCACCCGGCTGCGGGCATGGGCAGCGTATAGCCATGGCGCGGCACAGGGGTAAAATTGCTGATGACGACCACGATGGGGTCGCCCGCACCGGAGTGGCGCGCCCAGGCGAAGACCGAGCTGTCATGCTCATCCGCCAGCAGCCATTCGAAGCCTTCCGGTTCGCAGTCGCGGGCGTGGAGCGCGGGGGTGTCGCGATAGCAATGGTTCAGATCGCGGACGAGGGACTGCACGCCCCGGTGCGGCGCCTCGTCAAGCAGATGCCAGTCGAGGCTGCGTGACTCCGACCACTCGTTCCAGGGGGCGAACTCCTGCCCCATGAACAGGAGCTTCTTTCCGGGGTATCCCCACATGAAGGCGTAATAGGCGCGGAGGGTGGCAAACTTCTGCCAGGCATCGCCTGCCATCTTGTTGAGCAGCGTGCCTTTTCCGTGCACCACCTCGTCATGTGACAGCGGCAGCACGAAATTCTCCGAGAAGGCATAGAGAAGGCCGAATGTCAGATCTGTGTGGTGGTGCTTGCGGTGAATGGGCTCACGCTTCAGATAGTTCAGTGTGTCATGCATGAAACCCATGTTCCACTTGAAGCCGAAGCCCAAGCCACCGGTGGATGTGGGGCGCGACACGCCGGGGAACGCGGTGGATTCTTCCGCAATCGTCATGCTGCCGGGGATCTGCCCATAGGCCTCATGATTCATGCGCTGCAGGAAGGCAATGGCTTCGAGGTTTTCACGCCCGCCATATTGATTGGGAATCCACTCGCCCTCCTTGCGTGAGTAATCGCGGTAGAGCATGGAGGCCACTGCATCAACGCGCAGCCCGTCCACATGGTAGCGTTCCAGCCAGAACAGCGCATTGTTGAGCAGATAGGCTGATACTTCGCGCCGCCCGAAGTTGTAGATCGCCGTGTTCCAGTCCGGGTGGTAGCCCTGACGCGGGTCCTCATGCTCGTAAAGGGCCGTGCCGTCGAAGCGGGCAAGGCCATGCTCATCGGTGGGGAAGTGGGCTGGCACCCAGTCAAGGATCACGCCGATCCCCGCCCGGTGCGCGGTATCGATGAAGCGGGCGAATTGTTCCGGCGTGCCAAAGCGTGCGGTCGGTGCATAAAGCCCGGTGGGCTGATAGCCCCAGGAGGGGTCGAATGGATGCTCGCTCACCGGCAGAAGTTCGATGTGCGTATACCCCATCTCCTGCACATAGGGGATCAGCGTTTCGGCCAATTCCTCATAGCTCAGGAACTGATGATTGTCCTTGCGCCGCCATGAGCCGAGATGCACTTCATAGATCGATATCGGCATGCGCCGCGCATCCTGGCCCCTGCGGGCGGCGAGATAGGCTTCATCGCTCCAGGTGAAATCATCGGTGCGCGCGATCAGTGAGGCGGTCTTCGGCCGCAGCTCGGCGGCAAAGCCGAAGGGATCGGCCTTGAGCGGCAGCAGCTGTCCCGCGCCATCGAGGATTTCGTATTTATAGGCCTGCCCTTCGGTCGCGCCCGGAATGAAGATTTCCCACACGCCGGTTCCGCCGCGCCTGCGCATCACGTGGCGGCGGCCATCCCAGCCGTTGAAATCGCCAACCACTGACACGCGCGCGGCATTGGGCGCCCACACCGCGAAATGCACGCCGTCGAAGCCTTCATGGCGCATCGGGTGCGCGCCCAGCTTGTCGTAGAGGCGGAGGTGGTTGCCTTCGCCGATGTAGTAATCATCGAGCGGCCCCAGCACCGGTCCCAGCAGATAGGCATCCGCCACGTCCCAGCTGGCGCTTCCACTCTTTGCCCGGTAGGTGAGGGGCTGGCGTCGTGTGATCTGCGTCACGCCCTCGAAGAAGCCCCGGTCATGGCGGCGGGTGAGGCGACCCGCATGCTGCCCGTCTGCCGTGTGAACCTCCAGCGTTTCGGCGCCGGGCACGAAGGCGCGTGCAATCCAGGTTTCACCGTATTGATGCATGCCAAGAATGCCGAATGGGTCGCCATGCCTGCCCGCAACGATGGCCTCGATGTCGGCGCTGTCTGCCTTCCAGTCCGGCTCGGCCATTCTGCGTCAGCTCCTAGGCAACGGGAACGTTCCAGATATCGCGGGCATATTCGCGGATCGTCCGGTCAGAGGAAAACCAGCCCATGTTCACCGTATTGAGGATCGTCTTCTCCGTCCAGTCCTGCGTCCGCCGCCATATGCCGGCGACCTCACGCTGGGCAGCTGCATAGGCGTTGAAGTCGGCGCCCACCATGAACCAGTCGTGGTGGCTGACGGAGTCGATGATCGGCCGGTAGAGATTGGCATCTCCAGGCGAGAAGACGCCGGAGCCCAGCGCATCGAGGACGGCCTTCAGCTCCGGCGAGGCATCGATCACGGCTTGTGCGTCATGGCCACTGCGGCGGCGCGCCTCCACCTCCTCGGCCGTCATGCCGAAGATCACGATGTTGTCGCGCCCCACATGCTGCAGCATTTCCACATTGGCGCCATCCAGCGTGCCGATGGTGAGCGCGCCGTTGAGCGCGAATTTCATGTTGCCGGTGCCGGAGGCTTCCATGCCAGCCGTGGAAATCTGCTCGGAGAGATCGGCTGCCGGCACGATCACCTCGGCAAGGCTCACATTGTAGTTCGGAATGAACACGACCTTCAGCAGGTCGCGCACGTCGGGGTCATTGTTCACCATCTGGCCCACGTCATTGATGAGCTTGATGATGAGCTTGGCCTGCGCATAGCTTGCGGCCGCCTTGCCCGCGAAGATTTTGACGCGCGGCACCCACGGCCTGTCGGGGTGAGCGCGCATCGCATTATAAAGCGCAATGGTTTCGAGGATGTTCAGAAGCTGGCGCTTGTATTCGTGGATGCGCTTCACCTGCACGTCGAACATGGCTGCAGGATCGACCTTCAACCCCATGCGCGCCATGATGAGATTTGACAGTTCATCCTTGTTCCGCCGCTTGATGGCGGCAAAGCGCTGGCGGAAGGCGGCGTCCGTTGCGAAGTGCTTCGCTTTGGTGAGGCGCTCCGCATCATCCATCACGGATTGTCCGATGGCTTCGTTCAACAGTCCCGCCAGTTGCGGGTTGCAGCCCAGAAGCCAGCGCCGCGGCGTGATGCCGTTGGTCTTGTTGTTGATGCGGCCGGGATAGAGCGTGTTGAGGTCGCGGAACACGCTCTGCTTCATCAGCGAGGTATGCAGCGCCGAGACGCCATTGATGGAGTGCGAGCCCGCATAGGCCAGCTGGCCCATGCGCACGCGGCGGCCGTTATGCTCATCGATCAACGACACGGATGCGAGGAAGTCCGTGGTACAGTCAGGCCGCTTCTGTGCGTCGGCGATCAGCCTTGCGTTGATCTGATAGACGATTTGCATGTGACGCGGCAGCACATGCTCGAAGAGATGCACCGGCCAGCTTTCCAGCGCCTCGGGCAGCAGCGTGTGGTTCGTATAGGCGATACAGCCCTTGGTGATGTCCCACGCCTCATCCCAGTCCAGCCCATGCTGGTCAACGAGGATGCGCATGAGTTCGGCAACTGCCACGGCGGGGTGCGTGTCGTTCAGGTGGATCGCCACCTTGTCAGCGAGGTTCCCCACCTCGTGGTATTGCTGCATGTGGCGGCGGATGATGTCCTGCAGCGAGGCGGAGGTGAAGAAGAACTCCTGCCGGAGGCGCAATTCCTGGCCCGCCGGCGTCGAGTCGGCCGGGTAGAGAACCCGGGTGATGATTTCCGCCTTGTTGTTCTCGGCCAGCGCTGCCGCATAATCGCCGCTGTTGAAGGCATCGAGGCGGATCGGGTCCGGCGCGCGCGCCGTCCACAGCCTCAGCGTGTTCACGCGCTTGCCCCGCCACCCGACGACCGGCGTGTCGCACGCCGAAGCCAGCAGCTTTTCCGCCGGGCTCCAGCGCCGCTGCGGCATCTTGCCGGTTTCCGGGCCCGGCACCACCTGGCCGCCGAAGCCGATTTCGTAGGCGGCCTCCCGGCGTGGAAACTCCCATGCGTTTCCATGTTCGAGCCAGTTCTCCGGCAGTTCCACCTGCCAGCCATCGGTGATCTTCTGGCGGAACAGGCCGTGATTGTAGCGGATGCCATAGCCGTAAGCCGGAATGTCGAGGCTTGCCATGCTTTCCATGAAACAGGCGGCAAGCCGGCCGAGGCCGCCATTGCCAAGGGCGGCGTCTGGCTCCAGCGCCTCAATGAGGTCGAGGTCGACATTGAGGCCCTGCAGGGCCGTGGTGAAGGCCTGGGTCAGTTCAAGGTTGCTCATCGCGTCGCGCAGCAACCGGCCGATCAGGAATTCGAGTGACAGGTAGTAAACCCGCTTCGACTTCGTCTCGTAGGCGCGCCGGGTCGATTCCATCCAGCGGTCGATGATGCGGTCGCGCAGCGCCAGGATGGTGGCGTTCAGCCAGTCGTGGCGCTTGGCTACTGCCGGGTCCTTGCCGATCGAATAGGCGAGCTTTTCGAGAATCTCGGCGCGGATGGTGTCGGCATCGGTGGCGCGCGGGGCGGGCTTGATCATCTGCGGGTGCTCCGTGCCAGAGGGGAGGATGGCCCCCGTCCAGAATACATGTTTCAATAAATCAGTAGAGTTGAATTATTCAAGAGTTAACTGCCCGGCCCCGCCTCATGCGGGTGAGACCGACAGGGTTGCAACGCCCGCCACGATCATACCAATCCCCAGCCACTGGCCTTTCGACACCCGTTCCTTGAGGAAGATCATGGCCAGGATCACCGCCACAGCGCCATAGGCGGAAACGCCGATCCCCGCGAAATCCTTGCCCGGAAGATGGCCAGAGGCGTTGATGGCGATGACGCCAAGCACATCGAGGCCTCCCATCACGAAAATGCCCACCCAGTTGCGCCGGGTCAGCGGCGTTGCCTTCCCTTCGCCCAGCATGAAGGGCAGCAGCACCAGAAGGGCCGTGACGCGCGACAGCCATGTCGCCTCGATTTCGCCCACCGACACGGCAGCCTTCTGCCCCAGCACGATGGACGCCGCATAGCCGAGTACCGCCATCAGCGCGAAGAAAAGCAGTGTCGGCATCTTGCCCGGTTCCACTGCATTGATGCCGCCATCCTCGGTGCCGGACCGCGCCACGATCACCGCCCCGATCACGGTAGCGGCCACCGCGCTCCACTGCAGCAGGCTTGGTTCCAACCCGTTGAAGACACCCCACAGCACCGCCAGCACGGGATATCCCGCGGTGATCGGCCCGACGAGCGAAATGGGCCCGAGGCTGAAGGCCTTGAACAGGCCACCCACTGCGAAACCATAGGAAATCCCCAGCAGCAGGCCGCTCATCAGTTGCGGCCAGGTGGCGGACCACAGCGTGCCATCATAAACAACATAGAAGGACAGCAGTATGCCGCCTGAAATGATGACCAGTGCCGCCATCCGGAACGCCCCGATCTGTGCCGCCATGCTGCGGGCAACAAGATCGTGAACCGACCAGCACACGGCGGCGAACACCCCAAACAGAACGGCAAGCATTGATTGTAAATCCCCCCGGGCGCCAAATATGGCGCATCACGCCATCAGCATGGATCGGGCCGGGCCTGAACTGCAAGGGGCACATGTCATCATAGCATGGGTTTCACTTTCAAATCGCTTCGGAACAGGCCATTCTGGGCGCATCGCCATTTCATTGCAGGCCGCGCCCCATGTTTCTGTCCGTCTTCGACATCTTCAAGATCGGTATTGGCCCGTCGAGCTCCCATACGGTGGGCCCCATGGTGGCCGCCCAGCGGTTCCTGGCGAAGGCTGCACAATCCTCGCTGCCGCGTACCGGTCATCTTACCGTCACGCTTCATGGCTCGCTGGCCTTTACCGGCAAGGGCCACGGTACCGACCGCGCGGTGATCCTCGGCCTCGCCGGCGAAAAACCCCAGACGATGAACCCCGACAAGGTCGATGATGTGCTGCGCATGATGGCCGAGCGGGGCCATGTTCCCCTCGCGGAGGGCCATCTCCTGGCCTTCAACCCGGCACGCGACGTGATCTTCGATTTCGGCCCGGCGCTCAAAGGCCATGCCAATGGCATGGTGTTCCGTATCCTCGATGACGACAACAACACGCTGCTGAGTGAAACCTATTTCTCGATCGGCGGCGGCTTCGTTCAGACGGAAGCCGAGCGCGCCGCGTCCGTTGCCGCGGGCAAGTCCGAGACCCCCGGCCTTGAAGTGCCCTATCCTTTCCGCACTGCCGCCGAAATGCTGGAGATGGGCAGGCGCTCCGGCCTCACCATCGCCGCCATGAAGCGCGCCAATGAATGCGCCCATCGGAGCGATGACGACCTCAACGCAGATCTCGACGGGATCTGGGCTGCCATGCGCGATTGCATGAACCGCGGCCTGCGCCAGACCGGCACCTTGCCCGGCGGCCTGAAGGTCAAGCGCCGCGCGGCGGAAATCTACCAGCGCCTCAAGGAAGAGAAGGGCAACAACGCCATCCAGCCGCATCAGCTGATGGATTGGCTCTCGGTCTATGCGATGGCGGTCAATGAGGAGAATGCCGCCGGCGGGCGCGTGGTGACGGCCCCCACCAATGGCGCGGCAGGCGTCATCCCGGCCACCATCCGTTACTACCTCGACCATTGCCTTGGCGCCGATGAGGCGGGTATCCGCACTTTCCTGCTGGCCGCCGCAGGCATCGGTGGCCTCATCAAGCACAATGCCTCGATTTCGGGCGCCGAAGTGGGCTGCCAGGGCGAAGTGGGTTCCGCCTCTGCCATGGCGGCTGCAGGCCTTTGCGCCGCGCTGGGCGGCACGAACGAGCAGGTGGAGAATGCTGCCGAGATTGCGCTGGAGCATCATTTGGGGATGACCTGCGATCCGGTCGGTGGCCTCGTGCAGGTGCCCTGCATCGAGCGCAATGCGTTTGGCGCGGTCAAGGCCGTCACCGCCGCCTCGCTGGCGCTTCGCGGCGATGGCACGCATTTCGTGCCGCTCGACACCTGCGTCGAGACCATGCGCCAGACGGGCCTCGACATGAGCGAGCGGTACAAGGAAACCTCGACAGGCGGCCTTGCGGTGAACGTCGTGGAGTGCTGAATTCGGCATCATGCCGCATTACACCGCCCCGCTCCGCGATCATCTGTTCTGCCTCTTCGAGCTGCTCGATTTTGAATCCCACACGCGGCTTCCCGCCTTCCAGTCCTTCTCGCGTGATGTGGTCGAGGCTGTGCTGGATCAGTCCGCGCGCTTTGCCACCCAGGTGCTTCAGCCGCTGAACCGCAGCGCCGATGAGGAGGGCGTACACTTCACGGCTGGCGAGGTTCGAACGCCCAAGGGCTTCCGCGAGGCTTACGCGCAACTCGTCGAGGGCGGCTGGCCGTCGCTCACTGCCTCGCCCGATCATGGCGGTCAGGGCATGCCGCATATGGTGAATGTCCTGTTCGAGGAAATGATGAACGGGGCGTGCCTGTCCTTCGGCCTGTTCCCGGGGCTGACGCGCGGCGCCTATGTCGCCATCGCACAGCATGGTGACGACGCGCAGAAAGCACTTTATGCCCCGCGCCTTGCCAGTGGCGAATGGGCAGGTTCCATGTGCCTGACCGAGGCCCATTGCGGAACCGACCTGGGGCTTCTCAAGACACAGGCCGTGGCGCATGGCGATGGCAGCTACGCCCTGACCGGCAGCAAGATCTTCATTTCGGCGGGTGAGCATGATCTCACCCCCAACATCATCTATCTCGTGCTGGCGCGTCTTCCCGATGCGCCAAGGGGATCGAAGGGCATCAGCCTGTTCCTTGTGCCGAAGTATCTGGTGAACAATGATGGCTCGCTGGGTGCGCGAAATGGTGTCGCCTGCGGCGCTGTCGAGCACAAGATGGGCATTCACGGCTGCCCGACCTGCGTGATGAATTTCGATGGCGCCACGGGCTGGCTGATGGGCGAGCCGCATCAGGGCCTGAAGGCCATGTTCTCCATGATGAACGCCGAGCGCCTCGCGGTCGGCATCCATGGCCTCGCCATTGCCGAAGCCTCCTACCAGAACGCGGTTGCCTATGCCCGGGACAGGCTGCAGGGCCGCGCGCCCTCCGGCCCGCGCGATGCCGCGAAACCGGCGGACCCGATCATCGTTCACCCGGATGTGCGCCGCATGCTGATGCAGCAGCGCGCCCTCACCGAAGGCTGCCGCATGCTGGCGCTATGGGCGGCGCAGGCACTGGATGTCTCCGAGCATCACCCTGATCCCGCCACCCGCAAGCAGGCCGATGACACGGTGGCGCTGATGACGCCGGTGGTGAAAGCCTTCCTGACGGACTGCGGAAGCGAAGTTGCAAACCTCGGCATACAGGTGCTGGGTGGCCACGGCTTCATCCGTGCCAATGGGCAGGAGCAATATGTGCGCGATGTGCGCATCACCCAGATATATGAGGGCACCAATGGCATCCAGTCCGCCGATCTGCTTGGCCGGAAAATCCTGCATCTCGGACTGTTTGGCAGGCTCGAGGCGCCGATTACGGCATTCCTGAAGGACCATGAACGCAATGACTCGCTGGTGGAATTCACAACACCCGTCGCCGCTGCCTTTGATCATCTGGAAGACGCCACGCGCCTCCTGATCGAGCGCGCGCAGGCGAACGCGGAGGAGGTCGGTGCAGCGGCTGTCGATTACATGCGTCTCTTCGCGCTCACCGCGGTGGGCTATCTCTTCGCCCGCGCGGCAGAAGCCGCGTTGCCCAAGTCACATGAGGATTTCTACCGCGCCAAACTTGCGACGGCGCGCTTCTACATGCAGCGCATCCTGCCTGAAACGGCCTCGCTTCATGCCAAGATCGTGGCGGGTGCTGCACCCGTGATGGAGCTTGACGAGGCGATGTTCTGAGGCAGTAACCCTCATGCACTCATCATCGCCGGGCGTGACCGGGCGATCCTTGTTGCGCCCACGAGGAAGATACCCGGCTTGGACCCGGGCATGAAGCGTTTGGTGTTCACTTAAGCGAGCGTCCGCAGATAACCAACCAGTCCCGCCGTGGAACTGTCCAGGCCTTCCGTGCCCTTCTTTCCCTCCACCACAGCCTGAAGTCCGGTGGCGAGTTCCTTGCCAAGTTCCACGCCCCACTGGTCGAAGGCGTTGATGTTCCAGATGGCGGCCTCCACGAAGACGCGGTGCTCGTAAAGCGCAATGAGGCGGCCCAGCGTGAAGGGGTCCAGCTTGCGGTAAGCAAGCGTCAGGGAGGGGCGGTTTCCGGTGAACACGCGGTGGGGGCCGAGTGCCTTTGCCTCCGCCTGGCTCTTGCCCATGGCGAGCAATTGCGCTTCCGCTTCCTTCAGCGTGCGCCCCTTCATCAGGGCCTGGGACTGGGCAAGGCAATTGGCAATGAGCAGCGCATGGTGTTCTCCCATGCCCTTTTCATGCGCCTCCGCCGCGATCAGGAATTCAACCGGAATGACGCCCGTGCCCTGATGCAGAAGCTGGAAGAAGGCATGCTGGCCATTGGTGCCGGGCTCACCCCACACGATGGGCCCTGTCTCGCCCTTTACAGGCTTTCCATCCTTCGCCACCCGCTTGCCGTTCGATTCCATGTCGAGCTGCTGCAGATAGGCCGGAAAGCGGGAGAGCCGCTGGTCATAGGGAATGATGGCGCGGGACGGGTAATTGCAGATGTTCCGGTGCCACACGCCGATGAGGCCCATCAGCACGGGCAGGTTTTCGAGCAGCGGGGCTTCGGCGAAATGCCGGTCCATCGCATGGCCGCCGTCGAGGAAGCGCAGGAAGTTCCGGGGACCGATGGCGATCATCAGCGGCAGGCCAATGGCGGACCAGATGGAGTAGCGCCCGCCCACCCAGTCCCAGAAGCCGAAGATGCGGTCTTCCGCGATGCCGAAGGCCTTCACCTTGGGAATCGCGGTGGAGATGGCGGCGAAATGCGCACCCACCTTCTTCTCGCCCAGCTTCTCCGCAATCCAGCGCCGCGCCGTTCTGGCGTTTGTCATGGTCTCGATGGTGGTGAAGGTCTTGGAGGCAATGAGGAACAGCGTCGTCTCGGGCTTGAGCGTCTTCAGCGTATCGGCGATATGCGCACCATCGACGTTGGAGACGTAATGAAGCCGTGGCCCGTCATGATAAGGTGCCAGCGCCAGTGTCGTCATGGCGGGGCCAAGATCAGAACCACCGATGCCGATGTTGACGACATCGGTAACCTTCGATCTCCGCACATCATCGGCGAAGGCAACCATGGCGGCGAGAACGCTGTTCACATCCGGCATCACGTCGCGGCCTTCAACCAT
>CAYMQH010000051.1:0-22993 GCA_964392525.1 uncultured Aestuariivirga sp.
CTACACCAACCGGCTCTGCTCGATCGCCGCTGCGATGAAGGACTTGAACAGCGGATGCGGATCGAACGGTTTCGACTTGAGTTCAGGATGATACTGTACGCCGATGAACCACGGGTGGTCAGGGTATTCGATCGTTTCCGGCAGCAGCCCATCGGGCGACATGCCCGCAAAATTCAGTCCGGCCTTTTCCAGCTGCGCGCGGTAATGCGTGTTCACCTCGTAACGATGGCGGTGGCGTTCGGTGATGCGGGTGTCGCCGTAGATTTCGGCGATCTTGCTTCCAGGCTTCAAGGCCGCCTCGAAGGCGCCAAGACGCATGGTGCCGCCAAGGTCGCCGCCTGCCTTGCGGATTTCGAGTTCATTGCCGTTCATCCACTCGGTCATCGTACCGACGACTGGTTCCTTGGTTTCGCCGAACTCGGTGGAACTGGCATCCGAAATGCCGCACAGCGAGCGCGCGGCTTCGATGCAGGCCATCTGCATGCCGAAGCAGATGCCGAAATAGGGCACCTTGCGAGTGCGCGCGAAGGTCGCAGCCTTGATCTTGCCCTCGGAGCCACGCTCTCCGAAACCGCCTGGCACCAGAATGCCATGAACGCCTTCGAGATAGGGTGCGGGGTCTTCCTTCTCGAACACTTCCGATTCGATCCAGTCGAGGTTCACCTTCACCCGGTTGGCGATGCCGCCGTGGACCAGCGCCTCCTGCAGCGATTTATAGGCATCCAGAAGGCCGGTGTATTTACCGACCACTGCGATGTTCACCTCGCCCTCCGGTTGGGTGATGCGCTGCATGATGTCGGTCCACACAGAGAGATCCGGTTCGCGGGCGTCCTTGAAGCCGAAGATCTCCAGCACCTCCCGGTCGAGACCCTCATTGTGGTAGGCACGCGGCACGTCATAGATCGACCTCACATCCAGTGCCTGGATGACCGCTGTCGGCCGAACGTTGCAGAACAGCGCGATCTTGCGCCGCTCGTTGACAGGAATTTCGCGGTCGGCGCGGCACAGCAGGATGTCGGGCTGGATGCCGATGGACCGCAACTCCTTCACCGAATGCTGCGTGGGCTTGGTTTTGAGCTCGCCCGCAGTCGGGATATAGGGCAGCAGCGTCAGATGTATATACAGGCAGTCGCCACGCGGTTGTTCCTGCCCAAACTGGCGGATGGCCTCGAAGAATGGCAGACCCTCGATGTCACCCACCGTGCCGCCGATCTCCACCAGCACGAAGTCGTAGGCTTCATTGCCGGTCCGGATGAAATTCTTGATGGCATCCGTGACATGCGGGATGACCTGCACCGTGCCGCCGAGGAAATCACCCCGCCGTTCCTTGGCGATGATCTCCTGATAGATGCGTCCGGTGGTGATGTTATCCTGCTTGTTGGCATGACGCCCCGTGAAGCGCTCATAATGGCCGAGGTCGAGGTCGGTCTCCGCCCCATCGTCCGTCACGAAGACTTCGCCGTGCTGGTAAGGGCTCATGGTGCCCGGATCGACGTTGAGATAGGGGTCGAGCTTACGCAGGCGCACCGAGAAGCCACGGGCTTGCAACAGGGCACCGAGTGCCGCCGAAGCCAAGCCTTTGCCGAGGGAGGAAACCACGCCGCCAGTGATGAAAATATATCGCGCCATGGAATTTCACCCTATCCGGTTCACATCATGATTCGAAGCCCGGAAAGGGTATTTCCGGGCTATGTGGATAACTGTGCGTGGCCGGTTACGGGCTGACCGGAACCTGAGGCTGCGCGGGTGCAGCGGGCGCAAGCTGCGGAAGCACGGAACTGCCTGAAGCGGGCGCGGCCGGTTCACCCGTGGCCGCCGGCGGCGGGGTTACGCCGTCGATCACCGAACCGCTGCCACGCTGGGTGGCAATGATGGTGAGCGCGATCGACGTGCAGAAGAAGGCCACGGCCAGATAGGCCGTCGTGCGGGTCAACGCATTTCCGGCACCGCGCGCCGTGAACAGGCTGCCGCTGCTTCCGCCACCGCTGCCGCCACCGATGCCGAGCGCACCGCCCTCGGACCGCTGCAGCAGCACCACGCCGATCAGGGCAAGTGCAATGATGAGATGAATGACAAGAATGACGGTTTCCATGAAACTTCCGGCGCTAGGCGATGCGATTTTGGCGTGGCTTTACCCGCTTCATATGGGGAAAGCAACCTGTGGCGGAAAGGGGCCCTGTCAGGCAGTCTTGCCGTAACGGTATCGGAAAGTGCAGCAGGGTGAGCCATCCATGATGGTCTGCTTGCGCTCCAGCGTGATGTTGGGGTCATAGCCCTGGCAGAACGTTCCGTCGCGGTTGCAGGAGAGCAGGTGACCGATCTTGCCCAACCCCATCTCCTTGTAGGTCTCGGCATAGCGGCAGCGGGTGATGTCGAAATCGAACACCGTGTCGCTGGCTTCCAGAACCTTCATTTCAAGCGCCCCATCGGCCGTCCACAATTCATAGAGCTTGATGAAATCCGCCATGGAGGTCTGTCCGCCCGCCTTGTCGGCGAAGTGCTTGCCCTCCGCAACGGCTGCCTTGCGGATCGCCGCATCAAGAATGGCACTGGCCTTCTCTTCGCCGATCTGGGCCACCATCTCGGCGTAGATCGGGCCGATAACCTGCGCCTGCAGCGTCCGCTTGGTCAGGGTGGGGATTTCGCCCGTCATGCGTAAACCTTTATGATTCCCAAGAAATCAGCTGCCTTGAGGCTGGCGCCGCCAACCAGGGCGCCGTTCACATTGGGCTGCCCCATCAGTTCGGCGGCGTTCGCAGGCTTCACCGAACCGCCATACAGAATGCGGGTCTGGCTCCCCTCCCCGCCCATGATGCCCGAAAGCTCCTTGCGGATCAGGGCATGGACCTCCGCCACCTCGGCGGTGGTCGGGGTCAGCCCGGTGCCGATGGCCCAGACCGGCTCATAGGCGATTACCGTATTGGCTGCCGTGGAGCCCTCCGGCACCGATCCCTTCAATTGGCGGGTGACGACGTTCAGCGTCTGCCCGGACTTGCGTTCCTCGAGGGTTTCACCGATGCAGATGATGGCCGTGAGGCCCGCGCGCTGTGCGGCCCGGGCTTTCTTCTGCACCAGCTCGTCCGTCTCGCCATAATTGGTCCGCCGTTCGGAATGGCCGGTGATGACGGCGGAGCAGCCGCCCTCCTTCAGCATCTCGGCCGAAATGTCCCCAGTGTGGGCGCCGGACTGTGCCCAGTGGCAATCCTGCCCGCCGACCTTGATTTTGGAGCCCTTGAGCACCGACTTCACCCGCCTGACGATGATGGCGGGCGGACACACCATCACGTCGGCCTTGAGTTTCACATCCTTGAGCATGGCGGCGAGAAGCCGGGGCTCCTTCAGCATGGCGACACCGCCATTCATCTTCCAGTTTCCGGCAACCAGCGGACGCGGCCCTTCACTTGCCATTTTTTTCTGCTCCCAAGATAAACACCCTTCATAGCAGACGCATACCGCACTTGCGAGGGGGGGATCACAAACCTATAGTGCGCCGCGCCCGGTTTGGGCACGACACAGTATGAAGAGGACGACCCCACATGATGGACTCCATGCGCAATGCCGCCAAGACCTGGGTGGCGAAGGTGCTGATCGGCTTGCTGGCCGTCAGCTTCGGCGTGTGGGGTATTGCCGATGTGTTCCGGACCGGTACCACTACGGAGTTGGTGACGGTCGGCGACACGACGATCACCGGTGAACAGTTCAATACCTCATTCAGCGAATACCTGCAGAATGTCGCCCGCCAGTCCGGCCAGGCGCTGACGCCCGAGGAGGCCCGAAATCTCGGGATCGACAAGGCCATCCTCGACAATCTCATGCAGTCTGCCGCCCTCGACAATGAGGCCGCACACCTGAAGCTGGGCGTATCAAGCGACTTCCTCGCCAAGGATATCATGACCAATCCGGCCTTCCAGGATGCCGCCGGAAAGTTCAGCGCCGACCGGTTCAAACAATTGCTGGCCCAGAACGGACTGAGCGAGACGGGGTTCTTTTCCGAGGAGCGCCAGCGCCTGCTGCGCCAGGCCCTGACCGAAACAGCAACGGCGGGCCTGCCCGTCAACAAGGGCCTGCTGGAAGCTCAGTACCGCTACGACAACGAGCAGCGCGACGCGCGCTATTTCATCATCACCACGCAGGATAGCGAAGTCGCCGCCCCCACCGAAGACGAGATCAAGGCGGAATATGAGGCCAACCCCGCTGCCTACACGGCGCCGGAGTACCGGTCCGTTGCCATCATGACGCTGGAGCCCGCCGACGTTGCGGCCAAGGTGGTCCTGACGGAGGAAGACATCTCGCTTGGTTACGACAAGTACAAGGCTGACTATTTCACGCCGGAGACGCGCACCATCCTGCAGATCAGCTTCCCGACGCTGGAGGATGCCGAGGCCGCGAAGGCGAAGCTGGCGGCTGGAACCGACTTTCTCGCGCTTGCGACCGAGCGGGGCTTCACCGAACAGGATGTGACCTTCGCCAACAAGACCAAGGCGGACTTCGTTGATCCAGCGGTGGCCGACGCCGCCTTTGCGCTGGCCGAGGGTGCCGTGAGCGAACCCATCAAGGGTAAGCTTTCGACCGTGCTTCTCAAGGCGCAGACGATCACCCCGGAAAAGCAGTCGACACTGGATGAGGTGAAGCAGCAGTTGACCGAACGCTTGAAGCTGGAGCGTGCGGGCGAGGAGATTCAAGCCGTCTATGATGCGGTGGAGGACGACCGTGCCGCCCAGACGGCCTTCGAGCAGATTGCCGAAAAGACCGGCCTTCCCTTCCAGATCATTCCCGCCACCGACCCGCAGGGCAAGGACAAGGACGGCAAGGACATCGACGCGCCCCAGATCAGGGAGCTTCTGCAAGCGACCTTCAGCAGCGATGTTGGCGTCGAGAATGACGCGATATCGATGGATGACGGCTATGTCTGGTATGAAGTGCGCGAAGTCGTTCCCGCTGCGCTGCGGCCGCTCGATACCGTGAAAGACCAGGTCAAGGCAGCCGTCACCGCCCGCAAGGTTCAGGCCCTCTCGGAAGAGAAGGCCAAGAAGTTGGTGGAACGGGCGCGCGCCGGAGCCAAGCTTGACGATCTGGCCACCGAAGCCCAAGCAACGGTTCAGACGGCACAGGCGCTGCGCCGCCGGGAAAGCGACGCGGCCTTTGGCCTTGCCGCCGTGAACGCGCTGTTCGCCGTTCCGGACAACGGCTTTGCCTATGCCCTCGAACCCGATGGCCGGGGCGCGCGCATCATGCAGTCGGCGCCGGTTCTGCTGCCGGCCTTCGACGCCTCTTCCCCGGACGCGGCCAAGATTGCGGAACGCCTCAATCCGCAGCTGGCTGACAACCTGCTCTCCTCATACCTCACGGAGTTGCAGTCGGAAGCTGGCGTCAAGCTCAACGAAACGCTCTGGCGAAACATCTCGGGACAGCAGACGAACTGATTCTTCCCCGTGACCCCTTCGCCGGAACAGACAGATGATCATCACCCCCGACTACGACAGCTTCGTCCGCGCTTATGAGGCGGGCGAGCCACAGATCGTGTCGACGCGGCTTGTCGCCGATCTCGAAACACCCGTCTCAGCCAAGCTGAAACTGGCCCGCAATGCGCGCTATTCCTTCCTCCTCGAATCGGTCGAAGGAGGCGCGGTGCGCGGGCGCTACTCGATCATAGGGTTGAATCCTGACCTGATCTGGAAGGTGGAACGCGGCAAGGCGTCCATCAACCGCCGCGCCGCCATCGACCCGCGCTATTCTTTCGAGGAAACCGGCCTGCCGCCGCTTCAGTCGCTGCGCGCGCTGCTGGCGGAAAGCCGGATCAAGCTGCCGGAGGGCGCACCCCCCATGGCCGCAGGTGTCTTCGGCTATATGGGCTATGACATGGTCCGGTACATGGAAGACCTGCCGGAACCCAATCCCGATACGCTGGGCCTGCCGGATGCCGTGCTGATCCGCCCGACCATCATGGCGATCTTCGACAGCGTGCGCGATGAGGTGAACGTCACCTCGCCCGTCTACCCTGATCCGGCGGTGACCGCCAAGGCCGCCTACAGCCGCGCCCAGGACCGGATCAGCGAGATCGTCGATGCGCTGGACCGCCCTCTTGACCACCTCGCGATGCGCGAAACAGACACGCCGCCCATCGGCGATCCGCGCTCCAACACCTCGCCCGAGGACTACAAGGCGATGGTGCTGAAGGCGAAGGACTACATCGCGGCGGGCGACATCTTCCAGGTGGTGCTGTCACAGCGCTTCGAGACAGAGTTCACGCTCCCCCCCTTCGCGCTTTATCGCTCGCTCCGCCGCGTGAACCCCTCGCCGTTCCTGTACTTCCTCGATTTCGACAGCTTCTCCGTCATCGGCTCCAGCCCCGAAATCCTTGTGCGGGTGCGCGATGGCAAGGTGCAGATCCGCCCCATCGCCGGAACCCGCCGCCGGGGTGCCACCCCTGCCGAGGACCGCGCCCTTGCCGCCGAACTTCTCGCCGACCCCAAGGAGCGCGCCGAGCACCTCATGCTGCTCGATCTTGGCCGCAACGATGTGGGGCGCGTCGCAGACATCGGCTCGATCAAGGTCACCGACCAGTTCATCCTCGAATACTACAGTCAGGTGATGCACATCGTCTCGAACGTCGAAGGCCGCCTCTCAAACAAGTATGACACCATTGATGCACTCACTGCAGGCTTCCCCGCTGGAACGGTTTCGGGTGCCCCGAAGGTGAGGGCCATGCAGATCATTGACGAACTGGAAAAGAACAAGCGCGGCGTTTACGCCGGATGCGTCGGCTACTTCTCGGCCGATGGCGAAATGGACACCTGCATCGTGCTGCGCACAGCCATCGTGAAGGACGGCAAGATGTATGTGCAGGCCGGCGCCGGCGTGGTGGCGGACAGCGTGCCTGAAAGCGAGCACCAGGAATGCGTCAACAAGGCCAAGGCGCTGTTCCGCGCCGCCGAGGAAGCGGTTCGCTTCGCGGGCCGTGCCGGGAGGGCGCAATGATCATCCTCATCGATAACTACGACAGCTTCACCTATAATCTCTACCATTTCCTCGGTGACATTGGCGCGGAGGTGGTCGTCCACCGCAATGACAAGATCAGCGTAGGGCAAGTGATTTCGGCGAAGCCCGAAGCCATCGTCATCTCGCCCGGCCCCGCGACGCCCAACGAAGCGGGCATTTGCCTTGAGTTGATCGAGAAGGCCTCAGAGACGATCCCCGTGTTCGGCGTATGCCTCGGCCTGCAATCGATGGGCCAGAGCTTTGGCGGCAAGGTGATCCGCGCGCCCCAGCAGATGCATGGCAAGACCAGCAAGATCCACCACACCGGCAAGGGCGTTTTCGCCGGCCTGCCGCAGGACTTCACCGCGACGCGCTATCACTCGCTCATCGTCGAACGGGACACGCTTCCCGACTGTTTCGAGGTGACGGCGGAAGCCGATGGCCTCATCATGGGCCTGCAGCACAAGACGCGGAATGTACATGGCGTGCAGTTTCACCCGGAGAGCATTGCTTCCGAGCATGGTCACAAGATTCTCCGCAACTTCCTCGAATGCGCGAGGCAGCGCTGATGGCTGACTTCAAGCCGCTCATTGCAAAAGCCGCCGCCGGAACACCGTTGACGCGGGCAGAAGCCCGCGACGCCTTCAACGTGATGATGTCGGGCGATGCGACGCCCGCGCAGATCGGCGGCTTCCTGATGGCGCTCAGGGTCCGGGGCGAAACGGTCGATGAAATCACCGGTGCTGTCGAAATCATGCGCGAAAAGATGCTGCCCGTTGCGGCCCCGCCCGATGCGATCGACATCGTCGGCACGGGCGGTGATGCCTCGGGATCCTACAATATCTCGACCTGTGCGGCCTTTGTCGCCGCAGGCGCTGGCCTCAGGGTGGCCAAACATGGCAACCGGGCGCTTTCGTCGAGGTCCGGCGCGGCGGATGTGCTGATGGCGCTTGGTGTCAAGCTGGACGTTCCGCCTGAAAAGATTTCCGAGGCGATCAGCACAGCCGGTGTCGGGTTCATGTTCGCGCCCTCCCACCACGTCTCGATGAAGCATGTCGGTCCCTCGCGCGTGGAGCTTGGTACACGGACGATCTTCAACCTGCTCGGTCCCCTCTCCAACCCTGCGGGCGCGAAGCGGCAGGTTACGGGCGTCTTTGCCCGGGCGTGGGTCGAGCCGCTGGCGCATGTACTGCACAATCTCGGCTCCGAAGCCTGCTGGATCTGCCATGGCGAAGGCGGCATGGATGAAATCGTGCCAACTGGCACAACATGGATTGCTGAACTCAAGGACGGCAAGGTGACGAGTTTCGAGGTAACGCCGGAAGCGGTGGGCCTCACGCGCTCCGCGTTTGATGACTTGAAAGGCGGCGATGCGGCAGAGAACGCTGATGCACTGCGCCATGTGCTGGCGGGCAAGCCGTCTGCCTTCCGCGATGCCGCGGTGATGACTGCCGGGGCGGCACTTGTGGTGGCTGGCAAGGCGGAAGAGCTCAGGCATGGCGTTCATCTGGCCCAGAAAGCGATCGACAGCGGCGCGGCGGAAGCGGCGCTCGCGGCATTGGTAAAGGTATCGAACGGCTGATGGCGACCATTCTTGACAAGATCGCCGCCTACAAGCGGGAAGAAGTGTCGAAGTCCAAGGCGGCGCTGTCGCTGTCGGAACTCGAAGCGCACGCCAAGGCAGCCCCGCCAGTGCGCGGTTTTGCCAGAGCACTCGATGCCCGCGCGGCAGACGGAAAATGGGGGCTCATTGCCGAGATCAAGAAGGCGAGTCCGTCGAAGGGCCTGATCCGCGCGGACTTTGATCCGCCATCTTTGGCGAAGGCCTATGAGGCCGGCGGAGCCGCCTGCCTGTCGGTCCTCACTGATGCCCCCTCCTTCCAGGGTGCGCCCGAATTCCTCACCGCCGCGCGCGCCGCATGCAATCTTCCTGCCCTGCGGAAAGACTTCATGCTCGACACATGGCAGGTGGCGGAAGCCCGCGCCTGGGGTGGTGATTGCATTCTGCTCATCATGGCGATGATCGATGATGGTCTGGCCGCCGAACTGGAAGCTGCCGCCGAACACTGGGGCCTCGATGTGCTTGTCGAAGTGCATGATGAGAAGGAGCTCGAGCGCGCCCTGAAGCTCCGTTCACGAATGGTCGGGATCAACAACCGCGACCTTCACACCTTCCATACATCGCTCGAAACGACGGAGCGCCTCGCGCCGCTTATCCCGGCCGACCGTATGGTGGTGGGAGAAAGCGGGCTGTTCACGCCGTCCGATCTTGCGCGTCTCGCTGCGGTAAACGTCAATGCCTTCCTGATCGGCGAGAGCCTGATGCGCCAGCAGGACGTGACCGCCGCGACCGCCGCGATCCTGACCAAGCCATGAGCCAGTTCACCCATCTTGATGCCGCCGGCAACGCCCACATGGTTGACGTGTCCGCCAAGGACGTAACAGTCCGCAGCGCCACCGCGAAAGCCATTGTTGAAATGGAGCCGGAGACGCTCAGCCTCATTCTGGAAGGCAAAGCGAAGAAGGGCGACGTGATCGCAACGGCCCGCATCGCCGGTATCATGGCGGCGAAGAAAACGCATGAACTGATTCCTCTTTGTCACCCGCTGATGATTTCCAAGGTGACGGTCGATTTCGTGCCCGACCTGGCATGTTCGACGATTGAGATCCAGGCCACAGTGAAAGTCGAAGGCAAGACCGGGGTCGAGATGGAGGCGCTCACGGCCTGCTCCGTCGCGTGCCTGACGCTTTATGACATGTGCAAGGCGGTGGACCGCGGCATGAAGATCACCAATCTGAGGCTCGTCGAGAAGGCCGGCGGCAAATCTGGACATTTCACAGCGGAGTAATCCACCATGGCGCTGCTGCCCGTCGAGGACGCAAGGAACCGCATTCTGGACAAGGTGAAGCCGCTTGCCGCCGAAACGGTGCCGCTCGATGCGGCGGTGGGGCGGGTGCTGGCGAAACCGCTGAAAGCCGTGCGCCACCAGCCGCCCTTCGATTCCTCCGCCATGGATGGATATGCCGTGATCGCCACCGACACGGCGCACCCGGATACGGTGCTGAAACTGATCGGCGTGTCAGCGGCGGGCCATGGCTTCCGGGGAAAGGTTGCCTCCGGCCAGTGCGTCCGAATCCTGACGGGTGCTCCCGTCCCGAAGGGGGCCGATGCGGTACTCATTCAGGAAAACGCCGAAGCGCGGGGGCGCGATGCGATTGCTGTGCTGCAATCCGTGAAGCCCGCCCAGAACATCCGCTTTGCCGGGCTCGATTTCCGCAAGGGTGACGTGCTGCTGCCGGAAGGCCTCCGGCTAGGCGCGCGCGACATCGGGCTTGCCGCCGCCGCCAACGCGGCCGAACTCGCGGTGCGCCGCCGCCCGCGCGTCACCCTCATCGCAACGGGCGATGAGCTTGTGCTGCCCGGCTCCACGCCGAAGCCCGATCAGATCGTATCGTCCAACAGCCACGCGCTGGCGGCCATGGCGTCCCTGCTCGGTGCCGACGTGATCAACCTCGGTATTGTCCCGGACAAGCTGAAGGCTACTGAACGCGCCATCGCCAAGGCGGCGGGGGCCGACATTCTCATCACCACCGGCGGGGCTTCGGTGGGAGATCATGACTATGTCCAGAAGGCGCTCAAGAACTCCGGCGTGAGGATCGACTTCTGGAAGATCGCCATGCGGCCGGGAAAGCCCTTCATGTATGGCCGCCGCAGGGGTCAGCATGTGCTGGGCCTGCCCGGCAATCCTGTGTCGGCGCTTGTCTGCGCCCGGCTGTTCCTCAAACCGTTGCTCGACCGCTTGGCGGGACTCGTGGTCTCGGATGACCTTGTGGACGCACGGCTCGGCGCCGCCATGAAGGCTAACGACACCCGCCAGGACTATGTGCGTGCACTTCTCACCCTCGCCGCAGACGGTGCTCGCGTGGCAACCCCCTTCGCCAGGCAGGATTCCTCCATGCAGCGCACGTTCCGCGAGGCACATGCGCTGATCGTCCGGCCGCCCCATGCCCCCGCCGCTGCGGCAGGCGATACGGTCAAGATCCTTCCACTTGATTTCTAGGCAGTTACGGAAAGTAAACACTTGCAGAACTAAACAGGTACGGATATCTTTGTTTTGGATTTGTTCCGATTCTGGACAACGCATAACGAAAGCACCGGCCATGTTGACGCGGAAGCAACTCGAACTCCTCCTGTTCAT
This sequence comes from uncultured Aestuariivirga sp., assembly GCA_964392525.1. Lineage (GTDB taxonomy): Bacteria > Pseudomonadota > Alphaproteobacteria > Rhizobiales > Aestuariivirgaceae > Aestuariivirga. The sequence goes on from CAYMQH010000051.1 coordinate 11,178, forward strand.
CAATGAGCGGTTGAAGGAGGAAGGCGTGCCCCCTTCTTTCGAGGAAATGAAGGAAGCCCTCAATCTTCAGTCGAAGTCGGGCGTGCACCGTTTGATTGTGGCGCTGGAGGAACGTGGTTTCTTGCGCCGCATGCCGAACCGGGCGCGTGCGCTTGAGGTTGTAAAGCTGCCGGAAAGCCATTCGCCCAGCCTGACGACGCCGAAGAAGGCGTCGGGCTTCACCCCCAGTGTGATTCAGGGCAATTTGGGCCGTGTAAAACCAGTGGCGGCCGCGCAGGATGGCGCGCCCAAAGCCGCTGTGGTTCCCATGATGGGCCGCATCGCCGCGGGCGTGCCAATCTCGGCCATTCAGGACCACACTGCCAACATCGCCGTTCCCCCAGAGATGCTGAGCGGGGGCGAGCATTTTGCCCTCGAAGTCAAGGGCGACTCGATGATCGATGCCGGTATCTTCGATGGCGACACGGTGATCATCCGCAAGGGCGACACGGCGCATAATGGTGATATCATCGTGGCGTTGGTCGATGATGAGGAAGCCACCTTGAAGCGCCTGCGCCGCAAGGGTGACTCGGTGGCCCTCGAGGCCGCCAACACCGCCTATGAAACCCGCATCTTCGGGCCGGACCGGGTGCGTGTGCAGGGCCGCCTTGTCGGGCTCATGCGGAAATACTGACGGCCACTTGGAAGCCGTCATTTCATGTCCTAACCTCGGGGTTCGTTTCACCCCCTGAATTGCCCCGAGGAGTGCTGGTCCCATGAAGATCTACGGTGACATGATTTCCCCCTTCGTCCGCATGACCATCGTCACGGCGCATGAGGCTGGATTGGGCGGCAAGGTCGAGCATGTCGTGGAAGCGGTGAAGCCGACCGAGGTGAATGAGAAGCTTACAAAGCTCTCACCCATTGGCAAGGTCCCGGTTCTCGAGACCGACCACGGGCACGCCGTCTATGATTCCCGCGTCATCATCGAATATCTCTGCCATACGGCGGGAAGCCATGATCTCATCCCCGCGGATGGGGTAAAGCGGTTCCGTGTGCTCACGCTGCTAGCCCTCGCGCAGGGTCTGGCCGAGGCCGCCGTCGGATATCGTTACGAAATCGCCGCAAGGCCGCAGGGCCTCCAGTGGCAGGACTGGATGACGCGCACCATGACGCGGATCGCTGCCGCCATGGATGACCTCGAAGCCCACTGGCAGGACACGCTGGCCGGTGTGAATGCCGGGTCGATCGCGGCTGCGGTGACGCTCTCCTACATCGATTTCCGCCTCGGCGATCTGGACTGGCGGAACAACCGCCCGAAACTCGCGGCCTGGCATGCGGCGTTCTGCCAGCGCGGCAGCATGGTGAAGACCGCCCTGCCGAAGCCCTGACTGCGGCAAGAGAGGCCTTGAAAGCGCTGCGTTTCCCGTTCATTGACCGATCATGAGCGAGTTCGATGTGATCGTGGCTGGTGCTGGTCCTGCGGGACTTGCCACGGCCTGCCTGCTGGCACTGGATGGCCGCCGCGTGGCACTGGTTGCGCGCAGCGCCGGTGACGGGAAGGATCCGCGCACCGTGGCGCTGATGCGCCCCTCGATCCAACTGCTCGTGCATCTCGGCATCTGGCCCGGACACCTCAAGGGCCGGACTGCTCCGCTCCGGAAGTTGCGGCTGGTGGATGACACGGGTTCGCTGTTCAAGGCACCGACCATCACCTTCGACCCGGCAGAGCTTGGCGAGGAGGCCTTCGGCTGGAACTTCCCGCTCGATCTGCTGATCCCCGCGCTCCATGCCCGCGCCCTCGAACTGGGTGTGGTGATGACGGGCGCGGATGCGGCCTCGGCCGTGTCGGCGTCCGATGGTGTCAGCGTCACCACCACCACCGGTCAGCGCCTCTCGGCGCGCGTTGCCGTCGCGGCCGATGGCCGTAACTCTCTCCTGCGCGAAGCTGCGGGCATCCGCACCAATCGCTGGTCCTATGACCAGTCCGCGCTGGTGACGAGCTTCGGGCACAGCGGTCCGCATGACGGGATCTCGAGCGAGTATCACAAGGCGGCCGGCCCGTTCACCACCGTGCCCATGCCGGGGAACCGCTCGGCACTGGTATGGATGGAGCGCCCGGCGCGCGCAGACGAGCTGATGGCGCTTCCCGATGAGAAACTGGCCGCCGAAATACAGATCGGCACCCATGGCGAGCTGGGGCGGATTTTCGGCCTGGGGCCACGCCGCGTCTTTGCGATGCAGGGGCTCGTCGCGCGGGACTTCGCCCGCAACCGCATCATGCTGATTGGCGAGGCAGCACACGTGGTGCCGCCCATCGGGGCGCAGGGCCTCAACATGTCGCTGCGCGATGCCGCGCAGGCCGCTGACCTGATGGAAGGCGAGGACGACCCCGGCAACGCCTCGCTGCTGGCCGGCTACGACGCCTTACGGCGTCGCGACGTGCAGCCCCGCCAGCAGGCCATTGACCTGATGAACCGCTCCCTGCTCTCCGGGTTCATGATGCTGGAAACCGGACGCGCCGCGGCGCTGAGCCTTCTGGCGCAATTCGGGCCGCTTCGGCGCAGCGTCATGCAGTACGGGCTGGCACCCTCGCGGGACCTGCCAAGGGCCATGCGCCCGCCTCAGGGCAATATGCCGGAGTCGATGGCATAGACCAGCAGCGGGATTGTGATGGCCGACATCACCGTGGTGACGATCACCGCTGTTGACGCTCCCTGCACGAACGTCTTGTACTGGCTTGCGAGGATGAAGGCGTTGGAGGCGGTTGGAAGGGCTGCCATCATGACGGCGGCATGCAGCCAGGCGGGCGGAAGCCCAGGCACCATGCTGACCACGCCCAAGGCAAGCAACGGCTGAACGATGATCTTCATGCTGCAGACCAGCATGAGTTCCGGCCCCACGCCGTCGAACTTCCGAAGGCCCACTGTGACACCGAGCGCGAAGAGTGCCGCAGGCCCTGCCGCCTTCATCAGCATGTCGAGCATGGTGGCGAGAGCCCCCGGCGCCTTGAACTGCAGCGCGGAGCCGATGACGCCGATGACGGTGGCGACGATGAAGGGATGGGTGCCCACCTGCACCGTGATGCGCCGGGCCACCTGCCTCCAGTCAGCGCCGCCGTTGCGCTCATTCGCATAGGTCGCAAGGAAGGCTGTCAGGATGAACTGAACCGCGCAGTCAAAACAGAACACCAGGGCGGCGGGAACCGCCGCCTCCGGCCCGAAGAAGGCGACCGCCAGCGGCAGCCCCATGTAGCCGACATTTCCGTAGCTGCCTGCGGTTCCCTGCAGGGTTGCAGTGTTCAGCGCTGTCGCAAACAGCAACCGCGACAGTAGAACGATTGCCAGAAAAACGAACACCGTGACCGAGGTGGTCGCAGTGACAAACGGCCAGTTCAGCAACTCCTCGAAGGGTGCAGCTGACACCACGAGAAAGATCAGGGCGGGCAAGGCAAAATAGATCAGGAACACATTGAGCCAGGCGAGGCCCTGCTCGCCGAGGTTCCACCGCCGCGCGGCAATGACGCCCAGCAGGATGAGCCCGAAGAACGGCATCGCCAGATTGAGAATGTCGGACATTTCGCAGCAGAAGCCCCCAGCCTTGATCCTTGCCTCTTGCCTTCTGGCGCGCGGCTTGGCAATCAATCCTCATGCGCACCGCTTCCACCGCCAAGTTCAGCATTGGCCAGGTCGTACGCCACCGGATTTTTTCCTTCCGCGGCGTTATCTTCGATGTCGATCCCGTGTTCAACAACACTGAGGAGTGGTGGAACGCAATCCCCGAGGACATCCGTCCCCGCAAGGACCAGCCTTTCTACCACCTGCTCGCCGAAAACGACGAGACGGAGTATGTGGCCTATGTGTCCGAGCAGAACCTGCTGGAGGATGAGACGGGAGAACCGGTACGCCATCCGCAGGTGCAGGATTACTTCAAGAGCTATGATACCCGCCGGAAGGCCTACCGCCCCCGCGATTTGCAGCGCCATTAGCGCCATGGCGGAACTCCGCCCTTCCCTTGCAGCCAGCCGTGCATTATCCCGATGAGCATCGGATTCTGTCTCGGGAGTGCATCATGAGGATTTCGGCACGTGGCGCGGCAATCGTGGTTTCGGTTGCGATGGGCCTTGCACTCTCAGGCTGCGAAGAGGCACCCAAGCAACCTGCCGATGTCAGTCAGCCGGTGGCCCCGTCGGTCACGGTCGTCAGGGTCGAAAGCCGCGATCTGCGGCCGTCCGTCAGTTTCAGCGGCCGCGTTACCGCATTGCAGAAGGTGGATCTCCGCGCCCGCATCGAAGGCTTTCTGGAGAAGCAGGCCTTCACGGAAGGCGCTGGGGTCAAGGCCGGCGACCTGCTTTATGTGATTGAGAAGGCGCCTTATGAAGCCAAGGTGAACGCCGCGCAGGCTGCCGTGGATACCGCGCAGGCGCGCCTGGACCGCACCGAGATCGAACTGAAGCGCCAGACGACGCTGGTTGCCAAGGATGCCGCGGCCCAGACCAAGCTTGATGATGCCAAGACGGCGCGCGACGAGGCCAAAGGCACGCTCGACAAGCTGACGGCCGAACTCGAACAGGCAAGGCTGCAACTGGATTATACAGAAATCCGTGCGCCCATAGATGGCCGCATCGGCAAATCGATCCTGTCGGTTGGCAGCTATGTGAGTCCGCAGAGCGGCACGCTCGCCACCATCGTGGCGCAGGATCCGATCGGTGTCACCTTCCCCGTCAACCAGCGTGACATTCTGGCGGTCCGCGAGAAGATGGGCGAAGGCGTGAAGCTTGGCGGGCGCGTCGTCTATCTGCAATTTGGCAAGGACAAGCGCTACGAATACCCCGGCAAGATCGACTTCGTGGATGTAGAGGTGAACTCCGGCACCGACGCCATTGACCTGCGCGCCGTGTTTTCGAACCCGCAGGGCCTTCTGGTGGACGGCCAGCTGGTGACGGCGGTGGTCGAGGCCGATGAGGCAGCGCCTGCCCTCGTCGTACCGGTGGACGCGCTGCAGATCGACCAGACCGGGCCATATGTGCTGATCGTGAATGCCGAACAGAAGATCGAAGTGAAGCGCGTTGAACTGCAACGGCAGGACGGCAGCATGGCGGTGATCGCCAAGGGCCTTTCGGCGGGCGATCTGGTGGTGACCGAAGGCGTTCAGAAGGTGAGGCCCGGCCAGGCGGTTGATGCCACCGAAGTCAAGCCGGAGGCCTGATCCATGTTCTCCGGAATTTTCATCGACAGGCCGCGTCTGGCTGTCGTCATTTCCCTGGTGATCACCATCGCCGGCCTTGTGGCGATGAACCAGATCCCGGTGGCGCAGTTCCCCAACATCGTGCCGCCGCAGGTGTCGGTCACGGCAAGCTACGCCGGGGCCAGCGCGGAGGTGGTGCAGCAGACGGTGGCGCAGCCCATCGAGTCCCGCGTCGTGGGCGTGGACAACATGCTCTACATGAAATCGACGAGCGGCAATGATGGCAGCTACACGCTCACCATCACCTTTGCGGTCGGAACCAACCCGGACATCAACACCGTCAATGTGCAGAACCGCGTGAAGCTGGCCGAAGCGCAGCTGCCCCAGGAGGTGCGCGCCCAGGGGGTGAGCGTGATGAAGAAATCATCCGCCATCCTTCAGCTCATCGCCTTCACCTCGACGAAGCCAGAACAGGACCAGCTCTTTCTCTCCAACTACGTCACCATCAACCTGCTGGACCGGCTGAAACGTGTTCCTGGCGTGGGAGACGTCACCCTGCTGACGCCCACAGACTACAGCATGCGCATCTGGCTGGATCCAAAGCGGCTGGCCGACTTCCGGATGACGCCGGATGACATCATCAACGCACTGAAGCAGCAGAACCTGCAGGCCGCCATCGGCCGTATCGGCGCACAGCCGGCACTGCCCGACCAGCGCTATCAATTGACGATCACCACCGAGGGTCGCCTCACAACGGTCGAGGAGTTCGAGGACATCGTGGTCAGGGCCACCGAGGGCGGTTCCTTCGTGCGCCTGCGGGACGTAGCGCGCGTGGAACGCGGTGCACGGCTCTCTGAATCGCAGGGCCGCTATAACAGTTCGCCCGCCGCCGTGATCGGCGTCTACCAGGCTCCCGGCGGCAATGCCATCTCGAGCGCAGCGGCAGTCAGCGAAATTCTTGAGAATGCAAGGTCCGGCTTCCCCGAAGGCATGGGCTACACCATCACCTACGATACGACGCAGTTCGTGGAGGAGAGCATCCACGAGGTGGTGAAGACGCTGTTCGAGGCCTTCGTTCTCGTTGTCATCGTGGTGTTCCTGTTTCTCGGTTCGGCGCGCGCCACCCTCATTCCGCTGATTGCCGTTCCGGTGTCGCTGATCGGTACCTTTGCCGTGATGATGGCTCTGGGCTTCTCCGCCAATACGGTGTCGCTGCTCGCCCTCGTGTTGGCCATCGGCATCGTTGTCGATGACGCCATCGTGGTCGTCGAGGCCGTCGAGGCCAAGATGGAAGAAGACCCTTCCATGACGCCAGCCGAAGCGGCGCGCAAGGCGATGGGGGAGATCACCGCCCCCATCATCGCCATCACGCTGGTGCTGATGTCGGTCTTCGTGCCGGTTGCCTTCATTCCCGGCATTTCGGGCGAATTGTTCAAGCAGTTCGCGGTGGTCGTCACTGTGTCGATGATGATCTCCGCCATCAATGCACTGACCCTGGCGCCGGCCCTGTGCGCGGTGCTGCTGAAGCAGTCGCACGGACCGAAGCGTTTCCCGATGCGGCAGATCATGGCGGGCATCAACCACGCACGGGATGGCTACGCAGGCGTGGTGAGGCGGATGGTGCGCATCGCCATCGTCGGCCTCATCGGCCTTGCCGTGATTTTCCCCGTCACCGGATGGCTGTTCAAGACCACGCCGTCGGGCTTCCTACCCGCCGAGGACCAGGGCGCCATTTTCGGTGAAATCGTACTGCCGGAAGGCGCCTCCGTGAATGTGACGGCGGATGTCGCCAAGCAGGTCGAGGACATGGTACGCAGCGTGCCGGGAGTTGCGGGCGCCATGAGCGTCGTCGGCTACAGCATGCTGGATGGTCAGGTTAAGTCCAACGCGGCGCTGATGGTTCTGACGCTCGAACCCTTCGCCAAGCGCACCACGCCGGAACTCTCGGTGCGCGGCCTGATCCCCAAGCTGTCGGCCATGGGCCAGCAGGTGAAGCGCGCCAATGTGATCTTCTACAACCTGCCGCCCATCATCGGGCTTGGCACAGGCAGCGGCTTTGAATTCCAGTTGCAGAACTTCACCGGTGCCTCCCCGGCAGACCTTGCAGCGGTCTCCCGAGGCCTGGTCTTTGCCGCAAACCAGTCACCCGACCTGGCGCGTGTCTTCACCACCTATTCCGCCAACACGCCCCAACTCTTCCTCGATATCGACCGTGACAAGGTGCAAACGCTGGGGCTGAACCTGGCGAATGTATTCAGCACGCTGCAGGCTGTGCTGGGCAGCTCCTACGTCAACGACTTCAACATGTTCGGCCGCACCTGGCAGGTGGTCGTACAGGGTGAGGCGGCTGACCGCGCCAAGATCGATGACATCTACGACATCTATGTCCGCAACAATAAAGGAGAGATGGTTGCAGTGAAGGCGTTTGCCGAGGTTCGCATGATCCTCGGACCACAGTCCATCATCCGCTTCAACAATGTCAGCAGCGCCACGGTGAACGGCAGCCCATCGCCGGGCCACAGCTCGGGCGAGGCGATTGCCGCCATGCAGCAGATCGCCGCGACCACCCTGCCCGCCGGCTATGGCTATGAGTGGACCGGCACGGCCCTGCAGGAAATCGAGGCCAGCGGCAAGACCACCATGATCCTCGGCCTTGCCGTGCTGTTCGCCTATCTCTTCCTCGTGGGGCTTTATGAAAGCTGGACGATCCCCATCGCCGTGCTGCTCTCGGTATCGGCCGGTGTCATGGGCTCGCTCCTGGCGCTCAAACTCTCGGGACTTGACAATAATCTCTATGCTCAGATCGGCCTCGTCGTGCTCATCGCGCTCGCGGCCAAGAATGGCATTCTGATCGTCGAATTCGCCATGGAAGGACGCCGCAAGGGATTGAGCATCGCGGAGGCCGCAACGGCCGGCGCCAAGGAGCGCTTCCGCGCCGTGATGATGACGAGCTTCGCCTTCATCGCGGGCCTCATCCCGCTGGTCTTCGCGGAGGGGGCCGGGATGATGAGCCGGCGTGGAGTCGGTACCGCGGTGTTCGGCGGCATGATCGCCGCCGCCTTGGTTGGCATATTCCTGATACCGGTTCTCTATGTGGTGTTCCAGTGGCTGCGCGAAAAGGCAAACGTCAGCCCCAAGGCTGCCCCTGCGACGGATCACACTGAACCCGCCGGACCTGCCGCAGCCTGACCGGCGCGGCAGGAGGATGCCGTCACTCCACGGTGACGGATTTTGCAAGGTTGCGCGGCTGGTCCACGTCGGTGCCGATGAACACGGCCGCGTGATAGGCGAGCAACTGGACAGGAACCGCATAGAGCAGCGGGCTGATGAAGGAGTGTGCCTTCGGAATCCGGATGGAGCGGAAGGCCCTGTCGCCATTGTCCTTCATGCCGTGCTCATCGGTCAGCAGCACAATCTTGCCGCCGCGGGCCGCCACCTCCTCCATGTTGGAGATGGTCTTTTCGTAAAGCTCATCATGGGGCGCGATCACGATGACCGGAACATTCTCGTCGATCAAGGCGATCGGCCCGTGCTTCAACTCACCCGCCGCATAGCCCTCGGCGTGGATGTATGAAATCTCCTTGAGTTTCAGCGCACCCTCCAGGGCAATCGGATAGTTGAGGCCGCGGCCGAGGAACAGCACGTCCTTGGCATGGGCAATGTCGCGCGCCACATCACCGATGTGCTTCTCGTCCCTCAGGATGTCCGTGATGTAGCGGGGCGCCATCGTCAGTGCACGGACAAGCTCCCTCTCTTGCTCCAGTGTGATGGTTCCGCGCATCTTGCCCGCCAGGATGGCGAGACAGGCAAGCGCGGTGAGTTGGCAGGTGAAGGCCTTGGTGGAGGCAACCCCGATTTCCGGCCCTGCAAAAGTTCGAAACACAACTTCGCACTCACGGGCGATGGTCGATTCCGGCACGTTCACCACGGCCAACGTATGCTGGCCCTGCTGCTTGCAATAACGCAATGCGGCCAGCGTATCGGCTGTTTCACCCGATTGCGAGACGACAATGGCAAGACCATTCTTCGACAGCGGGGCTTCCCGGTAGCGGAACTCCGAGGCGATGTCGACTTCGGTCGGCAGGCGAGCCACGCGCTCGAACCAGTATTTTGCCGTGAGGCCCGCGTAGGAAGCGGTGCCGCAGGCCGTGATGATGATGCGGTCAAGCTTGGCAAAATCGAACGGAAGCGAGGCCGGAACGCGCACCGTGCCTTCGGCGAAATCGACATATTCGGCAAGTGTATGGCCGATCACTTCGGGCTGCTCGGCGATTTCCTTCGCCATGAAGTGGCGGTGATTGCCCTTGTCCACCAGCATGGTGGAAGCCTGGCTGAAGCTCATAGGCCGTTCAACGCGCTTGCCGTGCGCATCGAAGATCTCTGCGGTGGTGTGGGTCAGCACCACCCAGTCACCATCTTCAAGGTAGGTGATGCGGTTGGTGAAGGGCGCGAGTGCAATGGCATCGCTCCCGATATACATCTCGCCATCGCCGTGTCCCACCGCCAGCGGCGGGCCATTGCGGGCTCCGATCATCAGGTCGTTCTCGCCCTTGAACAGAATGGCGAGGGCAAAGGCGCCTTCAAGCCGGGAGAGGACGTCACGCACCGCCTCACGTGGCGACTTGCCGCTGGCCAGTTCGCGCGCCAGCGCCTGCGCGACAACTTCCGTGTCGGTCTGCGTCGTGAACACCGCACCGGCGGCCGTCAATTCTTCCTTGAGAGCCCGGAAGTTTTCGATGATGCCATTGTGAACCACCACCACATCGCCCACGACATGCGGGTGCGCATTGGTTTCGGTGACGCCGCCATGCGTGGCCCAGCGCGTATGGCCGATGCCGGATGTGCCGCCCAGCGGGTCCCGGTCGAGGAGATAGGCCAGGTTCTTGAGCTTGCCCACCGCCCGGCGTCGCTCGATGCCATTCTGGGTGAGCGTAGCGACGCCGGATGAATCATAACCCCGGTACTCAAGGCGGCGCAGCGCCTCCACGATGTTCTCCGCCACTGGATCCTTGCCGAGAATGCCTACGATTCCACACATGCGAAATGCCTCAAACCTTCTTCTTTGCAGCCTTCTTTGCCGCCTTCATCTGCTTGTAACGCGCCGCCCATCCTTCACGCACATCCATGTCGGCGCGCGCCATGGCCAGCGAATCCGCCGGAACAGACCTGGTAATCACACTGCCCGCCGCGATCGAGGCGCCGTCTCCCACCTTGACCGGCGCAACGAGCGCCGTGTTCGAACCGACGAAAACATCGCTGCCGATCTCTGTCAGGTGCTTTTCGAAACCATCATAGTTGCAGGTGATCGTGCCCGCCCCGATATTGCTCTTCGCACCCACCACCGCGTCCCCGATATAGGAGAGGTGATTGGCTTTTGCACCCCGGCCGATGACCGACTTCTTCACCTCGACAAAATTCCCGATATGAGCCTGGGCTCCGATCTCAGCTCCGGGGCGCAGCCGTGCATAGGGGCCGATCCGCGCTCCGCTTGAAATGCGGGCCCCTTCGATGTGGGAAAAGGCGAGGATGTCCACCCCCCCGGCGATATCGACCCCGGGCCCGAACACCACATGCGGTTCGATCACCACATCCGCTGCGATGACGGTATCGGCTGCAAAGAACACTGTCTCCGGCGAGACCAGCGTCACGCCATTCAGCATGTGGCGGCGGCGGTAAAGATCCTGCAGTGTCGACTCGATGGCAGCAAGCTGAGTGCGGTCGTTGACGCCGGCAACCTCCGCCTCGCTGCAGAGGGCAAGCCTGCAGGGCGCACCCGCGGCCGCCGCCAGTTCGACGAGATCGGTGAGGTAATACTCGCCCTTGGCATTGGCATTGCCGATCTTCGGCAGCAGCGCCCACAGCAGCGCGGAGGAAATTGCGATGATCCCCGAATTGCAGAGGTTGATCGCCCGCTCATCCGGGCTCGCATCGAGTTCCTCGCGGATAGCCACGACATGCCCCGCGCCACTGCGCAGCAACCTGCCATAACCATGGGGGTTTTTCGCTTCGAAACCCAGCACGGCCATGCCGCCGCCGGCAAGTTCGGCCAGTTCCTTGAGGCTGGCGGGCGCAATCAGCGGCACATCGCCATAAAGAATCAGCACGGTACCGTGAAAAGCGGAAAGCGCCTCCCGCGCCATCGAGACGGCATGGGCCGTGCCCAGCCTGTCGGCCTGAACGGCCGATCTGGCATTCGGAAAGAACGCCGCCGCCTCGGCCGCCACCGCATCCATGCCGGGCCCGACGACCACCACGGCCTCCGCCGGATCGAGGGCCTTTGCGGCGTGGAGCACATGCCCGAGAAGGCTGCGCCCCGCCACCTTGTGCATTACTTTGGGCAAGGCGGATTTCATGCGCGTCCCCTTGCCTGCCGCCAGCACTACAATCGCAATTTCGGTCATTCCGCCCCAAACCGTCATGAGTTTCCTGCAACCCTCAGCTAGCATTTCCCGCCGCAAGAGGCGAGAGTATGGCAAATCCGATTTTCAGGCCGTTCAGCCATCTTCTATTGACCCGGATGATCCCCCCCACTATGGTCCGCTCGCTTTCCGCCGGGCCCCAGAATCCCGGCCGTGGGCCCGTAGCTCAGCGGTAGAGCATCTGACTTTTAATCAGAGGGTCTCGGGTTCGATCCCCGACGGGCTCACCAA
>CAYMQH010000052.1:0-22936 GCA_964392525.1 uncultured Aestuariivirga sp.
GCGATATCCGTGTCGAGCAGCATGCGCTTTCTCGACTCCTCACCGGCCCTTGCATAGGCGCCGTTGTCGAGCGTTGCATACATGTCGGGCGGCAGGTAGAGCTTGCCGCCGCAGAAATAGAAATACTCCGTGGTACGCTTTGCCGTACCGTTCGGCCCCGCCCCGTCGATGAAGGCGTGGCGGAGATAGTCGACGCGCGTCCGCGCGATGCCATAGGCAGAGTCACTGACGATGGACAGCCGCGTCTCGCCCATGCCGGATTCGCCGCCATCGATGCGGATCAGCGTATCGAGCTTGCCGTCCGATTTCTGGTAGATGCGCCACACGCCACCTTCCGTGGACTGAATATCGCTGACCTGCATCTCGGTCTTGCTCAGGTGCTCAAGCGGCCCGCCCAGTGCTGTCTCGATCTCGCCCACCGGGCAGTCGGCGGCGGCAGCGGTGCAGGCACCGAACAGCAGTATTGCGGCAAGTGGAAGTCGCATCGGGAATATCCTCCAGGTTCGATTTGGCGTGCCTTCCATTCCCAGAACACTGCCGTGAGAGATGGAATTGTCATTGATTCAGCACCATGGTGGCTGAGTGGTCAATGATGCCGTTCAGAATGGGACATTTTCTGTAGCTTTCAGGCAACAAAGGGCTGTTGACTTGTTTCCGCCGCATTCGTGCCCGGGTTGGAACAAGGAACAGTTTTAACTTTTCAGGCATTAGATCTTTGGCTGTTTGCAAGGGAGTACTGTACCATGAAATTCTTCACCAAGACGCTGCTGAGCCTCGGCCTCATTGCCGGTGTATCGGGAACCGCAGTTGCAGCTGATGCCTATGCGCCCGTTGATGTTGTCACAATGTCGAGCTGGTATCTCCGCGGCGATGCCGGCTGGTCGTGGCTGAATGGCGGCGACAAGAGCGATAGCGGCTTCCTGCTGGGCGGCGGTGTCGGTTATCAGTTCAATGATAACCTGCGTGCCGACCTGCGCGGCGACTATGCCGGTATCGGCGATGAGCATTCGCACTTCGGCTCGGTGCTCGGCAATGTCTACTTCGACATTCCGACCCAGACCATGATCACGCCCTATCTGGGTGCCGGTATCGGCTATGGCTGGTCGGGCATCAAGGGTCACGACAGTGAAGGCGTGGCCTACAGCCTGATGGCTGGCATGGAAGTGAGCCTCACGGACAGTGTGAGCGCTGATGTCGGCTACCGCTTCCGCCAGATCTTCGATGGTGACAGCGCCTATGCCAATGAAGCACTGGTGGGCCTGCGCTACAGCTTCTGACACAGAGGCTGACCCTCACCGATTGAGCAGGGCGGCGGCGCTTCGATGCGCTGCCGCCCTGTTCGGTTTCCAAATGCCCTCTTGCGGTGCGCTGTGAAATGCGCGATAGCGAGGACGGGCTAGCCCTCCCCACCGAGGGCCGGTCCATCTGCAAGGATGGAGCAACAACATGACGAATAAACCGGCGCTGCGCCCTGCGTGCGCGCATTTTTCTTCCGGCCCCTGTGCAAAAATTCCGGGCTGGGCCCCTGATCTCCTCAATACCGACGTTCTTGGCCGTTCGCATCGTTCGAGCCTCGGCAAGGCGCGTCTCAAGCGCGCCATCACGCTGACGCGCGAGGTGCTTGAGGTGCCTGATACGCACCTCATCGGCATCGTTCCCGCCTCCGACACGGGGGCGGTTGAAATGGCCATGTGGTCCTTGCTGGGCGAGCGCCCGGTGGACATGCTGGCCTGGGAAAGCTTCGGGGAAGGCTGGGTTTCCGATGTTGTGAAGCAGCTGAAGCTCAAGGATGCGCGCAAGCTGACGGCACCCTATGGCGTGTTGCCCGATCTCAGCGCGGTCAACTTCGCGCATGATGTGGTCTTCACCTGGAACGGCACCACCTCCGGTGTGCGGGTTCAGGATGCCACGTGGATTCCGGCTGACCGCGCGGGCCTGACGATCTGTGACGCAACCTCCGCCGCTTTCGCGCAGAACCTTGATTTTTCCAAGCTCGATGTCGTCACCTTCTCCTGGCAGAAGGTGCTGGGTGGTGAGGGCGCGCACGGCGTGCTGATCCTCGGCCCCCGCGCGGTGGAGCGGCTTGAAAGCTATACGCCCGCCTGGCCAATGCCCAAGATCTTCCGCCTGACCAGTGGCGGCAAGCTGATTGCGGGCATCTTCGAGGGCGAGACGATCAACACGCCGTCCATGCTGTGCGTGGAGGATTACATCGTGGCGCTGGAGTGGGCGCAGTCGGTGGGCGGGCTGAAGGGCCTGATGGCGCGAGCCGATGCCAATGCGGCTGTGGTGCAGGCCTGGATCGACTCGCGTGGCTTTGCGCAGAACCTGGCGAAGCACAAGGCCACGCGCTCAAACACCTCGGTTTGCCTGACGCTCAAGGCCGATGAAAGTGTGCCAAAGAAGATGGTGAAGCTGCTCGAAGCGGAGAATGCCGCCTTCGACATCGGCTCCTACCGCGATGCGCCGCCGGGGCTGCGCATCTGGTGTGGCGCAACGGTTGAGACGTCCGATCTCGAAGCGCTGATGCCGTGGCTCGACTGGGCCTATGCCCAGGCTACCGCCGCCTGATCTGCCCGCCTGCTTTCAAACTCATCCCATGTCTGGAGTGCCCATCATGGCCCCCCGTGTTCTCGTATCCGACAAGCTTTCCGAAACCGCCGTGCAGATTTTCCGCGACCGTGGCGTGGAGGTCGATTACCTCCCCGATCTCGGCAAGGACAAGGATGCGCTGCTGGCCGCCATCCCGAATTATGATGGCCTCGCCATCCGCTCTGCCACCAAGGTCACGCCGAAGATCATTGCCGCCGCCACGAGGCTCAAGGTGATCGGCCGTGCTGGAATCGGTGTCGACAACGTCGACATTCCCGCCGCCACGCAGCGCGGCATTGTGGTGATGAACACGCCCTTCGGCAACGCCATCACCACCGCCGAACATGCGATCTCGATGATGATGGCGCTGGCCCGGCAGATTCCGGAAGCCAACGCCTCCACCCATGCAGGCAAGTGGGAGAAGAACCGCTTCATGGGTGTCGAGTTGTTCAACAAGACGCTGGGTGTCATCGGCTGCGGCAACATCGGCGCCATCGTGGCAGACCGGGCGCTTGGCCTCCGCATGAAGGTCATCGCCTTTGATCCGTTCCTCAGCCCGGAGCGCGCTGTTGAAATCGGGGTCGAGAAGGTGGAACTCGACGACATCTTCCGCCGCTCCGACTTCATCACGCTGCACACGCCACTGACCGAAAAGACCCGGAACATCATCGATGCCGTTGCCCTTGCGAAATGCAAGAAGGGCGTGCGCATCATCAACTGCGCCCGTGGCGGACTTGTGGCCGAGGACGCGCTGCATGATGCTCTCACGTCAGGCCATGTGGCGGGCGCAGCACTCGATGTGTTCGAAGTGGAGCCCGCGACGACCCACAAGCTCTTCGGGCTGGAGACTGTGGTGGCCACGCCGCACCTCGGGGCATCCACCGGCGAAGCGCAGGAGAATGTAGCGTTGCAGGTGGCGGAACAGATGGCGGATTATCTGATTTCCGGCGCTGTCTCCAATGCGCTCAACATGCCCTCGATTTCAGCGGATGAAGCCCCGCGTCTGAAGCCCTTCATTGCGGTTGCCGAAAAGCTCGGCTCCTTCGCGGGCCAGCTTACTGATGAGGCGGTGACGGGCATCATCATCGAATATGCGGGCGAGGTGGGCGAAATGAATACCCGGGCGCTCACCTCCGCGGCGCTCGCTGGAATTCTGCAGCCGATGCTGGGCACAGTGAACATGGTCTCCGCCCCCGTCGTGGCCCGCGAGCGTGGCATCAAGGTTGACGAGGTAAAGCAGACGCAGCGCGGCGCTTATGAAACCTATATCCGCCTCACCGTGAAGACAGCGGGGATTGAGCGCTCAGTGGCGGGCACCGTCTTCTCGGATGGCAAGGCCCGCATCATCCAGATCAAAGGCATCGATCTCGAGGCCGAGTTTGGCCCCCACATGCTCTACATCACCAATGAGGACAAGCCTGGCTTCATCGGCGCGCTCGGCATGTTGCTTGGGAATGCGGGCGTGAACATTGCCACCTTCAACCTGGGCCGGAAGGCGCAGGGTGGTGAAGCGATCTGCCTCGTTTCGGTCGACGAACCGGTGCCCGCCGCCGTTCTGGGCGCCGTCAGCAAACTTCCGCAGGTGAAGCAGGCCAAGCCGCTGGCGTTCTGAGACAAAAGGGGCAGGGGAAAGCTGTTTTCCCGGATTTGCCTTCCGCGCCCGTTCGTGTATGAACCCGAAACGGCTCCGGCGGAAACTCCGCACGGGGCCGTTCCTATGTCTGAAAGGAGCCTGAAATGGCGAATGTGGCGGTGGTCGGCGCCCAGTGGGGCGACGAGGGCAAGGGCAAGCTGGTGGACTGGCTGTCCGAGCGGGCCGATGTGGTGGTGCGCTTCCAGGGCGGGCACAATGCCGGCCATACGCTGGTGATCGATGGCGTCACCTACAAGCTTTCGCTGCTGCCCTCCGGCATCGTCAGGCCGGGCAAGCTCTCGGTCATCGGCAATGGCGTGGTGATCGACCCCTGGGCGCTTGCCGCCGAGATCGACAAGCTCTCCTCGCAGGGCGTCGAAGTCTCGCGCGCCAATCTGCGCATCGCCGGCAATGCCACGCTCATCCTGCCGTTGCACCGCGAACTGGACAATATCCGTGAGGCTGCTGCGGGTGCTGGCAAGATCGGCACGACGGGTCGTGGCATTGGCCCCGCCTATGAAGACAAGGTGGGCCGCCGCGCCATCCGGGTGAATGATCTGTCTGACCTGTCGACCATTCGCCCCAAGGTGGAGCGGCTTCTCGCCCACCACAATGCGCTGCGCCGCGGCCTTGGCCAGCCAGAACTGAAAGCCGCCGACCTCATCGCCGAACTGGCCCAGATCGCGCCGCGCATCCTGCCCTTCTCGGATGCCGTGTGGGCGCTGCTCGACGACATGAAGCGGGACGGCAAGCGCATCCTGTTCGAAGGCGCGCAAGGCATCCTGCTCGATATCGACCATGGCACATATCCTTATGTCACCTCCTCCAACACGGTGGCCGGGCAGGCTGCGGCGGGTTCCGGCCTGGGGCCGTCTTCCATTGGCTATGTGCTGGGTATCGCGAAGGCCTATACGACACGCGTCGGCTCCGGCCCGTTTCCGACCGAGCAGGAGAATGAGGTTGGCGAATACATCGGCCAGCGCGGCCGCGAATTCGGCACGGTAACAGGCCGGAAGCGCCGCTGCGGCTGGTTCGACGCGGTGCTGGTGCGCCAGGCGATCAAGACATCGGGCATCCATGGCATCGCGCTGACCAAGCTCGACGTGCTGGACGGGTTGGAGGAAATCAAGGTCGGCATCGGCTATGAACTCGACGGCAAGAAGATCGACCGTCTTCCCGCCGCCGAGGAAGCGCAGAAACGCGTGGTGCCGGTTTATGAAAGCTTCGAGGGCTGGAAGGGCACGACAGCGGGTGCCAGGAGCTGGGCGCAGCTTCCCGCGCAGGCCATCAAATATGTGAAGTATCTCGAAGAGCTGATCGAATGCCCGGTGGCGCTGCTGTCAACAAGCCCGGAGCGCGAGGACACGATCCTGATGAAGGACCCCTTCGAGGATTGAGGCGAGAGCCCGGTCCGCGATCATCTTGGCCGGGCCCGACCCGGCCATCTTTTTCCGAATGGGTGCGGGGTGTTTCCTCAGCGCTTTGCCTTTCCGGGGCGCAGCGTCTTGCCGAGTATGTGGTCATCGCGCCCGATCACATGTGCTGAACTGCCGACGATCAGCGGGTCCGGGCCCGTCACGACCTTTTCGTTGCGATTGGGGTAGGGAACGGCGGAGAGGAAGAACTGCATGCAGTTGAGCCGCGCGCGTTTCTTGTCGTCAGACTTGATGATGGTCCAGGGCGAATCCGCCGTGTCGGTGTAGAAGAACATGGCTTCCTTCGCCTCGGTATAGTCATCCCATTTGTCGAGCGAGGCCTTGTCGATGGGCGAGAGCTTCCACTGCTTCAGCGGATCATGCTCGCGCGCCTTGAAGCGGCGCAGCTGCTCGTCCCTTGTCACCGAGAACCAGAACTTGAACAGCCGGATGCCGGAGCGTACCAGCATACGCTCGAGTTCCGGGCACTGGCGCATGAATTCGAGATAGTCATTGGGGCTGCAGAAACCCATGACGCGCTCGACACCGGCGCGGTTGTACCAGGAGCGGTCGAAGAACACGATCTCGCCGCCAGACGGCAGGTTTTCGATGTAGCGCTGGAAATACCATTGCGTGCGCTCGCGCTCGCTGGGCTTTTCGAGTGCCACCACACGCGCCCCGCGCGGGTTCAGATGCTCCATGAAGCGCTTGATGGTGCCGCCCTTGCCGGCCGCATCGCGGCCCTCGAACAGCACCACAATGCGCTCGCCCGTTTCCTTCACCCAGTTCTGCAGCTTGAGAAGCTCGACCTGCAGAAGCGCCATCTGCTCTTCATAGGCCTTGTTGCCGAGCTGCGTCTTGTAGGGGAATTCGCCGGTTTCAAAGGCATGCCGGATCGCTTCCGGATTGTGGCGGAGTTGCGCCGGAGTCAGGCGCACTTCGGCTATCGGCGGACGTTCCGGCTCAGCAGCAGCCGGGATGACTGGCAGGGTTGCCGGCGGCAGCGGCTGTGGCGGTGCGATGGACGCCGTATTTGACATGAAACCCCCTTCAACTTTCCAGTAAGTGCGCAGTCTGCGCTTCGTGGAAGGGAGTGCCTTGACCTCTGTCAAGTTTCAGAAGTCGCGGCGTTCGACGAAGTAGCCGTAGAGTGAGGTGAGGATCGAGGCGTTGATCAGCGAATAGACAAGCTGCAGCAGGCCCGCCGCCACCACGAGGAACACCATCGCAAAGGCTGGGCTGATGTGGTTCAGCAGGCTTGATGCGGCGCTGAGTGCCAGGAAGAAGACCAGCAGGATGAGTGCATTGAGAACGAACACGCCGAGGCATGGCCAGAAATTGCCCTGCGTGGCCGCCCAGGCGTCGCGGAAGGTGAAGCCCTTGTCGCCAAGCGCCACGGCGGGCAGCTTGACCGACAGCCTCGTTATGAAGGCACCCATGATCAGCAGCAGCGGAATGCCGGCCAGGGTGGCGAGCGGCGGGAAGAACACGATGCCGAACACCATCAGCATGGCGGGCAGCAGCATCGGCAGCATGGTAAGGATGGTGTTTCCCGCATAGCGAAGCATCAGGCCGTCGAGCCGCATGCCCTGCGGCTGCTCGTCGCGCAGGATGAAGCGGTGCCAGTTGACCGACATGGCGGCTACGGCGGCAATCGCCACTGCTGTCGAGACGATCTGCATCAGCCCGGCCGATCCCATGCCTTCGGCCACCGGCTCAGGGGAGCCGGCCAGATATTCCAGCGCGCTGAGAGCAATGATGACCGGCAGCCACGGCGTCAGGATACGGAGCGCCACGGCCCGGTACGTCCAGACTGAGTTGACCGCGTGAGAGATGGCCTTGGGAGGTGAAAGCTTGCGCATGATGACCGCTGAAAATGACCTGATGCGCAAACTAGACGGAGTGGCAGCGGAAGAAAAGGCCCGGAGGCGCAGGGCAGCCGTGCCGGACGGCTGTTCAGGCCGCGGATCGGCCAGTGTCCTTTGCCTTGCGCTTCAGGTCTTCCGCGAAGCTGCGGAGGATGATCGCCGCCAGTTCGGTCTCATGCGCGGGCCGTCCGAGCAGGAAGCCCTGGGCGAAGTCGCAACCGGCCTCGCGCAATACCGCAAGCTGGCTTTCGGTTTCGATGCCTTCTGCGGTCACCATCATGCCAAGCCCGTGGCCAAGCCGGGCAATGGTCCGCACGATGCCCTTGGCGGGCGGCGATACATCAAGCGCGGCGGCGAAACTGCGGTCGATCTTCAGCTTCGAGAACGGGAATTTCCAGAGATAGCTGAGGCTCGAATAGCCAGTGCCGAAATCATCAAGCGCCACGGCAACGCCCATGTCGCGCAGGACGCTGAGCTGATGCAGCACCATTTCGCTCTCGGTCAGCAGGATGCCTTCGGTGATCTCGATCTCCAGACGGTAGGCGGGAAGGCTGTATCGCGCCAGCACATCGCGGATGGTGCTGACGATGGCGCCCGACAGAAGCTGTACCGGCGACAGGTTGACAGCCACCATGAGATGGGGCGGCCATTGCGCGGCAATGCGGCACGCCGCATCGAGCGCCCATTCGCCGATGGCGACGATCAGCCCTTCCTGCTCGGCGATGGGAATGAATTCGGCGGGCGGGATGGGCCCCAGTTCCGCATCATGCAGGCGGATCAGCGCCTCGAAGCCAGTGAGTTCGCCCGAGCGCATGTTGTATATGGGCTGGAAGTCGAGCCGGAAGGCCTTGTTCTCCAGCGCATGTGCCACGGCGCGTTGCACGGCAAGCTGACGCTTCGAGATGGCGGCGAGTTCGGGGCTGAAGAAGCCATAACCCGGCTTTCCCTGTTTGCGGGCCTGCTCCAGCGCAAGTTCGGCGCTGCGGAACAACTCCATGACGGTGGCGCCATCGGCGGGCCCGCGCGCGATGCCGCAGAAGGGCGCGCTGGCCAGCTTGATGCCGCTGATTTCGATGCCCGCCGCCAGGCTGTCGGTGATGGCCCGCGTGAGGCTGAGCATTTCCATGGCACTGCCGGCAGAAGGAACGAAGATCACGAATGTTTCCTCGCCCCAGCGGGCTGCCAGGGCGTCTTTCGGCAGCAGCGCGGCCAGCCGCTGCGAAGCCTCGCGGATGATCTGCTCTTCGGCGGCGCGGCCCTGTACCCTGACAAGGCCGGACAGCGCGATCAGTTCGCACAGGATGAGGGCGCAATCGGATTTCCCCGCTGTGGCCCGCGCCAGATGCTCGTCCGCCAGCTGGAGGAGGGCGGGCTTCAGCATGAAGCCCGTCACCTCATCACGCCGGCGGAAGGCGCCGTTGATGGTGCCGAAGCCCAGCCCCAGCACCAATGCCGTCGCATTTGCAGTGAACATCGCGGCAAGGCCCCAGAAGGTGGTCAGCCGTGCTTCCGCCCCAAACACATGCGAAGCCGCCGCGAGGGTGAGTGTGGCGCCGATGGCGCCGGCCAGAATGGAAACCGCGATGCGACCTTTGTGAACATAGCTTCCGATGGGGAACAGCGTTCCCAATCCCCAAGCCCGATCCGCTGACACCCTTCGCCTCCTCGTCGAAATTTCTCCGGCTGAGGGTATGAAGGCTGATGAAGAGAAACGTAAACGCGCTCATTCGGGTTGTAAAAACAACGTCTGATTTTTTCGTGTTGGTTTATGGAGTCTGATCCGATGCCTGACAATTTGAGCCGCAGGTGCGTGGTGCTTGCCGTTCTGGGCCTTGCCGCCATGGCTGGGCCGGCCGCGGCTGGACCTTACCTTGACTATGCCACGGGCCTCAACGCCAACCCGCCAGAGGGCTCCCGCTTCCGCCCCGATCTTGAAGCACGGCTCGCGGCACTTGCCAGCGCCTACCGCATCGATCAGGGCAAGGAACCCATCACGCCCGACCCCGCCTTCGAGGCCGCCGCGCGCGCCCATGCAGCTGACATGATGCTCAATGGCTTCATGGGGCACAATGCCTCCACCGGGCAGAGCTTTCAGGGCCGCATGGCGGCCTTCGTGGGCGATGTGACCAAATATCCCTCGATCGGCGAGATCGCCGCGAAAGACACGCAGGACACGCCGGTGGATGATGCCAAGGCCGCGGCGCTGTTCCAGCAATGGGTGAAGAGCCGGGTGCACCGCAAGGTGATGGTGAACCGCAGTTTCCAGTTCGTCTCGACCGGCGTCATCGAGCGAGGCGGGAAAATCTGGGCCGTGCAGATCTATTTTGCCACGCCGCGCAAGAAGGGGCTGTTCCAGTAGGACGGCCTGGTAAGCCTGCTCCCGATCCGCGCGCGCCCTGCGCAAAAAAGCGCGGGCCGGAGCCCGCGCCAGGAGAGAAGAGGCGATACGAAGACGACGCGCTGTTCAGCCGGCACTGGGCGCTGGCAGGGTCTTGGGAGCGAGCAGGCGCTGGGACGCGTTCTTCACCGCCTTCTGCACCTTGTCGAAGGCGCGCACTTCGATTTGGCGGATACGCTCGCGCGAGACACCGAATTCCTGGCTCAGGTCCTCGAGCGTCGCCGGTTCATCCTGAAGGCGGCGGGCCTGGAACACCCGGCGCTCACGGTCGGTGAGCTTTTCCATCGCCTCCACCAGAAGGCCGTGGCGCATCTGCTGTTCTTCCGACTGGGCGAGCATTTCTTCCTGGTTGTCTGACTCATCCACCAGCCAGTCCTGCCACTCGCCTTCGCTGTCATCGCGCATGTGGGCGTTGAGCGAGGTATCGCCGCCGAGGCGGCGGTTCATCGACACCACGTCTTCCTCGGTCACACCAAGCTTCTTGGCGATCAGTTGCACCTGGTCGGGGCGCAGGTCGCCGTCCTCCAGTGCCTCGATCTGGCTCTTCACCTTGCGCAGGTTGAAGAACAGCTTCTTCTGGTTGGCGGTGGTGCCCATCTTCACGAGCGACCAGGACCGTAACACAAACTCTTGAATCGAAGCCTTGATCCACCACATGGCATATGTGGCGAGGCGGAAGCCCTTGTCCGGCTCGAACTTCTTCACGGCCTGCATGAGGCCCACGTTACCCTCGGAAATGACCTCGCCGATCGGCAGGCCATAGCCGCGGTAGCCCATGGCGATCTTGGCCACAAGGCGGAGGTGACTGGTGATGAGCTTCTGCGCGGCCTTCGCGTCGCCATGCTCCTTCCAGCGTTTGGCGAGCATGTATTCCTCGTCCGGCTGCAGCATGGGAAACTGGCGGATTTCCTGCAGATAGCGCTGCAGGCCGGCCTCGCCCGAGGCGATTGCGGGAAGGGATGTGGTCTTTGCCATGGTCAATACCTTTCCTGTCTGAGCCTGGTCTCTAACCGGTAATTACGCAGAAAATAAGACACTGGATCGGTTACAGATAATCACGCTTCCGTTACGTTCGCGCGCAGCGCGTCAAGCAATTTGGCGAAATCGTCTGGCGCGGGGCTTTCGAACCGCAGCAGCCGGCCTGTGACCGGGTGCTCGAAACCCAGTGATGTTGCGTGAAGGGCCTGACGGTTCAATCGGTTAAGCGCCTCCCGTGCAGCAGGGCCGAGTTTTCTGGCGGAGGTGCGGAAGCCCGCGCCGTAGACATCGTCTCCCAGCAGCGGGTGGCCGATATGCGCCATGTGGACGCGGATCTGGTGGGTCCGCCCGGTTTCCAGCTGACAGCGAATGAGGCTGGCGGCGGGTGGCTTGCCGAGGCTTTCCAGCAACTCGTAATGGGTGATTGCATGACGGGCATTGGCACTGCGGGAAACGGCCATTTTCTGGCGGTTGGCGGTGCTGCGGTCGATGGCGGCGTCGATGGTTCCGCTGCGCCGCTCCGGCACGCCCCAGACGAGGGCGAGGTAGCTCCGCTCCAGCCGCCCATCGCGGCCGTGGGCGGCGAATTGCTCCGACAGGCCGTGGTGGGCACGGTCGTTCTTGGCGACCACCAGAAGGCCGCTGGTGTCCTTGTCGATGCGGTGCACGATGCCGGGGCGTTTGACCCCGCCGATGCCGGACAGGCTTTCGCCGCAATGGGCGATGAGGGCGTTGACCAGCGTTCCGGTTTCATTGCCGGCACCTGGGTGCACGACGAGGCCGGGCGGCTTGTCGATCACGATCACGTCCTTATCTTCATGGACGATCACCAGGTCCATCGCCTCGGGCAGGGGGGCTGCGGGAGCGGCCTCCGGCAGCACAACGCGCAGCACATCGCCGGGTTTCACCTTGTGCTTGGGCTCACGCACCGGCAAACCCTCGACAGACACGGCGCCTTCCGCGATAAGGGCCTGAAACCGCGCCCGGCTGACATCCGGAAAGGCAAGCGACAGCGCCTTGTCCAGCCTGTCGGCTGCTGCGGCGTGGGTCTCCAGAGTGTTTGAAGGCAGTGACATGAACGATTCCAGTGAAGCCAATCCGCAGAACGCCGCCATGATGGAGGTGCCGCCCTCAGCCAAGCGCATGCTGCGCGTGGTCTATATCATGGGCGTCATCCTCGTGTTGCTGTTCCTGACGCTGGTCGGCACAATTATCTGGAAGGCGGCAAGCAGGCCAGCGGTGCCCTCCGAGCCGCCGCCCTCGGCACTGAGCCTCGGGCTGCCGCAGGGAACCGACCTGCGGGATGCCCAACTCGACGGTGACCGGCTGATCATCAACACCGGGCGCGAGATCATCATCTTCGACCTGCGCAAGAACGCCATCACCGCGCGGATTTCGGCTGCGCCCTGACGGGTCCGCAGCCGACCCGCTTGCGCTGCCGCCCGCACCCCTATATAGGGAGCGCATTCCTCGGAGAGCTCCCTTCGTCTATCGGTTAGGACGGCAGCCTCTCACGTTGCAAAGGCGGGTTCGATTCCCGCAGGGAGCGCCACCATCCCCGGCTTTTCGCTATCCGGCCTTTCCGCTGCCTGCCCCCGTGTGGGCGCGTCAGACGAGAGGCTACGGCCCATGCAGGCGATTTGATTGAGGCCAAGGCGGCCTGACGCTAATTCGCTAGCGTGTTGAATGCAAAATCCAAAGGAGAAGACGATGAGCGAGCTGTTGTCGGCGTGGTGGATGTGGCTGGTGCCGCTGGCCTTCATCGCCGTTGTGATCTACGCCTTCAGTCCGAAGCGGAAGACGGAATTCGATGCCGAGGCGCGGGTTCCCATGGAGAGCGACGACCAGCCGCCCGGCAAGGGCTGAGCGGCACTCCCGGACCATAAGCAGGAAGGGCGGCGCAAGTTGACTTGCGCCGCCCTCTCAATGCCCAAGGCCTGCCGCGGTCAGTCTTCGACCAGGTCCCAGTTGTCGTCGGGATTGAAGGTCTTGATCTTTGCCACGATGTTCTCGGTGTCCACACCGAAGTCCTTCTCGTAGACCACGCCCGCCTGATTGACGACAAAGGTGCTGGTGCCCGTCTCGCCATATTTTGCCGGCCAGCCGATCAGCGCGAAGCCGCCGATCATGTTGCCATTGATCAGATAATCATAAGCGCCGCCCGCCACATTGGCGCCCTGCCTGGTCAGGATGCGGAACTTGTAGCCGAAATAGCCATCGCCCGACTTGGCTTTCTCCAGCGCGTCCGGATCGAGCGGACCTGCGGGGCTGTCGCCATCGCCCTGTTCGGAGGGCCAGTAGAGCCCATCCATCGCGCCCTCGCTGCTCAGCAGCTTCTGGGCGAATTCGACGACGCCGTCGGCATCGCGGTCCTGGGCGGCATAGGCATTCTGGGCATCGACGTAGAGCCGCATCGTTTCGATGGCGGTGAGCTCGTTCTCGCCGATGCGGCGGTTTACAATCTCCTCAAGCCCCGCGACCGTGTCGAAGGCCCACTTGCCATCTTCGCCCTTCACGATGGGGAAGGGGAAGGGCCAGAGCTGGCGGCCGAGATCGAGGATCTGCACGTCATCTTCGCCTTCAACGGTGACGGACTCGGCCGCGGCGGCCTTGATCTCGTCCATCATGGCCGAAATGCCTTCCGCCGCTTCGAGCTTCGCCGGATCGAGGCCGAGGAGCTTTGCCACATCGGCGAGGCTGCCCTTGGCGATCGTATCCCTGAAGGCCTGCACGGCCGCTTCCGGCGTCTCGAACAGTGTGGGTTCCGCGCCGAGGTAGGCTTCGAGTTCGGCTGCCGCCGCGACTGCGGGCGTTGGTGCTGCAACGCCGCCAAACACGAGCGCTGCGCCGAGCAGCATGGCGGACGTGAAAGTCCTGATGGTCATTTTCTTCTCCTGTCCTGCTGTTGGCTGTCAGTGCCGGCGCTTGCGTTTCATGTTGCCGCCGCCGGAGCTCATCTTGTGCTTCGGCGCCTTGAATTTCTGCGCATTGCCACCGCCGCCCGACGGCAGCTTGAAGTCGGGGTGGCTGACGCCGCCACCCATCGACTTGTTGCCACGCTTGGACTGGGCCATCGCATCCCGGCCGCGCGTCACATCGCCGAGCGGTGAGAGCTTGTCGGGCCGGTTGTCGATCTTGCCGGCCGGCTTTGGCTTGCCCACGGGCCGGTCAAGGTTGGCCGGGCGGGCCATCTTGTCGGAGGGCTTCAGTGCATTGTTGCCCGGCCGCCCCATCTTGTCCGCGGGCTTGAAGTTGCTGACATTCTGCTTCTTCAGATTGTCGAGCGTCGACTTGCGGATGTCGTTGCCCTGGAAGTTGCCCTTGTTGTTGACGACATTGGCGCGGTTGCCGCCATTGATATTGGCGGCCTTGTTATCAAGCCGCATCGCCTTGTTGTCCGAAAATCCGTTTTTGAATTTCGAATTGTCGATCTTGTTGAATTCGTTCTTGTTGAAGTTGATCTTGCTGCGGTCAACGTTGCGCCAGTCAACGTTGTTGACGTTGAGCTTGCCGTTGAAGTCGCTGCCGATGATGCACTTGTTGCAGTCGATGTCGATATCGTTGCCCCAGCCGCCATTGTGGTGGTGGTTCCAGTCGCCGCCCCAGAAGCCGTCATCCCAGTCCACTGCCGCAGCCCATATCGCGCCGGTCACCGCGCCGGCAAACCACGTTGCAGCCGGATTCCAGTAATAGGGATAGGGGTTGGGGTAATAGGTGATGGGCGCATAGGCATAGCCCGGCGCGTAGAGCATTTCGGGCTGGTACTGCGGAACGTAGATGACGTCCTGACTGGCCGGCTGGATGACGATGTTGTCGGCCTCCTTGATGACCTTCACTTTCTCGTCGGTCTTGATCACGCCGTTGGCCACCGCCTGTTCGCGCAGTTGCTGGATGGCGGCGAGCACATCCTGCTGCTGGTTGACGATGGCTTCGCCGAGAAGTTGCGTCCAGTCGAGGTCTTCGGCCATCATCTTCACGACTTCCGGGTAGTTGAGCAGCGATACGATGCTGCCGTCCCAGCTGGCCTTGGGCTTCAGGTCCTTCTTGGTCTGGCTGTCAGCGAGGAAGCGTTCGGCTTCGACGATCTGCAGCGGGTAGAGCGAGGCAGCCGAAACGAGCGCCACCAGTTCATCCGGGTAGAGGGCGATACGGGCCACGAGGATTTCGAGTTCCTCAGCCGAGAGCGGCTCGGGTGCCTGCTCGGCAGCCTCCACCGGCTCCGGCGGCGTTTCGGCACGTGCGGGAAGCACGGCCATCGAAACCGAGGCGGCAACCACCGCCGACAGCAGCAGGCGCTGGCCGAGAAGTCGTTTGAGCAGTGTCATGTCCATGATGTCTCCCAGTGTGAGGGGGGATTGAGCAGGAATTCCAAGAACCAGGGGATTGTCGAGTCAGATGCTAAAGCGGGTTTTGGGCCAATCTGAGACTGCCGGTTGCCCAGTCTGAGCGAGCGCCATTCCTTCACAGTAGATGACTATTACAACCACGCAGGTGTTATTCCCTGAATTGTTGTATATAGGACCTGTTTCGGGTCAAATGCCCGTCTGTACACAATTGCCGTGAAAAAGGCGGAAGCTGATGGGGCAGACTTGGCTGACGAAGCGCTCGTTGGCGTGGTCGGGATATGACGTTGCCAGTTCCGCCTATATCGGCGTGGCGCCCGTTGTGCTGTCTCCTCTTTATTTCAACCGCCTGCTCTCGGGCGATGCGGACCCGACCGCAGCGTGGGGTGTCCTTGCGTCCATCGGCATCCTGGCCAGCGGAATGGCCGCTATGCTGACGGCTTCGCTTGCGGTCCGGGTGCAGCGCTTCCGGCTGCTTCAGGCGTTGTCGGCCGGGCTTTTGCTGGCGATTGCCGCTCTGGCGTGGAACCCGGCGTCCTCGCTCCTGTGGGCAGCGCTGGCCATGATCGCCGCCCAGTGTTTCTACTTTTCGGCAACGACGGTCTATGAGTCCTTCCTGCCTGACGTGCTGCCGCAATCGCTGCGCCAGAAGCTATCCGGTTTCGGGTGGGCCATCGGTTTCCTCGGCGGTCTGCTGGCCATTGCGGGGCTTCTATGGTTCATCGCCGGGGCTCCTGAAACCACAGCCCAGCTTCAGGCGTGCTATGGCGTACTGGCGGTGATCTGTGCGCTGCTGTTCGTTGCGGTCTTCGCCATGATGCGGAATGCGGGCTTTGCTGAACTGGAGGGCGCTCCCACTGCGGCCAGGCTTTCCGGCATCTTCAGCGTGTTCCGCGAATGGCGCCTCCACAGCGGCGTGTTCCGGCTGCTGGCGGGCACAATGCTGGTGCAGACCGCGATTTCGGTGGTGCTCACCTTCACTGCGCCCATACTGGCGGAGCGCTATGGGCAGACGCTGCAGGACCTCTTGTGGCTGCTTCTCATCATCCATCTGCTTTCGGTGCCCTCCACGCTGGCCTGGAACCATGTGCTCACCACCTGGTCCCGGCTTGTGCCGGTATGCCTGCTGCTCGCGTGCTGGGCGGGAGTTCTGCTGCTGCTGGCCTTTGGGTCCGGCGCGTGGATGCCGTTGATCACCGTCTCGGCGATCGGCTGCTGCGTCGGCGCGACCTCCTCCACCATGCGGGGCTTTCTTGCGGAAATCGTTCCGGAAGGCCGCTCGCCGGCGTTCTTCGGCCTCTCGACGCTGGTCGGGCGACTGGCAGCAGCGGCGGGGCCTGCGCTGTTCGCAGCCGTTTCGCACATCCAGGGGACCAATGCGGCGCTGGTGGTGACGCTCACCATCTTGGCCATCGGCGCCGCTCTGATCATCCGGCACATGACGCTGGACAGCCGCCACAAATTGCTGCGAGCCTTCGAGTAAGACCGGCCTGTTGACCGGAAGAGGGGGAGGGCGCGATGCGCGTATTGGCACTGACCACGGCTCTTCTGGCCGCCATCGCCGGGCTCGGTGCAGCTCATGCGCATGAGGAGCGGCTGGCGGGCGGCGACTGGGTTCTGGCCGGGGTGAGCGGGGCTCAAGGCCCGGCGCTGCGGTTCGAAGCGGGCCGGGTCTCCGGAACCGGCGGCTGCAACCGCTTCGGCGGCCGCTATGAGGAACAGGGCGATCGGCTCGTCTTCTCGCCGCTTACCGCAACGCGCATGGCCTGTGCGCCGGATGTGATGCAGCAGGAACAGGCCTTCTTCGCCATTCTGAAGAAGGTGCGGCGGCTTCGCATCGAGACCGGTACGCTGACGCTGATGGATGATGCGGGCGCGCCACTGGCCAGCTTCAGGCGCCGCGGCGGCTAGGTGTCTGGTCGCAGGGTCTGATGGCGCAATCTACGCCGCAGCATGGAGAGAGGCACGAAGGGCCGGTTGCTACCTCTGGAAAGCGGCACGTGAGAAGCTTGGGTGAGGCAGGCCTTGGCCGGGCAATCATGGGTAGCCTGAAAGACGCAGGTTGCTGATGCCGGCTTCGATCCGGGTTTTCGTGTCGTCCGAGTCCGCGCTCAGGGCAAGTCCGATCAGCATCAGATCCTGGCTTCCGTAGACACGGCCCAGATCTGACCGAAGATCAATGGTTTCGTCGCGTTGACCGGTACCGGCGGGACGCAGCACGATGGTCTTGCCGCGTGCACCCAGATGCGGGCTCTTTACAATGGTGTTGCGGTCATGTCTCCCGCCCCACACATACATCAAGACCCTGATTTCGGGATTTCCGAGAAGCTTCCGGATGCCCAGTTCGCTCGCCCTGGCAGCTAGATCTCGCGGTGCAAAAACGAAATAGAGCGAGAGATTGCGGTCGTCCCCGCCCTTTTGCGAAAGATCAGTCGGCGGAACACTTGTTCTGACATTCCAGGTCCAGGATGCCTTCGTGGCCTGCCATACCTTTTCTGGCAAGGGCCGCCAGAGTAAGGAAACATCCCTGTCCGACTCCACGGATAGTGTCCGGCCGGACTGACGCCAGTTGTTGCCCCCGAAGATGCCAAACCTCTGGTGCGTCCACCCCTCGAAGACAATGTCTTCCGCAAGGACGCGGCTTGACGCGGCCGTCATCAGCCCAAGCGCCAGTATGGCGATCATCGTGCAAGTTCTCTCAGACGAGTTCAGCATGGTTCCCTCGTGATTTCATCGTAACAAGGTAACCTATCCTCGCGGAGACTGATCAGCAAAAATCTGTGACCCAATCCGCCTGATGGCCTGCAAATCGACATCGCTCAGCCCCATAAGGAGTTTGTCGATGTTTGATGCGCCCTGAAACAGGATGTCTCACCTGATCCCATATATCTACAGGTGACGCCATGCGAGAGGCAAGACGCGAAAGGGTGGGCAGCCATGAGAGGCAGTTCACTCAGAACACCGCGTGCTCGCCGCGCTCCAGCTTGGCTTCGCCGCTGACCACACGGGCATGGAAATCACCCAGCGTTTCATGGCCGAACGAAGGTGTTGCGGCTGCATCGTATCTTGCGGCTGCGGCGTCCCACACCAGCATGGACTCAGTGGCGTAGTAGCGCCCGATGCGTGCCAACTCCGCCTTGGCCGCAAGGCGCTTCGAAAAGCGCCCCAAGACCTGGAGCACAGCGACAATCACATCCAGCAGCGCTACGGGCACGGTCCTGAAGCGTGGCTTCTGCCCCAGCAGTGCGAACAGCGCTTCCCCCTGCTGGCGCGGCGTGGTCGCATCCCCCGGCCCGCCGATCGGCAGCACCTTGTTGTGAAGCTGCTGATCGCCGATACAGCGGGCGATGAAGCGCCCAAGGTCGCCATCACTGATCGGCTTCGTGGCGGTTAGCTGCCCGTCACCGAACAGCAAATAGGGCTTGCCCTGCTGCAACCTGGCGATCTGGCCTGAGAGCGACTTGAAATAGGCGGTTGGCCGCACGATGGAATAGGTGAGGCCGGAACCGATCAGTTTGTTTTCAAAGGCGAGCTTGGCGAACTGAAAACTGAGCTTTGGCTTCTGCACGCAGATGGCGGATAGCAGGACCATGTGTCCCACGCCCGCTCCCTTCGCCACCGCCAGCGCGTCCACATGCGCACGGTGATCGATCTCCCAGGCATCCGCCGGAACACCACTGCGCGAGGCAAGGCAGGACACCAGAACATCGAAGCGCTCGCCCCGGAACCCGTCATGGCGTAGCGATGATGGATCGGTTACCTGCCCAAACCGGATGTCGCACTCCGATGGAAGGCCAGCATCCGCTGCCGTGCCCGGTCTGACGAAGCAGACGAGTTGGTGGCCATCGGCGGCAATAGCGGCAGCAGCGGCTCGCCCGATCGTTCCTGTGGCGCCGAGCAACATGACGCGGCGCACCGGTGTTGGATGAGTTATCATCTGCCTTCTTCCATGCTGAACAGAAGATTGCACCATTCAACCCCGGGATCAAACATGCGGCAGGGGGCGGTTTGCTGGTCAGGTCTGTGTGCCGAGCGATTTCCGCAGATTGTGGATGCGGGCGGAGAGCGCGATGACATTGTCCTCGTCGCTGCCGGCGCTGGGCGCGGCGGTGGGTGTCGCCTCAGGCTTCGCGGTCCATTCGGCGTCGAGCTTGCGAAGATGCTCTTCGAGTTCGGCGGTCCGGCGCTCGGCCTCGGCCAGCCGTTCGGCAATGGCGGAGTCCGCCGCCATTGAGGGCTCAGGCGGTGCGGGCTCGGGTGGCGGTGCCGTCCGGCGGTCCGGCTTCGCCATGGCCGCCAGCTTTTCGATACGCTGACGGAGCAGGATTTCGGCGTCGTCGTGCGGTGGTGGTGGTGGTGGTGGCGGGGCGGCGGCCCGGCTTGCGGCTGGCTTGCGGCGGGAAGGCTTGGGTGGAACGGATTCAGCCCCGCCGAGGCGGTTGAGCAGGTTCTGCTCACGCAGGCCCGCCTCCATCAGTGCCACTTCAAGCGCCTTCACCTGTGCCCTGAGGTGGAGCAGTTCCGATCCATCCGCCATTTCGCCGCTTTCCATCTGGCGCAGTCGGTTGCGGTGGCGGCTGACCTCGGCCATCTGCTCGGCGGCCCTGAGACGGGCCTCTTCAAGCTGGCGTCCGAAGCGCTGGCTCAACATGGCATTTTCGGCGCGCAGCCGGGTGCGTTCCGCCTGGAGTTCCACCAGCGTGGACGGCACCTGCCGCTGCATGCGCCGGGCGCCCAGCTTCAGCGCCGCGGTCCAGACCATGCGGCCCATGAACAGCGCAATCAGGCTGGCCAGCGAAAAGCCAAGAACGATCAGTAGTATCGTCTCGGTCTGAGACATGAGCCCTCCGGCAATGCTGCCATACTAGCCAGCCTTCCATGGAAAGGCCAGATGGCGCCCGTTGTCCCTCGTTGCGCAGAAATGTGGTGGTGTTGGGGAACAAGGCCACCGGCGTTGCCTTCAACCGGCAACCCGGCGCATGAACCGAGGCACCAGGCTGGATCAGAACGGGTTCCAGGTCGGGCGGGCGGAATATTTGAGATAGCCCACATTGGCACCGAGCCTCGCGCCCACGCCGGTGCGGATGGGGGCAAGGATCAGGTGGTCCTTCTGCTGGAAGTTCACGCCGAGTCCGCCGATCAGATAGGCGGAGCCTTCAACGCCGCCGAAGCGGGTGTAGAGGTCCTGCGGGCTGGCGGAATTATAGACGAGTACCAGGCTGCGTGAGCCATTGGCGCCGAAATCGAAACCGACCGACGGGCCCTGCCAGTAGATCCGCTGTTTGGTGCCGTTCTTGTAATAGATCGTGCCTTCGCCATAGCGCAGGCCGCCGATGAACGAGCCTGCACCTTCCTCGCCCACGATATAGGCGGTGGGCTGGCCCTGCTTCTCGAAGACATATTCGACCGCGCCGGCCAGGCCGCGCGTGGTCTTGCCGAAGAACCCGTGGCCGACGCCGACGATTTCCTCCGGGGTGAAGGTCTGGTCTGACTTGGTTTCTGCCTTCGACACCGAACCCGTGGTCTGGGCGGCGGCGGTGAGCGGGGCCACGGCCAGGAAGGCGAGGGCCAGTGCGGCGGAAAGCGGGTTCTTCATCATGCAAGATCCTCGAACATACGCAGGGTACCGGTCATGCCGGCTGCACATGCCTTGAGGTCGTGGCAAGTCCATGGCAGCCGCATGATTTCGGGCCAGACTAGCAGCGCAAGATTTCAGGCTGGTTAACGCTTTCTCAAGCGCTGGCGATGAAGCCAGGGTTGTCATAGCCCCGCTGACGCTTGCCATAGGTGAGGGCAGGGCCATCCACTGTGACCACCTTGCCGCCCGCCGCGGCCAGCACCGCATGGCCCGCGGCCGTATCCCATTCCATGGTACGGCCGAAACGCGGGTAGAGGTCGGCCTCGGCGGCCGCGACGAGGCAGAACTTGAGCGATGATCCGGCCGAACACAGCGACTTGACCTTCACCGTCTTCAGATAGTCTTCCGTCGCCTGGTCGCGGTGTGAGCGGCTTGCGACCACGATGGCGCCATCGCCAGGCACCGCGCGCACCCCCAGCGGCGTCCAATCGGTGGCCACATCGCCCGCGATCACGCCCTGTGCCGCACCCTTGCCAGTCTCTCCCCAGAAAATACGCTTCAGGGCTGGCGCATAAACAACGCCCGCCACTGGCGCGCCCTGTTCGACAAGCGCGATGTTCACGGTGAACTCGCCATTGCGGGAGATGAACTCCTTGGTGCCATCCAGTGGGTCCACCAGGAAGAATTTGCCGGAGGCTTCCGGGATGATGCCGACCGAGGCGGCTTCCTCCGAGATCACCGGAATCGATGCATCGATCCGTGCAAGGCCCGCCAGAATGATCTTCTCCGCCGCTTCATCGGCTTCCGTCACCGGCGTCAGGTCGCCTTTGGCCTTGGCCGAAAAATCCGTGGCGTAGATTGCCAGGATTTCACTGCCGGCAACAACCGCCAGATCGATGAGCGACTGCATGAAGGGAGAAGGCATGAGGTTCATCTGAAAGGTGGCTCCGGCTGGTGTCGCGCGCTTCATGGTCGGGATCGCAGCCTCAGTCAATGCGGAAATTCCACTGTGCTGATGGTAGAACAGTCACACGAATCAACTCTCAGCCAGCGCCCGGGAAAACACCATGTCCGACGTTCTGAACCTTGAAGCGAAGCTTTCCGATCTCGACCTTGCCGCGCTGCTGTGCAGCCGGGTGTGCCATGATGTGATCTCGCCCGTGGGCGCTATCGCCAATGGCCTCGAACTCATCGACGATCCTGAGATGGATGCTGAAACCAAGGAGACGGCGCTGGAGATGGTGCGCACCTCGGCGCGCACTGCATCCGCCAAGCTCAAGTTCTGCCGTATCGCGTTCGGCGCGGCGGGTTCGGCGGGCGCGCTGATCGACATGGGCGAGGCAGGCGAGATCGCCAAGGCCTTTGTCGGGTCCGAGAAGGTGAAGCTTGATTGGAACGCCCCGCGCGAGAACCGCCCCAAGCAACAGGTGAAGCTGGTGCTCAACATGATGCTGATGGCGATGGCGGGCGTGCCGCGCGGCGGGTTGGTGACGGTGACGGTCGAGGGCGACACCTTCACTGTGCGCGCCGTCGGCGACCGCGCCAAGGTGCCCGAACAGATCGCGCAGGTGCTGGCCGGAACGGTGGAACTCACCGCACTCGATGCGCGCCTCGTGCAGCCCTACTACGCCAAGCAACTGGCGCGGTCCGCCGGGTTGATGCTCAGCATGGAGATGGATGGCGCGGATGTGCTGGTGAAGGCGGCCTGAGCCGCCAGCCACACTGCTTGAACCTTCATCATCGCCGGGCTCGGCCCGGCGCCTTTTCGAGCGCCGTTCAAAGGATGCGGCAGTGGATCCAGCGCATGAGGGGGGAATAAAAAACCGCCGCAGAGGCCTGCGGCGGTTGTTGTTTCGGAAGTTGCGGCGTTGATCAGGCGATGTCGCGCAGTTCTTCGCCCATCGGGGGGGCGTTCTCGCGCAGCACATAGCCGCGGCCCCAGACGGTTTCGATGAAGTTCTTTCCACCGGCTGCATTGGCCAGCTTCTTGCGCAGCTTGCAGATGAAGACGTCGATGATTTTCAGTTCCGGTTCGTCCATGCCGCCATATAACTGGTTCAGGAACATATCCTTGGTCAGCGTCGTACCTTTACGCAGGCTCAACAATTCAAGCATCGCATATTCCTTGCCC
>CAYMQH010000053.1:0-10163 GCA_964392525.1 uncultured Aestuariivirga sp.
CCAAGAGCGTGACGGTGAAACTTCTGCCCTTCGACAACAAGTCGGAACTGCAGGTCGTGGTCGATCTGCCGGAAGGTTCGTCCGTCGAGGATACGAGCCGCCTGCTGCTGGAGGTGGCGCAGGTTGCGCTGCAACTGCCCGAAGTCATCTCGGTCCAGACCTTTGCCGGCGAGCCCGCACCCTTCAACTTCAACGGCTTGGTGCGCCATTACTATGTCCGCAACTCGCCTGAACTGGGTGATGTGCAGATCACCCTGTCTGGTAAAGCCGACCGTGACCGCTCCAGCCATGACATTGCACTCGATCTCCGTCAGAAGATCGCCGCTCTGGCCGTCAAGCCCGGCACGTCAATGAAGGTTGTCGAGCCGCCGCCGGGCCCGCCCGTGATGGCAACACTGCTTGCCGAAATCTATGGCCCCGATGCCGAAACCCGCCGCAAGACGGCTGAGAAGGTGCGCGAGGCTTTCGCCAAGGTTCCCTTCATCGTTGATGTGGACGACAGCTTCGGCCAGCAGGCGCCGCAGGTGCGCGCCGCCATCGACCAGGACAATCTCGAATACCACAAGGTCGAGGAAGGCGATGTCTATGACACGCTGCAGGGCCTCTATGCCAACCGGACGGTGGGTTACTCGCACCGTGGCGGCGGCCGCCAGCCGATTCCCATCACGCTCGGCCTGCCCAAGTCCGCCAAGATGCTGGACGAGAATGCGCTCGCGACGCCCGTTCCCGCCAATGTGCTGCCGGGTGACCGCGGCGTGGTGGAACTCGGCGATGTCGTGAGCGTTAAGAAGGAGCTCTCGTCCTTCCCGGTGTTCCGCCATAATGGCAAGCCCGCTGAAATGGTCACGGCGGAACTCGCGGGAGATTTCGAGGCACCGGTCTATGGCATGATCGAAGTCGGCAAGGCGCTCGACTCGATCGATTGGACGGGTCTGGAAAAGCCGGTCGTCTCTCTGCACGGCCAGCCCATCGACGAATCGAAGCCTGTGCTTCTGTGGGATGGCGAATGGGAAGTCACCTGGGTGACGTTCCGTGACATGGGAGGCGCCTTCATGGTGGCGTTGCTCGGCATCTATATCCTGGTGGTGGCGCAGTTCGGCTCCTTCAAGCTGCCGCTGGTGATCCTCACCCCGGTTCCGCTGACACTGATCGGCATCATGCTGGGCCACTGGATGTTCCACGCTGCCTTCACAGCGACCTCGATGATCGGCTTCATCGCGCTTGCCGGCATCATCGTGCGCAATTCGATCCTGCTCGTTGATTTCGTGAAGCATGCCAACATGCCCGGCGCCGACCTGCGCGATGTGCTGCTGAAGGCGGGTGCCATCCGCTTCAAGCCGATCCTGCTTACCGCCATCGCGGCGATGATCGGCGCTGCCGTGATCCTGACGGATCCCATCTTCCAGGGCCTCGCCATCTCGCTCCTGTTCGGGCTTGCGTCATCGACGCTGCTGACCGTGCTGGTGATCCCCGCCATTTACATGGTCCTCCGCCATAAGGAGGCCAAAGCCTAGAACGTGCAGTCGTTGAGGGAAATGAAAGAAGAAATGGGAGTGTGAACCATGGCGCATGTCGTCGTCCTCGGAGCGGGTTTGGGTGGCACCATCATGGCGTATGAGATGAAGGAGAAGCTGCGCGCCGGCGATACGCTGACCGTCATCACCAAAGACCCGCGATATCATTTCGTCCCCTCGAACCCGTGGGTTGCGGTGGGCTGGCGCAAGCAGGGCGACATCGAGGTCGATCTTGGGCCGGTGTTCGCCAAGAAGGGCATCGCCTTCAAGGCGGTTCCCGCAAAGCAGTTGCTGCCGGAGCAGAACCGTCTCGAACTGGCGGATGGCACAAGCGTCGGCTATGATTATCTGATCAACGCCACGGGCCCCGAACTGGCTTTTGACGAGATCGAAGGATTGGGGCCTGAAGGCTTCACCCAGTCGGTGTGCCATGTGGAGCATGCGCTGAAGGCGAACGACGCCTTCGAGGCATTCTGCAAGAACCCCGGCCCGGTCATCGTGGGCGCGGTGCAGGGTGCGTCCTGCTTCGGCCCTGCCTACGAGTTCCTGTTCATTCTGGAGACGGAACTGCGCCGCCGCAAGATCCGTGACCGCGTACCGATGACCTTCGTCACCGCCGAGCCCTATATCGGACACCTCGGTCTCGATGGCGTGGGCGATACCAAGGGCCTGCTCGAAAGCGAGATGCGCGCCAAACACATCAAATGGATGACGAGCGCCAAGGTGAAGAAGGTCGAATCCGGCAAGATGACCGTTGAGGAGATTGCCGATGATGGTTCCATCAAGGCAACCAAGGAGCTTCCCTTCAGCTACGCCATGATGCTGCCGGCCTTCCGCGGCGTGCCGCCGATGCGCGGCATAGAGGGCGTGTCCAATCCGCGTGGATTCACGCTCATCGACAAGTATCAGCGCAATCCGAGATACCCCAACATCTTTGCGGTGGGCGTCTGCGTCGCCATCGCGCCGACGGCGGCAACACCGGTTCCCTGCGGTGTGCCGAAAACCGGCTTCATGATCGAGTCGATGGTGACCGCCACGGCACAGAACATCGGCCTCATGCTGCGCGGTGAGGAACCCCGCCATCAGGCGACATGGAATGCCGTCTGCCTTGCCGACTTTGGCGATTCCGGTGTGGCCTTCGTGGCCCAGCCGCAAATTCCGCCGCGCAACGTCAACTGGTCATCGTCAGGCAAGTGGGTGCACGGCGCCAAGATCGGCTTCGAGAAATACTTCCTGCACAAGATCCGCCGCGGTACGAGTGAAACCTTTTATGAGAAGATGGCGCTCGACATTCTGGGAATCGACAAGCTGAAGCAGACGGTCGAGGTGCGGCCCTAGAGCCTTCTGTACCCTGTTGCTGGTGTCTCGTCTCCCTTGCCCTGTGGGGAGGGTGATAGAGCGTGGATCTATCCGGCACCTGCCGCTCTAGGCCATGCCGCCCGCGGGTTCGGTCCCGAGGCTGCGGGCCAGGCCAAGGGCCAGTTTTTCCTGGGTATAGGGCTTGTCGATGACGGAGGCCTTTCTGCCGCACGACAAGCGTACCTCGCCATAGCCTGTGGCAAAAAGCACGGGCACGCCGCGTGCGAAGAGTGCATCTGCCACAGGATCGATGCGCTCTCCCCGGACATTCACATCGAGAACGGCCGCGTCGATCGCCTCGCTCTGCGCCAGCGCAAGGGCCGCTTCGATACTCGCCGCAGGCCCGACCACGATGCTTCCGAACTCGGCGAGCATGTCCTCCACCATCACGGCGATCAGCGCCTCATCCTCGACCACGAGGATGCGCTTTCCCTTCAGCCAAGGCATGCTGGCCCTCCCGGTTGCGATAGCGGCATTTCGATGATGCACATGGCGCCGGTTTGCTCAAAGGTCAGTTCCACCCGGCCATCGAGGTCGCGCGCCAGCGTGTGTTCGAGCAGCAGCGAGCCGAAACCCCGGTGAGCGGGGCGGTGGATAACGGGGCCACCATGCTCGCACCATTCGATGCGCAGCTTGGAGTTGTTTTCGGCCGCTTGCCAGGTGAGCGCCACACCGCCCGTGTCCGTCGACAGTGCGCCGTATTTCAGGGCGTTGGTGAACAGTTCATGCAAGGCGAGCGCGATGGTGAGTGCCGCGTGGGGGGTGAGGTTGATGAGCGGTCCTCCGGCCGCGATGCGCTGGCCGCCGGGCTTCTCGATATGCAGCGTGTCGATGGCGATCTGCTGGAGCGAGGTGCTCTCCCAGTGGGAGCGGGTGAGAAGATCATGGGCGCGTGCCAGTGCCAGAAGCCGGCCTTCGAAGGCCTGGCGAGCGGCCCGGTCGCTGTGGCGGAAGGTCTGGTAAGCGATGCCCTGCACCACCGAGAGCGTGTTCTTCACCCGGTGATTCAACTCGGCGAGGAGAAGTTCGCGTTGGGCCTCTGCCTGCTTGCGTTCGGCGATGTCAGAGACGGTGGCGATCACCCGCATGCCTTCCCAGGTCTGGATCGGGTTGACGCCGATCTCAAGCGGAATGTCCCGGCCATCCTTGTGATGGCCCATGACCTCGCCTGAAACGAGATGCGGCGCTGGCGTTTGTGTGGGGCGGCTGTGCCAGGCGGGGTGCTGTCCGCACAGACGGGATGGCACCAGAACATCGATGAGCCGTCCCAGAAGCTCGCCGCGCTCATAGCCGAACAGCCGCTCGCACAATGCGTTGACCATCAGGATGCGGCCTTCGCCGTCGGTCATAACCATGCCGCAGGGGGCGGCTTCCACCACAAGGCGAAAGCGCTCCTCGCTGTCACGCAGCGCCTTCACGGCATATTCGCGCTCGGTGACATCGGTGTAGACGCCGGTGAGGCCCATGAAGGTTCCATCGCCTGAAAAGCGGGGGTGGGCCAGCGTTTCCAGGATGCGGTATTCTCCCGCGCTGTTGCGATAGCGGGCAACCACCGAAACCCTTTCCTGACGCTCATTGGCGGTGCTCATGCGGGCGCTTACATAGTCCGCGTCGTCAGGGTGAACCGTGCCGAGCCAGTTGAATGCTGTGCTGCCTGTCTCGCCGACGCCCCAGAACCGGCGCAGCATCTCGTTGAGGTGCAGGCAGTTGCCCTGCGCATCCGACATCCAGATCATCACGGGGGCCTTTTCCGCCATCAGCCGGAAGCGCTGTTCGGAATCCCGCAGGTCTCTCAGGTCAGCGATGCGCAGTTGTTCCACCTGCGC
Source organism: uncultured Aestuariivirga sp. (assembly GCA_964392525.1). Classification (GTDB taxonomy): domain Bacteria; phylum Pseudomonadota; class Alphaproteobacteria; order Rhizobiales; family Aestuariivirgaceae; genus Aestuariivirga. The sequence goes on from CAYMQH010000053.1 coordinate 4,700, forward strand.
GCGCTCGATGCTGAAGCCCAACTGCCGCGCGATGTTGACGGCGAGTGCCCGGGCCGCCTCGGAATAGCGCTGCGACGTTGGGTAATAGGCCATGAACTTGCCGATCACCCGCCCTTGCGATGTGACAGGGATGAAAGCAAGGCTGCGGATGCCTTCGCTGCGCAAGGCGGCCTTCACATCCTCGCTTTCATCCATGGCTTCGATATCGCTGATGAAGACTGGCGGCGGCTCGAGGGTACCGGGTTTCCAGAGCGTGTGGCCGTCCAGCGTTCGCCGGTAGGTTTCCGAAACCTCACGCCACGCCACGAACCGCATGTCGCCGGTCTTGTCGAACAGCAGGATGGAACATTTCGGGCAGTCAAGGCCTTCCACGATCGCATCCATGACGGCATGGAACACCGCCTGCATGTCACTGGCGCGATAGAGCCTGTCTGTCAGGCGGTAGAGGGTTTCGAGATGGGTTGTCCGGACATCTCGGGACGGGGCCGCAACGCCGGGAAAAAGCGCACCCGTCGCGCTCTCGCCCGGCCCGGCGACCAGCGACCGCATTTCATTGCTCCGTCTCAACTGCCAACTCCCCTGCCGCGAATGCCTGAGCACAAGCGCCGCATTGCCCGGTAGCCCGTGGAAATGCAGGAGACGCCGGAAAGTTCCGCCCCCGCCCGGCGCGGCAGGATTTATCAGGGATGCCCGGACCGGATGGATCGCCAGTCTAGAACTTTATGCCGGTTCCGACCGATGCCGTGCCGCCCGCACCACGGTTTGAGCCATTGGCTGTAACCGAACCGTTTGAGGTTGCACAGGCAGCCAGCGCCAGCGCCAGGGCGGCGGCGAGAAGGGCTTTGGACATTTGCATGCTCCGGAAAGGCTGTTCTTGTCTGAAATACTAACTTTGTCTGGGCTGGAAGTCCATCCGGCGCTCATGCCGGGCCGGATGCGAATGTGCCGGCAAAGCGCTTGCGCAGTTCCGCCTTCTGTACCTTTCCCATGGCGTTGCGCGGCAGTTCCGCCACGCTGAACACGCGCTTTGGCACCTTGAATCTGGCAAGGCTGGCCGACAACTGCGTGATGACCTCGGCCTCCGCGGGCATGAGCCCGCTGGCCGTGACGATGGCCACAACGGCCTCGCCGAAGTCCGGGTGGGGAACACCGATCACCGCAGATTCGCCGATGCCGGGCAGGGCGTCGATCGCCTCCTCGATCTCCTTCGGATAAACGTTGAAGCCTCCGGAAATGATGAGGTCCTTGGCGCGGCCGACGATGGCGACGCGGCCTTCGGCGTCAATTGTGCCGACATCGCCGGTGATGAAATAGCCATCTGCAGTGAAGTCCTCGCGGGTTTTTTCCGGCATGCGCCAGTAGCCCTTGAAGACATTCGGGCCTTTCACCTCAATGACACCGGGTTGATCGCCCTCGATCCGTACTGCCACGCCCGGAAGCGCAAAGCCCACCGTACCCGGCACACGGGCACCGCCATAGGGGTTGGATGTGATCATGCCGGTTTCGGTCATGCCATAGCGTTCCAGAATGGCGTGGCCGGTGCGGGCCGAAAATGCCGCATGTGTCTCAGCGAGAAGCGGTGCCGATCCCGAAATGAAAAGCCGCATCCCGGCCGCAGCTTCACGGGTGAAGCCCGCTTCTGCCAGAAGCCGCGTGTAGAAGGTGGGAACCCCCATCATCAGCGTGGCCTGCGGCATGGCGGAGATCATCGCCTTGGCGTCAAACTTCGCAAACCAGATGATCTCGCTTGCCGCGAGAAACGCCGTGTTGAGGGCCACATAGAGCCCATGCACATGGAAGGCCGGCAGGGCATGGAGCAGCACGTCGCCCTGCGTGATGGCCCAGAGCTTCACCAGCGTTCCGGCATTGGAGGCGAGGTTGTCATGGGTGATCATGGCACCCTTGGAGCGGCCCGTCGTGCCGGACGTGTAGAGCAGGCCCGCGAGGTCATCGCCCGCGCGCTCCACCGTATCATGCCGGTCATCCATTGTGGCAGCCATGGCAGCGAGAGAGCCTTGGCCACGGGCATCGAGGTTGACGACCGCGAACACCTTGCAACGGTCGGCGAGGGCGCGCATCTCCGCCTGCCGCGCCGGATCGCATACGATCACCTTCGGCTCGGCGTCCTCGACGAAGTAAGCAACTTCCGTTGCCGTGTAAGCGGTGTTGAGCGGCTGATAGACAGCACCCAGCTTCAGCACCGCGAGATAGAGAAGCACATTCGCGGCCGACTTCTCGATCTGCACGGTGACACGGTCGCCCGGTTCGACGCCAAGTGCAGCAAGCGCATTGGCATAGCGCGAGGCGCCGCGTGCGAGATCTCCGAAGCTCAGACATTCCGTGCCATCCGTCGAGCGGATCGCCATGCGGGCTGCATGCGCCTCGAAGACGCGCTCGAAGCTGGAATAGAGGTTGGCGTTGCTCATGCTTCCAGGAAGGCTTTCATGCGCTTCAGGGCTTCCTGCAAGTCGGCCTCGCTCGCTGCATAGGACAGCCGCATGAAGCCTTTGCCGTTGATGCCGAAGCTCTCGCCGAAGATCAGCGCCACATAGGCCTTGTCGAGCAGTTCCCGTGCCAGATCGCGCGATTGCCAGCCGGTCCCGGTAATGTTGGGGAAGGCATAAAAGGCCCCGCCCGGCATCCGGCAGCGCACTCCCTTGATGCCGTTCAGCCCGGCAACGACCAAGTCGCGCCGCTTCTGGAAGCTCTGGCGGAACGCTTCGATTTCACCCATCGGCCCGGTGATGGCCGCAAGCCCGGCCATCTGGGTTGCAACCGACGTGCAGGAATGATCGACGGTGATGAGCTTCTTGACATACTCGATGAGGTGCCTGGGCCAGATGCCGAAGCCCAATCGCCAGCCTGTCATCGCGAAAGTCTTCGACCAGCCATCGAGGATAATGGTGCGGTCGCGGAGTTCCGGGAAGTTCAGGAAACTCACGAAATCCACACCGTCATAGACCTGATGACTGTAGATTTCATCCGACAGGATGGCGACCTGCGGATGCCTCGCAAGGCCGTGCGCCAGTTTTGTGATCTCTTCACGCGAGACGACGCCGCCCGTCGGGTTTGCCGGCGAGTTGATGATGATGAGGCGGGTCGCCGGCGTGATCAGGGAAAGCACTTCCTCGGCATCGAAGCCGAAGTCCTTCTCCTCGCGGATGGGGTAGGGGACGGGCGTTGCGCCACTTGATCGCGCTGCATCCCGGTAGGGTGGAAAGCCGGGATCGGGATAGAGGATTTCCGCTCCCGGGCCGCCGAACATCTGGCAGGCGAAATAGAAGGTCACCTTGCCGCCCGGCACGATCACCACCTCTTCGCCCGACACCGGAACATTGAACCGGCTGCCGACATATTGCGCCACCGCATCGCGCAGGATCGGCAGGCCCTGCGGGCTCGTGTAGCCATGCGGCCCGTCACGCACCGCTTTCTCCGCAGCCTCGAGAATGTGTTTGGGGGGCTGAAAATCCGGCTGTCCGATGCCGAGATTGATGACCGGGTGCCCCTTGGCTTTCAGCGCGTTGGCGCGGTCCAGCACGGTGAAGGCGGTTTCTTCCTCAATGGCGGCGACGGCGGGATTTATGGTCAGCATCATGTCACATCATCAATGGCGGGGTCGAGAAGGTGGCTGACATTGCGTCCGCCATGCCCTGTTTCTACGGCGCGGGAGAACACGTTCGCAACGGATTCCGTGAGCGGCGTCCTTATCCCAAGTTTTTCGGCGAGTTCGGCATAGTAGCTGATGTCCTTCGCGGCATTCGCAATGGCGAAACGGTAGCCGTCGAAGTCTCCGCCGAGAGCTGGTTCCACCATCTTGCGCAGCACGCCGGAATTGCCGGAGCCGTTGAGCATCACCTGATAGAGGTCCTGCCAGTCGATCTGCGTCCGGCGGGCGGTGGTGAAGGCTTCCGCCACCAAGGCCACCATACCGGTGACCAGATAGTTCGATATGAGTTTTGCTTTGTGGCCCGAACCCGGCGGCCCGAAGTGGCGGATTGTCGTGGCGAAGCAGGCGAGCAGGGGCTTGATGCGGGTGAAGGTTTCGTCACTTGCCCCGCAGAGCACGCCGAGAACGCCCTGTTCAGCCTGCTCCGGCCCGCCCGTGAGCGGGATGTCGGCATAGCTGACGCCGAGGGTGGCGAGATCGCGCGCCAAGCGGATTGTCGCATCGGGTGCGGAAGTTCCGGCATCCAGGATGATCTGCCCGGAGCGCAGATTCGGCCTCAGGCCACTGATCGTCTCCTCCACGACCTTGGACGTGGTAAGGCAGAGCAGGATCACATCGGCGCGGGCGATGTCGGCAAGGTTTTCCGCCTCATGCGCGCCTTTCGCCACAAGATCATCAACCGGGCCACGGTTGCGGTGGGCAATGACGCTCACCTCATGGCCATGCTTCACCAGGTTGGCCGCCATGCCATGGCCCATGAGCCCCGCCCCGATCACGCCGACATGCATGCTTGCCTCAATTCACTGGCCTCCTTATGGTCCCGCCCGAAAACTTATGGGAGTTCGGCATCATGGCGTTGCATCGGAATTTCATCAATGGCGAATGGCTGGAAGGGAAGGGTGTCCGCGAGAACATCAACCCCTCCGACATTACCGACATTGTGGGTGAATACGCCCAGGCCGACAAGGTGCAGACGGAAACCGCCATCGCCGCCGCCAAGGCGGCGCAACCGGCCTGGGCCGCCACCACCCCGCAGGTGAAGGCGGACGTTCTCGAGTTCATCGGAAGCGAACTTCTCGCCCGAAAGGATGAGATCGGCGCGCTCCTGTCCCGCGAGGAAGGAAAGCCCCTTGCCAACGGCATTGCCGAGACGATGCGCGCGGCACAGATCTTCAAGTTCTTCGCACAGGAAGCACTGCGGGTGGAGGGTGTGGCCATTGCGTCCGTCCGCCCGGGCGTGGATGTGACGATCACGCGTGAGGCGCTGGGCGTGGTGGGTCTCATCTGCCCGTGGAACTTTCCCATCGCCATTCCGGCCTGGAAGATGGCCCCGGCGCTGGCCTTCGGCAATGCGGTGGTGTTCAAGCCCGCGGACCTCGTGCCCGGCTCCGCCTGGGCCTTGGCCGAGATCATCTCGCGCTCCGGCCTTCCGAAGGGTGTGTTCAACCTGGTCATGGGCCGTGGCTCAGTCGTGGGGCAGACGCTGCTCGATTCGCGCGATGTGAATGCGATCTCCTTCACCGGCTCGGTCGAAACTGGGGGCAAGGTGGCCATGGCCTGTGCTTCGCGCGGGGCGAAGTTCCAGCTGGAGATGGGCGGCAAGAACCCGCTCGTGGTGCTGGATGACGCCAATCTCGACACGGCCGTGGCCGCAGCTCTCGATGGTGCCTTCTACCAGACCGGCCAGCGCTGCACGGCGTCTTCCCGTCTTGTTGTCCAGTCCGGGATACATGATGCCTTCGTCGCGCGCATGGTCGATGGCATGAAGAAGCTGAAGGTGGATCATGCGCTGAAGGA
>CAYMQH010000053.1:10263-21975 GCA_964392525.1 uncultured Aestuariivirga sp.
GACTTCCGCAAGAAATCAGCAGCGGGCATGGTGATGGTGAACCTCGCCACGGCGGGCGTCGATTATCATGTGCCCTTCGGCGGCCGCAAAGGGTCTAGCTACGGCGCCCGCGAACAAGGCCGCCATGCCGTTGATTTCTACACCGCTATCAAGACGGCTTACACGCTGGCCTGAGGCAGTCAGGCTCTCCGCGGCCGTCTATGTGGCGGCGGAGGGCCGTGCCTCGGCGAAGAACAGGAACAGGCCGCTGGCCACCACGATTGCGGCGCCGGCGATGGTCCAGAAATCCGGTACGTCGCCGAAGACCACGAAGCCCACCAGGATCATCCACACGATCTGCGTGTACATGTAGGGCGCCAGCGCGCTGGCGGGTGCAAGCCGGTGCGCCTGTATCAGCATCAGATGCCCGGCTGAACCCGCAAGCCCCATGAAGGCGAGCATCAGCCATTGCAGGCCCTGCGGCGTCTGCCACAGCCAGGGAAGCGGGGCTGCCGCGGCGAGCGCGCCGATGAAGCTTACATAGAAAAGTGAGGTTTCCGCCCGGTCCCGCGCGCCCACTTTGCGTGTCACAATATTGTAGACGCCGCCGCAGAGGGCAGAGGCGACGGAGAGCAGCATGGCCCAATGGAAGCTGTCGGTTCCAGGCCGCATGATCACGAGCACGCCGCAAAATCCCACCGCCACCGCGACCCAGCGCTTCAGCCCCACATGCTCGCCCAGCAGTGGCACGGACAGCGCGCAGACCCACAGTGGCACCGTAAAGAAGATCGCCGCCGTTTGCGCCAGTTGCAGATGGACCACCGCCATGAAGTTGAAGATCGTGGCGCCCATCAGCAACAGGCCGCGCAGGGCCTGCAAGGCGGGATAGCGTGTCGTGAAGAGATCCAATCCGCCGCCCCGGATGATGACGCCGAGCGACAGGAAGATCGCCACGAAATAGCGCCCGAACACGGCGACCGCCGGCGGCAGCGTCTGTACCAGTTGTTTTGCCATGGCATCGAGCAGCGTGAAGGCCACCATGGAGGTGATCATCAGCAGAATGCCGGTCATGCGCGGGGTCATGGCGACGCTGTTAGCGCCAATGGGCGGCAATTGACATCCAGCGCAAGCGCGCCCGCCCCCTGCGGTTTCTGCAGGGCATGGCATGGCCGGAGAACCGGCAGGTCAGGCCAGCGCGATGCCGTGTTCGGCGAAGGACCGGCGCGCCGCCTCCGCCGAGCCATCGAGGTCGATCGAGCGACAGGCGGCCTCGATCACTTCCGTCTCGAATCCAAGGCGGCGGGCATCTTCCGCCGAGAAGCGTACGCAGTAATCGAAGGCGAGGCCCACGCAGACGACCTTTTCGAAGCCTCGCTCCTTCAGGTAGCCGCCAAGGCCCGTGGGTGTCTTGCGGTCATTCTCGAAGAAGGCGGAGTAGCTGTCGATCTCCTCGCGGAAGCCCTTGCGGATGATGAGCTCGGCGTTGGGAATGTGCAGATCCTTGTGGAACGCCGCACCGGGCGTGTCCTGGATGCAGTGGTCTGGCCACAGCGTCTGGGGCCCGTAATGCATCATGGCGATCTCGAAGGGGTTCTTGGCTGGGTGCTGGGCAGCGAAGGATTTGTGCTCCGCCGGGTGCCAGTCCTGCGTCAGCACCACATGGCGGAAACTGCGCGCAAGGCGGTTGATGAGCGGCACAACCTCATTGCCGCCCGGCACGGCAAGCTTGCCGCCTGGACAGAAATCATTCTGCACATCGATGACGAGGAGAATGTCGGTATCCTTCCACATGGCCTCACCTCATGTCATGTCCGCAATGGCGGCGGCACAGCCCTTGAATGCGGGGAACCTGTCGATGATCACGTAGACAGGAATGGGCCGCATGACATGGGCCAACCGACCTTTCTCCTCGAAGATGGACCGGAACGCGCCAGACTTCAACTTTTCAACGATGGACGGCGCAATGCCACCCGCGAGGTAGACGCCTCCCTTGGCCTGCATGGTCATCGCTGCGTCTCCCGCGATGCGCGCCAGCCATGTGATGAACTGGTCGAGAGTCTGCACTGCTGCCGCATCGGTTCCGGCAAGGGCTGCCTGCAGCACCTGTTCGGGCGTCTCCTGCCGTGGAACCTGTGTGATGGCGCGGTACATGCGGAGAAGGCCGCCGCCGGTGATCGCATCCTCGGATTCGAACAGAACACCGGGCTTCGTCATCGTCTCGCGCCAGTCGAACTCGGCTTGGGTCACAACGGGAAGCGTGATGTGGCCCACTTCCCCGGGCAGCGCCATCCAGCCACCGTGTGGCAGCGGCGCAAGCGTTGCCATGCCAAGCCCGGTTCCGGGGCCCAGCACGATCTTCACGCCCGGCTTTTCCGGCGTCTCGCCTCCGATCTGCACGAGGTCATCGCCGCCGAGATGGGGAAGCGACAGGGCGAGCGCCTCGAAATCATTGAGCAGCCGGAACTGGCGGGCCTTTGCTGCCCCGCGGAGGGTTTCGCGGGTGAAGCGCCAGTCGCGGTTGGTGAGCGCCACCACCTCACCTTCGATCGGGCCGGCGACGGCAATGGCAGCAGCCGCCAGCCCGGTCACGCCTTGAGCCTGAAGGTAGGCGGCGATCGAGTCTTCCAGTGAGGCAAAATTGTCGTTTTTCTGGACAGCGATGCAGCGCAGCGTGGTCGAGCCGGGCTCAACCAGCCCGAAGCGCGAATTGGTGCCGCCAATATCCCCGACAAGTGCCAGATCCGTCATGTCTTTCCCCCTCTTTTCCCACTGCCACGGGCGCGGCCCTAGGGCAACAGCGAATGCTTTGACCCTGGCCGGAAACCGGTCTAGGAAGCCTCTCAAACCCCTCCAGATTTCGGATAAAGCGTTGACGAACCCGCTCGAACAGGAAGTGGCGCGCAGGCGCACCTTCGCCATCATCTCCCACCCGGACGCCGGCAAGACGACCTTGACCGAAAAGCTGCTTCTGTTCGGCGGCGCCATCCAGCTCGCCGGTCAGGTGCGCGCCAAGGGTGACCGGCGCCGCACCCGCTCGGATTGGATGTCGATCGAGCGGGCGCGCGGCATTTCGGTCGTCACCTCGGTGATGACCTTCGAATATGAGGGCGTGGTTTTCAACTTGCTCGATACGCCGGGCCATGAGGACTTCTCGGAAGACACCTACCGCACACTCACCGCCGTTGACGCTGCCGTCATGGTGATTGACGCCGCCAAGGGCATTGAAGCGCGTACCCGCAAGCTGTTCGAAATCTGCCGCCTGCGCGATATTCCGATCATCACTTTCGTCAACAAGATGGACCGCGAAACCCGTGATCCGCTGGACTTGCTGGACGAGATCGAGAAGGGCCTCGCGCTCACCGTCGCCCCCATGGTCTGGCCCATCGGCCAGGGCAAGGACTTCGCCGGTACTTATGACCTGAACAGCCCGCGCGTCCGCCAGATCGAGCAAGACCCCGTGGGTGTTCCGGTGTCCGGCCCCGATGACCCGCTGATCGGCACGCTCATCAAGGGTGATACGCTGGCGAAGTGGCGGGACGAGATCGACCTCGTGAAGGACCTTTGCCACAGCTTTGACCGTCAGGCCTTCCTCGAAGGCCATCTGTCGCCCGTCTATTTCGGCTCGGCGCTGCGGAACTTCGGCGTGCGTGACCTGCTGGAAGCCCTGATCGCCTATGCGCCGCCGCCCCGCGACCAGCAGGCTTCCGCCCGCGTGGTGCACGCGACGGAAGCCAAGATGACGGGCATCGTGTTCAAGATCCAGGCGAACATGGACCCCAACCACCGTGACCGCATCGCCTTCATGCGGCTTGCGTCTGGCAAGCTCACGCGCGGCATGAAGGTGAAGCTCGTGCGAACCGGCAAGACGGTGGCCTTGAACGCGCCGCAGTTCTTCTTCGCGCAGGACCGTTCAATTGCCGATGAGGCCTATGCGGGTGACGTCGTCGGCATTCCCAACCACGGCCTGCTGCGCATCGGCGATACCCTGACCGAGGGCGAGGATATCGTGTTCACCGGTGTTCCGAGCTTCGCGCCGGAAATTCTCCGCCGCGTGAAGCTGGGCGATCCGATGAAGGCCAAGAAGCTGCGCGAGGCGTTGCAGCAACTCGCCGAAGAAGGCGTCGTGCAGTTGTTCATTCCGGCGGATGGATCGCCCGCCATCGTCGGCGTGGTCGGCGCCCTGCAGTTGGACGTCCTGGCAGATCGGCTGGCCAATGAATATGGCGTGCCGGTCTCCTTTGAATCGTCCCGCTATGAGGTCATGCGCTGGATTTCCTGCGACGACAGGAAGAAACTCGAGGAGTTCCTGGCTGCCAACCGCTTCTCCATCGCGCGTGATCTTGACGGCGACCCGGTCTTCATGGCCCAATCGGCCTTCAGCCTGAACTATACGCTGGAACGCGCGCCTGAAATCCGGACAGCCGAGATCAAGGAAATGCACAAGCCGCAATGAGCATGTTCACCGATTACCTGCCTGACGACTTCGGCCTGGCGAATGCCATTGCCGTGGCGCTGATCTTCGGGCTGTGGGGGGTCTATACCCCCATTTTGAAGGTGATCGGGCGCGGCTCGCTCAATTCCCAGCTTCACATCGTGCGCATGCGCTGGTTCCAGATGCATCAGGGCATTGATCGTGAGCACCGCGTGTTCGACGCGATCCTGCTCGGCCATATCTCGAACTCAATTTCCTATTTCGGTTCGGGCACGTTGATCGTGCTGGCGGGTCTTGTCGGCGCGCTGGCCAATGTCAACAATGTCTATCTGCTGACGCGCGGCCTCAAATTCGTCGACAAGACGATGTCGCTCGAACTGTTCACGCTGTATTTCAATCTGCTCGCGCTGATCATGGCGCTGTGCTTTTTTGCCTTCACCTATGCGCTGCGAAAGATGGCCTACACCTTCGCCATGCTGGGCGGCTTGCAAACAACCCCGGCCGAGACGGAGGCCTCGCGCGTCATGGGAGAACAGGCCGCAGTGGTGCTGACGGAGGCGGTGCGCTCCATCAACAACGGCATTCGTGGGTTTTATTATGCCATTGCCGCACTGTTTCTCTTCGCTGGCCCCTATCCGGCGATCTGGGCAACCTTACTCATCACGGCACTGCTCTACTATCGCCAGCTTTTTTCACCCACCGCCGTTGCGATCGCGAAATATGTCGATGTGCTGAAAGGCGTGAAGGAGTAGTTACCCTTTCAGCTTCGCCGCTTCCGCTGCCAGTTTCTCGATTGCCGCCCAGTCCTTCGCATCGATGAGCTTTTTGGGCGCCATCCACGAGCCGCCAATGGTGATGACGTTCGGAAGCTTCAGATAGGCGGGCGCCTTCTCGGGCGTGATGCCGCCCGTCGGGCAGAAGCGGATCTGCGGCAGGGGCGAGGCGAGCGATGACAGATAGGCCACGCCACCGGCCGGTTCGGCGGGGAAGAATTTCTGAATGGTGTAGCCCCATTCCAGCAGCGCCATGCATTCAGATGCCGTAACGCCGCCGGGCAGCAGGGCGATGTCATAGTCTTCGCCCGCACCCAAGAGCCTGCCTGTGGCGCCCGGAGAGACGGCGAACGTGCAGCCAAGTCTCTCGCTGTCGCGCAATTGCTCGGGGGTCAGTACCGTGCCGGAGCCAACGATGGCGCCTTCAACTTCGGCGATGATGGCCCGGATGCAGTCCATCGCCTTTGCAGTACGCAGCGTGATTTCGAGGACCGGAAGCCCGCCCCTTACGAGTGCGCGCGCCAGCGGCACGGCGTCCTCGACGTTCTCGATCACCATGACCGGCACCACCGGCGCCAGGCTGAGGGCAGCGTCGAGGCCCTTCTGGTATTCCTTCGTCATTACATCACCTCGAAGATCGATGCGCCCTGATCGGCGCGGCCCGCGATATTGCGGAAGGCCTGGAACAATTCGCGGCCCGTACCCTGATTATTGGCGGAAAGATCGGCCTTTACCGGCTCGCGCATCGAAAGATCGGCCAGCACCTCCAGTGTGCCGGCATCGGCATCAAGCCGGATCATGTCGCCATCGCGGATCTTGGCGATCGGACCGCCGTCTACCGCTTCCGGTGTCACATGAATGGCGGCAGGCACCTTGCCGGAGGCACCCGACATGCGGCCATCGGTCACGAGCGCCACGCGGAAGCCCCTGTCCTGCAATACGGCCAGCGGCGGTGTTAAGCGGTGAAGTTCCGGCATGCCATTGGCCCTCGGCCCCTGAAAGAGCACGACCGCCACCACATCGTGGTTCAACGCGCCTGCCTTGAAGGCGGCCTGCAGTTCCTCCTGCGAGTGGAAGACCTTTGCTGGCGCTTCGATGATGTGCCTGTCTGCGGGGATCGACGAGCTCTTGATGACCGAGGTTCCAAGATTGCCGGTGAGCACGTTGAGGCCACCGGTTGGCTGGAAGGGTGTGCTGGCGCCACGCAGCACACTGTCATCATGCGTTGCACGGGCGGCATCGGCGAAGACCAGTTCGCCATCGGCCCCGAGCCGTGCTTCCTTTGTATAAGCAGAAAGCCCTTCGCCCATGATGGTGGAGACATCCTCATGCAGCAGGCCTGCGCCAAGGAGCTCGCGGATGAGGAATCCCATGCCGCCGGCCGCGTTGAAATGGTTCACGTCAGCCTTGCCGTTGGGATAGATGCGCGTCAGCAACGGCACGGCCTTCGAGAGTTCGGCAAGATCATGCCAGGTGAGGGATATGCCTGCCGCCGCTGCCATGGCGATCAGGTGCATGGTGTGGTTGGTTGAGCCGCCCGTTGCCAGAAGGCCGACGACACCGTTCACCACGGCCTTCTCATCATAGATGCGGCCGATGGGGCGGTAGTCGTTGCCGAGTGCGGTGATAGCCAGCGCCTGCTTGGCGGACTCGCGCGTGATTGCATCGCGCAGCGGCGTGCCCGGGTTCACGAAGGTGGAACCGGGAAGATGGAGGCCCATGATCTCCATGAGCATCTGGTTGGAATTGGCGGTTCCATAAAAGGTGCAGGTGCCGGGGCCGTGGTAGGATTGCGCCTCTGCCTCGAGCAATGCTGCCCTGTCCACCTTGCCTTCGGCATAGAGCTGCCGGATCTTTCCCTTCTCGTCATTGGGAAGGCCGCTCGTCATTGGGCCTGCCGGAATGAACACCGCGGGCAGATGCCCGAAGGAGAGGGCGCCGATAATGAGGCCTGGCACGATCTTGTCGCAAACACCCAGATAGACCGCCGCATCGAACATCTGGTGGGAGAGGCCCACGGCGGTCGAGAGCGCGATCACGTCGCGCGAGAACAGCGAGAGTTCCATGCCCGTCTCGCCCTGTGTCACGCCATCGCACATGGCGGGCACGCCACCTGCCACCTGCGCCGTGCCGCCGGCCTGGCGCGCCGCTTCGCGGATCATCTGCGGATAGGTCTCGAAGGGCTGATGCGCCGAGAGCATGTCGTTGTAGGCGGTTATGATTCCAAGGTTCGGGCCGGAACCGTTCCGGAGCGCATTCTTGTCCTGCGCCGTGCAGGCGGCAAAACCATGGGCAATGTTGGCGCAGCCAAGTGCCTTGCGCTTCGGGGTATTGGCAACCGCTGCCTCGATTTTCTCAAGGTAGCGCGCGCGGGAGGACCTGCTGCGGGCGATGATCTTTTCGGTGACGGCGGAGACGGCTTCGGTCACGGACATGGGCGAACCTCGTTTGGGTTTACGGGCACCAGTAAAGCGTCAATGGGGCAGCACTGCGGAGCAGGGCACGCACCGGCATCTCTTCGCGGGGACCATTTTGCAGGGCCTTGCGGAGAACATCCTTCTTTTCCACGCCTTCGATGTGAAGTTTCAGCCGGCTGGCAGATTGAAGGACGGGAAGTGTGAAGGTGAGGCGCGGCTCACCAGCGCCCGGCGCTGTGAGTTCAATGAGGCGGTTGGTCGTGTTTTCATCCAGCGCCTCGGCCAGCCTGTCGGCACCGGGAAAGAATGAGGCCGTATGGCCATCATTGCCCATGCCGAGGATGGCGACATCAAAGGGCGGAGCCTTTTCAGCCTCCGGGTTGCCCGCAAGCGGAATGAAGTGCGCCGCCGCAGCCTTGTTCTGCAGGAGATGGGTGCGCACGAGGCGCGCATTCGAGCGCTCGCTGGTGTCTGGCACTTGACGCTCATCCACCAGTGTCACGCTCACGCGCGCCCAGGGAATGTCGATGCTGGACAGCTTTCCGAAAAACAGCTTTGGCGTCGAGCCGCCGGATACGGCCAGCGTCGCCTTGCCCTTGGCCTCGATGGCGCGGGCGAGTTCGTCCGCCACATCGCGCGCAAGGCCCTCCGCCAGCGCCTCGCGGGTGTCGAAAATCCGCTCGGCCTCGATCACGGTTCCTGGTCCTCATACCATGTGCGCCCATCGCGCTCGATCAGCGCCACGGCCGCTGAGGGGCCCCAGGTGCCTGCCGTGTACTGCTTTGGCAAATCGCTGGACTGGCTCCAGTTGTCGAGAATGGGGTCGATCCAGTTCCAGGCGGCCTCCACCTCGTCACGCCGCATGAACAGCGACTGGCTGCCGCGCACCACGTCCATCAGCAGGCGTTCATAAGCATCGGGATTGCGCACATTGAATGTGTCGGCGAAGCTCATGTCGAGGGGGACATGCGACAGCCGCATGCCGCCCGGGCCTGGGTCTTTGAGCATCAGCCACAGCTTCACGCCCTCATCGGGCTGGAGGCGGATGACCAGGCGGTTGGGTGCGATCGGTCCCGCCTGCCCATCGAACACCGAATGCGGGATGGGCTTGAAGGTGACGACAATTTCGGACAGGCGGTTGGTCAGCCGCTTGCCGGTGCGGAGGTAGAAGGGCACGCCCGCCCAGCGCCAGTTGGCGATTTCCGCCTTGATGGCCACGAAAGTTTCCGTCTTGGAGGTTGAGGAGCCAAGCTCCTCGAGATAGCCTTTCACCGCCTGCGCATTGGCAGCACCGGCGCGGTATTGGCCGCGCACCGTGACATTTGGCACATCGCCGCCGCGAATGGGCTTCAGCGACTTCAGCACTTTCAGCTTCTCGTCACGCAGCGCATCGGCCTGCGTCGATGTCGGTGGTTCCATGGCGACAAGGCAGAGAAGCTGCAGGATGTGGTTCTGCACCATGTCGCGCAACGCGCCCGCCGTGTCATAATAACCGGCGCGGCCTTCAACACCGAGCGTCTCGGCCACCGTGATCTGCACATGGTCGATGTGGGCGGAGTTCCAAACCGGCTCGAACAGGGCATTGGCGAAGCGCAGCGCCATGAGGTTCTGCACCGTTTCTTTGCCGAGGTAATGATCGATGCGGTAGATCTGCGGCTCGCTGAACACACGGCCGATCGACGCATTCAGGGCGCGGGCCGAGGCGCCGGACTTGCCGAGCGGCTTCTCGATCACCACGCGGGTTTGCGGCGTCACCAAATGATGTGCGCCGAGCTTCTCGCAGATGGGCCCAAAGAGGTCGGGGCCGACCGCGAGGTAGAAGACGCGGATGCGGTCTGCCTCTGGCTTGAGGCTCTGGCCCAGCGCGGCCCAGCCGGCATCCTGCGCGGCATCTGCCGTCACATAGGACAGGCGTTCGAGGAAGCGGGCCATCACATCGGCGGGGCGTTCTGCTTCCGTGACATGGTCTTCGATGGCAGCCCTGGCGAAAGCGGCAAATTCGGTGTTGCTCATCGTCCGGCGCGAACAGCCGATGATGCGCGAACCCGGCGGGATCTGACCCTGCAGGTCACGGTGAAACAGGGCCGGGAGAAGCTTCCGCTGCGAAAGATCGCCCGTGGCACCGAAGACCACGAGGTCGAACAACTCAACCGGAATGATGCGGGGGGTCATGAAATTCTTTCCGCCAACTTTGATGTGCGCCACTCAAATACCCGGTTTCCGTTACGAGTCAATGAAGGCGGGAATACGTCAGGGCGATTGATTTATTGCAATTCCTCCAAATATGCCACATACTTGCTAGAAAATCAGCTGCTTGGGGGAGGCTCTCATGATCGTTTGCTGTGGCGAAGCGTTGATTGATTTCCTGCCGTGCAAGACGGCGGATGGCGCGGGTGCCTACCAGCCATTGTGCGGCGGCTCGGTTTACAATACGGCCATCGCCCTGGGCCGCCTCGGTGTTCCGGTGGGCCTTTATACGGGCCTTTCCACCGATTTCTTCGGCGACATGTTGCAGGAGGGCCTCAAGGCCTCCCGGGTCAGCCTGAAATACACCAAGGTCTGGGACAAGCCCTCGACACTCGCCTTCGTGAAACTGACCAAGGGCCACGCCCGCTATTCCTTCTTCGATGACAATTCGGCGGGCCGCATGCTGACCAAGCGCGACTGGCCGAAGCTTGAGAAGAAGGTGGAAGCCCTGCATTTCGGCTCGATCAGCCTGATCCCAGAGCCGGGTGGGGACACGCTGGAAAGCCTCTTGAAGCGCGAGGCGAAGTCGCGTGTCATCTCGGTTGACCCGAACATCCGCCCGGGCATGATCAAGGACCGGCGCGGCCATCTGGCCCGCCTCAACCGCATGATCGCGCTCGCTGACATCGTGAAGGTGTCGGACGAGGACGTGGCCTGGATGACCGGCAAGGATGATCTCAAGGCCGCCGCGAAGAAATGGCTGAAGCTGGGTGCGAAGATCGTCGTCGTCACCCGTGGCGGCGAAGGTGTGGTCGCCTTCACCAACTCCCATTCAGTGAGCCAGCCGGCGCGGAAGGTGAAGGTGGCCGATACGGTGGGCGCGGGAGATACCTTTACGGCAGGCCTCCTGACGGCCCTGCGGTCTGCGCGGTTGCTCGACAAGAAGAAGCTCGCCGCCATTTCGGAGGCTGATCTCGGGGCTGCCCTCGCCTTCGCGGCGCGCGCTGCCGCCGTCACCTGCTCGCGCCCCGGCGCTGATCCGCCCTGGGCCAAGGAGCTTGCTTGACATTTGAGGCCTGCCGCCTGAGGTGAGCGGCATGGAATTCCCAGTCGATCAGATCATTCCGCGGCTTGGTGAAGCGCTGGGGAAACACCCTTGCGCCCTGCTCGTGGCGGAACCGGGAGCGGGCAAGACCACCCGCGTGCCGTTGAAACTCCTTGAAGCGCCGTGGCTCGGGAGCGGTAAGATCGTGATGCTGGAGCCGCGCCGCCTCGCGGCGCGCAATGCCGCCCACCGCATGGCTGAAACGCTGGGTGAGGAGGTAGGCGAAACGGTAGGCTACACCGTGCGTCTGGAGAAGCGTGTCTCGCCCAGAACGCGCATTGAGGTGGTGACGGAGGGTATCCTCACCCGCCGCCTGCAATCAGATCCCGAACTCTCCGGCACGGGCCTCGTGATCTTCGACGAATTTCACGAACGCTCGCTTGATGCCGATCTTGGCCTGGCCCTCACCCTCGACATCCAGCGCGGTCTTCGTGATGACCTGAAGATCCTCGTCATGTCGGCAACGCTCGATGCGGCGCGCGTCTCCGCTCATCTCGACAATGCTCCCATCATCGATGCGCCGGGCCGCGTCTTCCCCGTCGAGACGCGTTATCTCGAGAAGGCGCAGCGCCAGACCATCGCGGGCGATGCCACGCGCGCCGTTCACCGGGCGCTCGATGAGACGGACAAGAGCATTCTCGTCTTTCTCCCCGGCGAAGCCGAAATCCGCCGCACCGAAGATGCTCTGAATTCCGGCGGCCTGCCGAAGAACACGGTGGTCCGCCCGCTCTATGGCGCGATGAGCTTTGCCGAGCAGGATGCGGCGATCCGGCCCTCGCCCGCGGGCGAGCGCAAGATCGTGCTGGCCACCACCATCGC
>CAYMQH010000054.1:0-17817 GCA_964392525.1 uncultured Aestuariivirga sp.
AGCCGCGCCCAAGCCTGTGGCGCCTGCTCCGGCGTCCCAGGCCGCCAAGCCCGCCGCCGCGCCTGCCGCCGCTGCCCCCGCACCGCGCAAGCTGGTGTTCAAGGTTCATGAACTGGTGGTCTATCCTGCCCACGGCGTGGGCAAGATCACCCATATCGAGGAACAGGAAATTGCCGGCGCCAGGCTCGAACTCTACATCGTGGATTTCGAGAAGGAAAAGCTGCGCCTCAAGGTGCCGACCAACCGCGCCGAGCAGAAGGGCATGCGCCGCCTCTCCGACAAGGGCCAGATCGAATCCGCGCTGAAGGTGCTCAGGGGCCGCGCCCGCATCAAGCGCACCATGTGGTCGCGCCGAGCGCAGGAATATGATGCGAAGATCAACTCCGGGGACATCATGGCCGTGGCCGAAGTGGTGCGCGATCTCTACCGCTCGGAGCGCCAGCCGGAGCAGTCCTATTCCGAGCGCCAGTTGTTCGAGCAGGCGCTGGACCGCATGGCACGCGAAATCGCCGCCGTGAAGAAGATCGATGACGACATGGCGGTGAAGGAACTCGAGGACTTCCTTTCCAAGAATGCCAAGCGCGCACCCGCCGGCGAAAAGGCCGAGGATGATGCAACCGCCGAGGAAGCCGCATAAGCGCAAGACCTCCACCCGCAGTGAATGCAAGAAGGCCCGGCGCCCCCGCCGGGCCTTCGGCTTTTGACGGGCGCGCCCTTCCCAAATCATCCCGCCAGATGTAAGAACAGCCTTGGTCAGGGTCCCGTAGCTCAGCTGGATAGAGCATCAGTTTCCTAAACTGAGGGTCACAGGTTCGAATCCTGTCGGGGCCGCCACTTTTTAGTGGAAATTTGTCGAGGCTTCGGGTCTCCTCGCCGCGTTTACCGCTCAGTGCAGCATATCGTGTCGGATGTCGCTGATACGAGCTTGCACGACAGGCGTTGGGATCACCTCAGATAATGATTTGTCAGGCAGGCTGTTCACCAGCTGCATGGCGCTGGGCTGGAAGGGACAGGGGATACCCCCTGTCCCCCGCCACCAACATCACTTCTCACGGTTGAGAGTGAAACAAGCTGTGGCCTTGGCGGTGGAAGACATAATCCAATAACAAACGTGCATCACATTGACGCCATCAAGCGTGAAGCTCATGGCGCCGTCCTCGTCCACGGCCACGCCAGATTGCGTGGCTGGATGAAAGGAACCGATAAGCACTTCCTCTTGATCACCGACTTCGACGTGCCCCTTGAACATGTTTGCTTCCTGCTCGGCGATAGTGATCGAGATATTGATCACCTTGCCGAAGTTATGCCCGGGCTTTGCATTCTTCCTGTGTGGCAAATCGCCGACGTGAACTGCCTGTGTCGTTCCCTTCCAGACACCCTTCATGTCTGGCATGTCCTGGGCGGCAGCTTCCTGGGACGCACAGAATAGACCTGCTGCAGCGATCAGCAGAATGTTACGAGTGATCATTTTTCCTCCCTGTGACTTTTCACTTTGCACAGCAATAACAGGCTAAAATGATAACTTGCTTGAGACAACGTCAATTTACATTAAGTTACACACCGTCCACCCAAGCATGCATTCGCAGAACGTTTGCGGCAGGGATTTCACGTCCATTTGGCGAGGACTCTCGGGCGCCGCCCGAGACTCTACCCCCAGTTTCTGCCGGTGTCCGGTTGCGGCAGCCTTGCCCGCTTGCTCATGCCTCTTACGCAGGGCGTGCGCTGCTTTGGCCCGGAGACCAGCGGTCAGGCCGCCCATGGAAGGCTGCAAACGCCAGGGCCCGGAAGCGGGCTGTCCCATGGAGGTGAAGGGGCAGCAGTGCGCAACACCCGCAATCCTGCACTCGCATCTGCACGCCAAACGGACGCGCCTCCTCAAGACGATCCATGCCCTCCCCAGGCCCGCCATTGGAGGCCGGCAGCATCTCGCTGCAACACCGCGGCGCGGGACATGATCCGCCAGAGCGGAAAATATCCGCGGGCCAGGCTTATTTGTGATTGAATCGCGGCGTTCTCATGGCTGATTCTGTGTCAGAGCGGGACGGAACACCAAGCGCAAAACGTCTTTTTTCCCAAGATATCGTTAATTTGGTTTTTATTTCCTGTGCCAGCCGTTACACTCCGGCGGGAAAAAACAAGGCTCATCGCGAGCCGTGGGGATATCACGAATGAACAGAACGGCCTTCAGGAAAAATGCTCAGGATCATGAGCTGGAGGTGATGAACCGTTACCAGAACCTTGCGTCGTCAACGGCGTGGTCTGACCGGCTAGGGAACCAGTCTCCCCTGGCGGCCCGCCAGGGTATCGAGGACTTCGATGCCGTAAGCAGCCACCCGGCGAATGACGCGGGGCACACCGGCCCCTACACCGATAGTGTATCGCCGCAGTTTCTGGGTTCGCGTTATTTCTGGCTTGCCCTGACTGCAACCGTTTTCTTCTGTATCCTCTTCGCCGCCCTGATGGGCTTCCGCTCTCCGGATGCAATCGCCGCATTGTTCCGCAATCCGGGCCAGTTCTTGCCCTTCCTGGTGTCGATGGGCGTCATCGCGGCGTTGCAGTGGCTGGTCGCGATGGCCGCGCACCGCCAGGCGGTGACCAATGAGATGTGGCGGCGCATGATGGCGCTTGCCAGCCAGCAGATGGCCGATCCCGGCCAGAAGGCGGATGAGGCAAACTGGCGGCTCAAGAGCTCATTCGAGCGCCTGTTCACAGAACTCGACGTCCGCACCGCCGCACTCGAGGAGATGACCACTGCTTTGACGAACCAGGTCGCCAGCGTGATGGACCAGTCCTCTGCGTCGGCTGATGTGAACATCGAGCAGATGCGCAACATCGTGGAAGCAACCGAGGTTCAGCGCGAGGCGCTGCAGCGTTCCGGCGTGACGATCACCACGGAAATCATCCCTGTGGTCAGCAAGCTTGAAAGCACCGTCGAGGCGCTGGAAGCGCTGTCGAAAAAGGCTGGCGGCATGCTCGGCACCGCAAGTTCCGACCTGCAGCGCACCTCGCGCGAATTGCAGAGCTGCCTCGACGAGTTCAGCCGCACGCAGCAAACCGTGAGCCCGGAAGTTGAAAAGAGCTTCACCCGCTTTGAAGCGGCCCTGAAGCGGCTGCCGGACCAGATCGAGTCCAGCCTCACGCGCATGACGCCACTGTCGGACACCATCGCCGATGCCGCCATGCTGTCGACGGCGAACATTGCCGTGATCGAAGAGCTGGGCAAGGACATCACCGCGAGCCTGCAGCGTAGCCGCGCATACTTCAACGAATTCTCGACCGCAAGCAAGGCGCTGCTGCAGGAGACCGTCGATGCGCATCTGCAGGAATTCCGCGACCAGCTCGGCGTGGTGATCCGCGAGGAGACGGCGCGCGTCACTGTGATGTCGCGCGAGATCAACCATCTCACCGATACCGCCTCCGCGATGGTGGAAAAACTGCAGGAACCGGTGAATCAGGTTTCCGCGCTGAGCGCCAAGGCGCTGTCGGAAATGCAGCAATCGGTCATCGGCCTCGACGAGAACATCCAGGAGCACATGCGCCGCTCCATCTCGCAGCTCAACGAGGCCGCTTCGCAAGTCGTGCGCAACGCGAGCCGGGAAATCGAAGCCGCCACCATCGCACTGCAGACGCGCCTCGCCGCGACCTCGAATGACATCGTGCAGCGTGTCAACCTCGACACGACTCGGTTCGAGAACCTCATCGCCGAGGTCGGCGACAAGAGCTCCGGCCGCATCGCCGCAGTTCTCCGCGACCTTCCCAATGCCGTGGCCCAGCGCATGGATCAGGAGATCATCAAGATCGACGGGTCGCTGCAGACATCGGTGCTTGGCCTGTCGGATCAGATGCGAACCGTGATCGACGGGGTTCCGGAACGCCTGCAGGCGCTCACCCGGGATACGATCCAGCTGCTCGAGACAAATCTCGAGCGCTCCTTTGACTCCGTCGTTGAGCGGGCAGACGTGCTGAACGAGAAGTTCAGGAAGAACGCCGCCGAGACTTCAGACGCCGTGATGTCGAGCTATGTCGACTTCATCTATCTTGCGGTGGATCGCTTCCGCACCGAGATGGAGGAACTCAACAGCAAGTTCAGCCGGACGCTGGAACTGACGCGCAAGCCGCAGGCCCCGAAAGCCGAAGCCCCCGCCGAATGAGGCGCTGCGATCATGGTGCCTGCGCGCCATGATTGCGTGCGCTGCAGAAGCCCGCACCGACATGTGCGTTCAGCGCCATGCAGCGCAGCAAGGTTGTTGATAAGCTGGGGATTACCAGTGAAGCTTGCTTTGCACACCGGGAAGCAGATGTAAGTATACTTGCGCAAGGCCACATGGCCCTGCCATTGTAATGGATGATTGGCGGGATAGTGATGACAAGCAAGCGGTACTGGGGCCTGTTCTGGATTGCCGTGGTGCTTGCGCTTCATGCGCTGGTCGTCGGTCAGGCGCTTGGCAGCAGCTTCTTCGTGCTCATGTTCTTCTGGGGCTGGGTGGCCGTTCACGCCCTGCGCGGCAACCTCGAGGAGGCCCAGTCCATGGTCATCACCATGTGCATCCTGCTGTTCGGGGTCGTTGGCCTTCTCATCGCCTACCCGCGTATGTTCGACCATGAAATGGCTTATTACAGTCTGGCTCTCTACCCGGCGATGGTGAGTTGGGTCAGTTCTTATTTCTATATCCGGCACCTGATGGCAAGGCGCTATCAGCCCACGGCAGCCGATCTGGCCCGCGAGATCGGACGCGGCCGCGTGGGCTCAGCTCCCCGTATGACATGACGCGCGCTACTGAAGCGCGTCATCACTCCTGAGTAACCATAACACCCGCCCTGACATCCCGTTGATCAGGCCGGCAGGGCAAGGCGTCTGACGCGGCCCCGGGATACCGCAGCTTACTGCGGTACCTTAACGACATTCTCAGAACCCGCCGCGCCGATGTAGACGGCGAGAAGTTTCACGGGTGCGCTGCCCGGATTGAGGCCCCGATGGGGCACGTTCATCGCCTCGAGGAACGACTCGCCCTGCTTGTAGGTACGCTGGCCGCGCCCCTGATAGTCCACGGTCACATCGCCCTCGAGCACATGGATGAAGAGTGGAACACCATGCGTGTGCAGTTCGGTTTGCTCGCCGGGTCCGATGGTCACCATCATCGCGGTCACCTGTGCGGAACCCGTAGCGGGATAGGCAATCTGTTCGTCCATCACGGTCTTGCCGCCGGTGAACAGCGGAACGGCGGGGTAGCCATCGGCCCAGGCGGGAATCGTCATGAGGCCAAGCCCCATGGCGGCGGAGAGGCAAGCGGTGATCTTCACGTCAGTCATCCCTGATTATCAAACTCAGAAATGTAAGTAGACACAAAACACGGCCGCGCCGCAAGCGCCACGCGGGCTGCCGCTACCCGGATGACGGCGGACTGGGCTGGCCCATGCGCCACGCGGCGAGCAGGTCATAGGCGACGGCCAGCAGCGTGGGGCCGATGAACAGGCCGAGAAAGCCGAAGGAAACAAAGCCGCCGAACACGCCGAGGATCACCAGCATGATGGGCAATGTCATGCGCGCACCGATAAGCAGCGGCTTCAGCAGACTGTCCATGAAGGTCACGAACAAGCCCCACAATATGATAAACCAGAAGTCGAATCCGGTGCCGGATTCCGCATAGATGTACCATGCCGCACCGCCCCACACGAAATTGATGAGGATGCCGCCGAACTGGCTGAGGGCAAGGATGAGTGTGACGAAGCCAAGCGCCGCCGCCGCGGGAACGCCCGCCACCAGAAGCCCCAGCGCCATCAGCAGGCCCTGCACCGCGGCAGTGCCAACGATGCCATAGAAAACCCCTTTCACGGCATTGCCGGCCACTACCGTCATGCCGGCCAGCCTTTCCCCGCCAAGCCGTTGCAGGCTGTCGTTCAGTATGCGCACCACCTGGCCGCCGCTCGACCACAAGCTTGTCGCCACGATCAGTGCAAGGCCGAGATGCATGACGCTGCTGGCAAGTCCGACGGCTGCATCCGTCAGGAACTTGCGCAGCGGTTCGGCATAGGAGGCCATCATGGCTCTGGCCTCCGGCGTCTGGTGGATGAGGCCGTCCCAGTTCTCTTGGATCCTCGGCCCCACCAGGGGAAGCCCGGTGATCCAGCCGGGCAGTTGCGGGGCGTTGGTCAGCATCGCCGTGAGGCGCTCCGCCAGATGCTTGATTTCGAGGGCAAGTCCCGGTGCCGTGAGGATGACGGGCACCAGCACGAAGAGCAGCAGCGCCGCCAGCATGAGGCCTGCCGCCCGGGGCCCCGAGAGGCCATGCCGCACCAGCCAGCTTCGAACCGGCCAGGCGGCAATCGCCAGGATACCCCCGAACACGATGCCGGTGATGAAGGGCTGCAGGATGAAATAGACGCCAAGCACGAGAAGGCTGAGCAGCGCCAGCAGTGCAATCTTCTCATTGAATGTCGTGTTGCGCCCGCCTGACTGCACCTGTGTTTTCGCCTGCTCCATGGAATGGCCCGTTGATTGCGCGTGACAGGCTGCTTCTAGCACGGCCGGACGCCGTTACGGCAAAGAAAGAAAGGCGGGGCAAAAGCCCCGCCTCCCCTGGTCAGCCTGAGCGTCCGGTTACTTGGCGATGCAGGTGTCGGCTGTTTCGGGCGTGCACACGTCCAGGCCCGTATAGGTCGGGTCGGAAGGCGCGGGCTTGCCGCTCTTCATATCGTTCAGGGCATTCATGGTCTTATAGCCCATCTCGAACGGACGCTGGCCGACCTGGCCGAGAGACAGGCCTTCCTTCATCTGGTCGATCTGCACGGGCAGCGTATCGGCCACAACGAGCGCCAACTTCTTGGCGGCGATCTGGTCCTTGTACTTGCCGACCGCGGCGCGGTTCGCATCGGGGATGAATTGCGGGAAGCCACCGGTGGGCACGAAGGCGTCAACATTCGGGTTCTTCGCCATGAAGTCCTCGAACTGCTGCACCGACTTCGGGAAGTCATCATCGGTGTAGAGCGGGCAGCCTTCGGCTTCGGTCCAGCCGCCCTGGCCCGTCAGACGGTCGCCCGGTGACGCGGCGGACTTGGTACCCGACAGCTCATCGCGGATGCCCTGCATGCGCTCATTGTGGTTGGCTGCTGCCGCGCCGCCCGACTGGATGCAGACAGTGCCGCCATTCGGCTTGATGGTCTTGATGAGCTTGGCGAGATTGGTGCCGATCTCATAATTGTGGGTGCCGATATAGGCGACGCGGAGGTCCTTGTTTTCGGGCAGCAAATCTGAGTCCCACGTCAGCACGGGAATGCCGGCGTCCTTGGCGGCTTGCAGTGCGACCGCCATGGCGGCGGCATTGGAGGGTGAAACGGCAATGCCGTCGACCTTCTTGGCCACGAGATCCTGAACGATGGCGACCTGCTCGTCGCCGCCGCCATGCTCGCCGGGGCCGATATACATGCATTCGAAGGCGCCGTTCGACTCGGCTTCGGCCTTTTTGCAGCCATCGCGCGCCTGGTCGAAGAAGGGGTTGTTCATGTTCTTCGGCACCAGGGCGAAGACATATTTCGCCTGAGCCGCCGAGACGGCCATTGTCATGGCGCCGAGCGCCACCGCAGCTGTCACAAGGAACTTCTTCATCAAGACTTCCTCCTCAGTTGTGTGATCACTGTTGTGTTGTCCCGCAGTGACTTCGGGATCCTAGCGGCTCCTTCTGGGGAGGACCCGGTCCAGAGTAGCGCCAATCAGGGATTTGCCGCTGCGCTGGAGGCCCAGAAGAACCGCGAGAATGATGAAGGCGCCGACGAATGCGCCTTGCCAGTTGGAATCGATGCCCGCCATCAGCAGGGCATTGCGGATCACCTCGAGGAAAGCCGATCCGATGATGGCGCCGAAAGCCGAACCAGCGCCGCCCATGAGATTGGCGCCGCCAATGACGGTTGCTGCGATGACGCGCAGTTCATAGCCCTGCCCCATGGCATTGATCGCTGAGCCATTGTAGCCGAGCAGCAGAAGTGACGCGACCGAAGCGGTGAAAGCCGAGAAGACATAGGCCTGGAACTTGATCCAGTCGACCGGCACGCCGGTAAGCCGCGCCGCATTTTCGTTGCCGCCGATGGCGAAGAGATGCCGTCCCCACGGCTTGTACATGAAGACGTAGCCGACCCACAGACCCATCACCACCATCACCCAGAAATGCGAGGAGAGCTGGGGAATCCAGTCGGGGATCGCATCTCCCGGCGTCTGCACCGGGAACTTCGCCTGGCCGATGGCCTTGACGATGGGCGCGTCGGGACCGAATTTGTAGAGCATCTGATTGCCCGAGATAACGACGGCGAGCGAGCGCGCGATCGACAGCATGCCGAGCGTCACCACGAAGGACGGCATGTTGAGATAGGCGACGAAGAAGCCATTCACTGCCCCGCAGGCGATGCCCGCGGCGAGACCCGCCGCAAAAGCCACATACCACGGATATTCCCACGTCAAGAACACGCCCGCGACGATGGCGACGAGACCCATGATGGACCCGACCGAGAGATCGATGCCGCCGGTGATGATGACCACCGTCATGCCGAGCGCCATGATGCCGAAGGGCGCAAAGTTGCGTGTGATGTTGGCAGCATTGTCTACCGTGCCGAAGCTCGGCTCGTAATGGGACATCAGCACCACGAGCAAGCCGAGCGCCACGGTGACCCAGAAGGCCTGGGACCCGACCACCCGCTGCCAGAGCGACTGCTCCTGGTGCTTGACGACGTCCGAGATCGCGGCATGGCCCGTCTCGGGCTTGGCGGCAGGCTCAGGCTGCAAGGATTGCTCCTGTGATAAGGCCGGTGATTTCCTCCGGAGAGGTTTCTTGGGTGTGCTTGTCAGCAACCTTGGTGCCGCGGCGCAGAACCACGATGCGGTCACACACGGCGAAAACGTCCGGCATGCGATGGCTGATGAGGATGACGGCGACGCCCTGCGCCTTCATGCGGCGGATCAGCTCCAGCACTTCGGCCACCTGGCGCACCGAAATCGCCGCGGTTGGTTCATCCATCAGCACCAGCTGCGCCTTGGAGAGGCGGGTGCGGGCGATGGCGACCGCCTGGCGCTGGCCGCCTGACATCTTGCGCACCAGATCGCGCGGGCGGGTTTCGGACTTGAGTTCGGCGAAGAGCGCCGCCGACTTGTCGATCATCGCCTGCTTGTCCAGCACACGGAACGGCCACAGGCCCTTGGTCAGCTCGCGCCCGAGGAACACATTCTGCGCCGCGGTCAGATTGTCGGCGATGGCGAGGTCCTGATAGACGACCTCGATGCCCCTGGCGCGCGCCTCGATGGGCTTGTGAAAGTGGCAGACGTCCCCATTGACCACCACGTCGCCCTCAGTGGGCGGGAAATTGCCGGCGATCAGCTTCACCATGGTGGATTTGCCTGCGCCATTGTCGCCCATCAGGCCGACAACCTGTCCCGGTTCGATGGCGAAACTCACGTCGCTCAGGGCACGGATCGCGCCAAAGCTCTTTGATACATTGCGCACTTCCAGAAGCGGCACCGACGTCTCCCTCCTGAGAACCGGGCTCTGATGGCCCGCCGGGAAAAACGTGACGCAATTCACCGGCTATTGCAACAAATAATTCCGCCGCTGAAAAAATTGCAACGAATATTGCCCGTTCCTTCAAGGCCAGCATGAAGTTCCGCGCCATGCGGAAACCGGCCGTGCGGCGGCGCAAGCCGGGTGTGGCAAAGATCTTCGAGCGAAAAGACGGGCTGCGAGATCAGGGCGGCTGGGTTTCCCACGGAATACCCTTGAGGCCCATGTCATAACCGAGATCGAACAGCGCCTTCATGTAGGCGGGATCGAAAGGCTTCGGCTCCTTCATGGTGAAGCTCGGCGGTATCCACACCGCGCGGAAGGCAATGCCGTCGCGCTGGGCGTTGGCGTACATCCGGTAGAGATCGCCGATACCCTGGGTTTTGATCAGTGTACTGATCGATTTTCCCACGATCGATGCGAGCTTCGGTTTCACCGTGCTGTATTCCGGTGTGACCTTGCCGTTGCGCAGGACATAGAGTGTGCGGTTTATCTTTTCGCCCTTGTGCAGTTTCTTGTCCGACTGCCTGAACGAGAAGGTGCTGGGGAACATGAAGGCCTGGTTGGCCGTGCCGCCGTCGACATGTATCTCGTCATAGGTCTTGCCGTCCGCCACCACCTTGATGTTGACGGGCGGAAAGACACCCGGAATGGAGGCGGACGCGACGAGGATTTCCTGGATCAGTTCCTTGCGGCCGGCAACGCTGCTTGAGGCGATGGCACCGATGTTCCATACCACTGGCCGCTCTGCATCAAGATTGGTGGTTCCGACGAGCAGCCGCCTGCCGCGCGCATGCTCACGCGCGATGTCCGCCACCATCTGGTCGGTCACGTATTTCGCGACGAGCTGGCGCAAGGGCGAATTATCGGCCGCCGAGTCCGAGCCCAGGATGCGCAGCACTCCCTTCTTCTGGTAGATGTCCTCGCCCGAAATCTGCGTATAGGCGGCCTTCAGCTGTTCGTCGTAGGGCGGACCCAGAAAGGCGAAGGGCGCAATGAGCGAACCCGTGCTGATGCCGGTGACGATGGTGAATTCCGGGCGCTTGCCCGACGCCGTCCAGCCGAACAGAATGCCCGCACCGAAGGCGCCATTGCTGCCCCCGCCGGACACGGCGAGATAGGAGCGGTTGGCGGGATTATAGCCCGCGGCCTTCTGCTGGGCGACGATCTCCTCCACGACATTGACCGGCAGGCCCTCGCCATTGTCGCCCCAGTAGCGGATGCCGGCATAGCCAGGCACCGCAGAGCGTGTGACCAGAGGCTCCGGCACGGGATCGCGCAGGGCTTCGACGGTGGGGCCCGCACAGGCGGCCAGCATGAGGCCCATGCACACGGCAATGATCAGGCGAAGTGATGTCAAGTTGGGCACCGTCCTCTCGGCAAAGGCTTATATCCGGTCTACCGGGACATGGAAATCGCCGGAAACGGCATCCGCGCAGGAAAGAGGCAACGGCACGGAGTGTCCCGGGCCTGCCGCAACGGCCGCGCCGGGCGGCTAGAAGCGCAGCACTGCCGCCACCGCCGGCCCTTGCTGGACGATGTCATAGACGAAGCTGTCATCGCTGTAATCCACGCTTGCCGCGCGGTAGCCTGCGAAGAGTGAAAGATGATCGGTGAAATCATAGCCGGCACCGGCCATCACGTCCCACATCAGGTCGGAACCGACGCCGAAGCCGCCGATCATCGCCCAGGCCGAGATGTAGATGTCGGTCGCCACATCGATCCGGGCCTTGGCGCCGATGAGCGGATCCACCCAGGTGGCGCCGTCGGACCTGGAACGTCCGTTGATAGCCGGAAAATCGCTCTTGAGCGTGAAATCGGAATTCACCGACCAGAGCCGGCCGCCGGCAATCGCGTCAAGCCGCACCGCGTCAGTGTCGACGACGGTATAGCCGCCAAAGCCCGTGACCATCCAGCTGGAGGTATCGATCCCGATCTTGTTCACCAGCAGCGTTTCCGCCTTGCGCGGATTTTTGACCGTGCTTCCGACATGGGTGTAGGTCAGGTCGGCGCCCAGCACGAAGCGCCCGTTGCGCGCCTCGGCCAAACCCATGAAGGCAAAGTCGAGGTCCCCGAGAATGTCGCCGAAGCCAAGGTCAACCTCTTGCGGCGGCAGGCCGAACACGCCGGACTTGCCGCTGATGCCGGAGCCCCAGAGATAGGCAGCCGCAGTGAAGGTCCAGTCACTGGTGTCCGCCGGATCCAAGGCATCTGCCGCCAGGGCGGGAATGGGTGTCAGGGCAGACAGAACTGCGGCTAGTCCGATGGCTTTCACATTCGCTGGCGTCATGGGGCTCTCTCATTTCGTAGGGCGATCTATACACGGCAAGACGACCGCCAATAGTTTTCAGATCAACAATTCGCCCGAAAACACAACCATGGCGGCACGGCCGCACCAATGGCCGGCCGGGCGGAGGATAAAGCCCCCGCGCCGACCCCGCCCCTTGCCAGTCCGCGGCGGCTCTCCTAACAAACACACAGGCCGATGACAGGAGAAAATGCCATGGCAAAGCGCATCGTCTTCACGGGTGGTTCCGGCAAGGCTGGCAAGCATGTGGTTCCGTGGCTCAAGGCCAAGGGATACGACATTCTCAACCTCGATCTCAAACCGCTCGACTGCCCGGGCGTCAACACGCTGATCACCGATGTTACAGATTCCGGCCAGGTGTTCAATGCACTGACCACGCATTATGGCTTCGGTGGGTTTGACGAGGGGCAGGCCCCCAGGGCGCCGGATGCGGTGGTGCATTTTGCCGCCGTGCCGCGCGTGCTGATCCAGCCCGATAACGTTACCTTCGCCGCCAACACCATCTCGACCTACAATGTGATCGAGGCGGCGATGAAACTTGGCGTTCCGAAGGTCATCATCGCGTCAAGCGAGACGACCTATGGCGTGTGCTTCGCGGAGGGCGACAAGGACTATCACCACTTCCCGCTCGAGGAAGACTATGACATCGACCCAATGGATTCCTACGGCCTCTCGAAACTGGTGAACGAGAAGACGGCCAGGGCCTTCGCCATGCGCTATGGCGCGGACATCTACGCGCTGCGCATCGGCAATGTGATCGAGCCACATGAATATCCGATGTTCAGGGGCTTCCTCGACAATCCGATGAGCCGGAAGCGCAATGCCTGGAGCTATATCGACGCACGCGACCTTGGGCAGATCGTGCATCTGTGCATCGCGAAGGACGGTCTCGGCTTCCAGGTGTTCAACGCCGTGAACGACACGATCACCACCCGGCAATCCACCGCCGAGTTCCTCAAGACATACTGCCCGCAGATCCCGCTGAAGCGCGAGATGACGGGCCATGAGGCCCCGCTCTCCAACCGCAAGATCCGCGAGGTTCTGGGCTTCCGCGAAGAGCATGACTGGCGGAAATACATATGATGCCGTTTCCCTTCACGCCCATTGTCGAAAAGCTGCCCTCCTCCGTGCCCTTCGTCGGGCCGGAAACGCTTGAGCGGCGTACGGGCACCCGCTTCCGGGCCCGCATCGGGGCCAATGAGAGTGTCTTCGGGCCCTCGCCCAAGGTTGCCGCAGCCATTGCAGCCGCCGCACCGGAGGCCTGGAAATACTGCGATCCGGAAAACCATGATCTGCGCCAGGCTCTCGCCGCCCATCTTGGCGTCGCGCCGGAAAACGTGATGGTGGGCGAAGGCATCGACGGGCTCTACGGCCTTGCCGTGCGGCTCTTCGTGGAGCCGGGCGTCACGGTGGCCACCTCGCTCGGCGCCTATCCGACCTTCAATTTCCATGTGAACGGCTTTGGTGGCAGGCTTGTCACCACGCCCTATGTGAATGACCGGGAAGACCCGGGGTCATTGCTCGATCTGGCCCGGCGCGAGACAGCGCGGCTCATTTACTTCGCCAATCCCGACAATCCGATGGGCAGCTGGTGGGATGCGGCCAGCGTTCAGCAGATGATCCGCGACATGCCGGCGGGCAGCTTCCTCATGCTGGATGAAGCCTATGGCGAATTCGCCCCCGAGGGCACGCTGCCGCCGCTCGATGTGTCCAATCCGCAGGTGCTGCGCTTCCGCACCTTCTCCAAGGCCTATGGCCTCGCCGGCATGCGGCTTGGCTATTGCGTGGGCCATGCGGAGCTGATCAGGGCTTTCGACAAGATCCGCAATCACTTCGGGATCACGAGGCTAGGTCAGGTGGCAGGCATCGCCGCGCTGGCCGATCAGGACCATCTCAGGAGCGTGGTGAGGAAGGTGAAGGACGGGCGTGACGAGATCGCCCGCATTGCCTTTGCCAATGGGCTGATGCCACTTCCATCCGCCACCAATTTCGTCGCCATCGACTGCGGGCGTGACGGGGAACATGCAAAGCGCGTGCTGGATCAACTGGTGGGAGCGGGCGTCTTCGTCCGCATGCCGGGGGTTGCGCCGCTGAACCGTTGCATCCGCGTCACGGCCGGAACCGCGGATGATATGCGCATCTTCGCCGAGGAACTGCCGAGAGCACTCAAGGCGGCGGGGTGACAGACCCGGCGGGGCCGTCACCCCGGCGAAGGCCGGAGTGACGGTAGAGTGCCTCTGGTTACGTCTTCGCCAGCTTGGCAGCGACTTCGGCCACGTGCTTGCCCTGGAAACGTGCACCACCCAGCTCATGCTCGGCTGGCTGGCGGCTGCCATCGGCAGCGGTGATCGTCGTTGCGCCGTAGGGCGAACCGCCGCGGATCTCATCAACGCCCGACTGACCAGCCCAGGCATAGGGCAGGCCAACGACGATCATGCCATGATGCATCATGGTGGGAATGAAGCCGAGCAGGGTCGATTCCTGGCCACCATGCTGGGTGGCCGAAGACGTCATCGCGGAACCAACCTTGCCGGCCAGCGCCTGCGTCGCCCACAGGCCGCCCGTCTGGTCGATGAAGTTGCGCATCTGCGCGGCCATGGTGCCAAAGCGGGTGCCGCAGGCGAAGATGATGGCGTCATAATTGACCAGTTCTTCCGGCTTGGCGATCGGCGCCTTCTGGTCAAGCTTGTACCAGGCGGCCTTGGCCACGTCTTCCGGCACGAGTTCCGGTACGCGCTTCACATCCACCTCGGCGCCAGCCTCACGCGCGCCTTCGGCAGCGGCATAGGCCATCTGCTCCATGTGGCCCCAGGCGGAATAATACAGCACGAGTACTTTCGTCATGGTCTTCGTCTTCCTTTGCTTAGTGTTGGGTGTTGATGAGGTCGTTCAGGTCAAGGCGCTCCGTCACCATGGCCAGTGTTCCATCCGGTTTACGGGGCCATTGGGCTGCCGGTTTATCCCAGTAGAGTTCGATGCCATTCATGTCGGGGTCATGCAGGTAGAGCGCTTCCGACACGCCATGGTCGGCCGCGCCATCAAGTTGCACATGGTTTGCCACAAGGCGCTTCAGCGCATCCGCGAGGTCGGCGCGGGTGGGGTAAAGAATCGCCACGTGATAGAGGCCCGTGGTCCCGGGCGGCGGCGGACTGCCGCCTTCGCTCTCCCAGGTGTTGAGGCCGATATGGTGGTGATAGCCGCCAGCCGAAATGAACGCCGCCTGGCGGCCGTACATCTGCTGCAACTCGAAGCCGAGCACGCCGCAGTAGAAGTCGAGGGCGCGCTGGATGCTCGAAACCTTCAGATGAACATGCCCGATGCGGGTTCCGGCCGGTATGGGCGTGTTGGCGGTCATGACCACAACTTTCTGTAACGATTTTCGTTACGGATATAGTCAGCCATTCGGGCCACTGCAAGTCCCCTTAAGGGCGCAAACCGCGCAAATCGGTGGATGACTGCCGCCCGTGCTTGAATTTGGCGGACATCTTCCGCAAAACGGGCGCGTCAACCGACAGGAGAACAGCATGGCCGGGGCAGCGCTTCCCAAATCACTCGTCGTGGTCAACCATCCGCTGGTGCTG
Source organism: uncultured Aestuariivirga sp. (assembly GCA_964392525.1). Lineage (GTDB taxonomy): Bacteria > Pseudomonadota > Alphaproteobacteria > Rhizobiales > Aestuariivirgaceae > Aestuariivirga. Next base: position 15,429 of record CAYMQH010000054.1, read on the forward strand.
CACAAGCTGAGCCTGATGCGCGACAAGACCACGCCCTCCGCTGTGTTCCGGCAATTGCTGCGCGAAATCAGCCTGCTGCTGGCCTATGAGGTAACGCGCAACCTGCCGATGACGACGCAAGCCATCGAAACCCCGCTGACCGGGATGGATGCTCCCATCCTCAAGGGCAAGAAATTGGTCATCGTGTCGATCCTGCGGGCTGGCAACGGACTGCTCGAAGGCATGCTCGACCTGCTGCCCTCCGCCCGCATCGGCCACATCGGCCTCTACCGTGACCCCGTCAGCCTTCAGCCCGTGGAATATTACTTCAAGGTTCCAGGTGACATCGACGAGCGCCCGGTGATCGTGGTGGACCCGATGCTGGCAACCGGCAACTCCGTGGCCTATGCCATCACCAAGCTGAAAGAGCGCGGGGCGAAGGACGTGCGCCTCGTCTGCCTGCTGGCCGCGCCGGAAGGGATCAAGCGCGTTTCGGAAGAACATCCGGATGTGCCGATCTATACGGCGTCCGTCGACAGCCATCTCAACGATCACGGCTATATCGTTCCCGGCCTCGGCGATGCGGGCGACCGGATGTTCGGCACCAAATAGTCCACCGAACCTTAACCATAGCTGGCGCCGTTGGACTTGGCCCCGGCCCGGCTCACCAATTGACAACCATTTGGCCGCTACGGTCCTGGCTTCGCTGAGGTAATCAAGTCAGGACGAAGCATGGGTGTGGCGGCGTTGAACGGGAACGGCACGGGCCGAAAGCCCTTGCGGCTGGAGATGCCCGATGGCTGCCGGCCGCGGCTGCTTCTTGCCGAGGATTGCGACCCGGTGCGCATCGTCACCGCCGCGATGCTGAAAGGCATGGGCTGCGACGTCGAAGCCGTGATCCACGGCGAACAGGCGGTGCAGAGTGCCGCCGAAAGCAGTTTCGACGTGATCGTCCTCGATATCGAAATGCCGATCATGGATGGCATCACGGCGGCGCGGTCGATCCGCAGCATGGGCGGTGCTGCCGCGCAAACGCCGCTCATGGCGCTCTCCGCCTTCCTGGCCGACTCGGTGCGCACCGGGGACTGGCGCGATACATTCGACATTGCATTGCCGAAGCCCGCCAACCGCAATGAACTGCATGAGGCGGTGAAGGCGGCACTGAACCGCAACCGGCCGGACCTGGCGGAGGCCACAGCGGTTCTGCCGCCCGTAATGGATGAAGCCCGCTTCCAGGCCTTGCGCTCCGGCATCGCGCGGCCGGTGTGGCGGGATCTCTCGGGCATGGCCTGCCGCGACATCGAACTCTGCATCCGTCAGCTTGAGCATGCCAACCCGGGGCAGAAGGATGGCGTTCTCCTGACCTTCACATCGAAGCTTGCCGGCCTTGCCATGGCCTTCGCGGCCGAACGCCTGTCATGGGCGGCAGGGAATGTGCAGCGCGCCTGTTCCGAGACGGCGCGTAACCAGGCCGTGAGGCTTCTCATCACTTCGGCCCGCGAGACCGTTCAGGCCCTGAGGGCCTGAAGGCCTCTCCTTTACGCGAAAGGGCGGAAACCCCGCCCTCACCGCTTCAGCCATGGCGGATCAGTCAGCGCGGTTGGCCGCGCGGGCTCTCAAGCTCGCTCTCGAGCGACTTCAGCATATGCAGGAACTCGCGGAGTTCCGGGCTCAGCGCCGGCTGGCGCTTGGGGGCTGGCGGTTGCTTCGGTTCCTGAACTGGCACGATGGAAGAACTCCCGTTTTGCGGCTCCGGATCATCATGGCCATGCTGAATTAACATTGCCTGAGTCGGGCCTCGCATATGGCAACCCGGTGCGGCGTTGCGCGGGCCTCATCCGGGCCATTTCGAGGCAGGGTGTACAATCGGTTACACATTCGTGAAGCCCCGGCTGCCAAATCGGCATTGAAAGTGCCACACATACTCGCGTAGGCTTTCGCCATCTTCAGCATGGGAGAATGCACTGATGTCGAAACTGGTTCCGGGTCTTGTCACCGCCGTCACCCTTCTCATCGGCTGCGCGTCAGCGGCCTATGCGGAGGGCAATCCGATCGAAGCGCGCCAAGCCTGCATGAAGGCCAATGGCAAGATGATGGGCGTCATGGCCGCCGTCATCAAGGGCGAGAAGCCCTATGACAAGGCGGCGATCGATGCCGCCGTCAGCGCCACGGAACAGGCCTGCGCGGGCTGGGCCAACTGGTGGGGCGATGACACCAAGCCGGGCGGGGCCATCGAAACCGAAGCAAAGGCTGAAATCTGGTCTGACAAGGCCGGCTTCGACGCCGCCAGCGCCAACTACATGAAAGCCTTCAGCGCAGTGAAGGCCACGGCCGACGAAGCCTCTTTCAAGGCAGCCTTCCCGGCACTCGGCGCGACCTGCAAGAGCTGCCACGAGGCGTATCGCGCACC
>CAYMQH010000054.1:17917-21116 GCA_964392525.1 uncultured Aestuariivirga sp.
ATCACCACGAGGCCCTTCACGCGCTGCGGCGCGGCCAGCGCGGTTTCCAGCGCCACGCGCCCCCCGAAGGAAGTGCCGAGGATCACGAAGCTCTCCGGCGCCTGCGCCAGCACCTGCGCCACGCAACCGGCGAAATTGTCCTCATCGGCGATCAGGCTCGCACTGAGCACATTGGAGGGCAGCAGCGGCGCAATCGCGGCATAGAGCCGCTCGTCGCAACCGAAGGCAGGGATCATCACGAGATTGGTCATGGCCCATATCCTGCACCTGCCCGGCGCAAAGGAAAAGGCCAACAATGCCGTTGCCGGATTGCGGCGGGCTGATACAAAGAGCCATCCACCATGCTGCAGGAAAAAGCACCCGTGAAATCGCTCGACAAGAAGCTGAAGACCATCGCCGCCGGCAAGTACAAGCCCTCGGATTTCATCCTCGCCGACGCCAAGGACCCCGACTATGCCTTCGGCGTCAAGGGTACGGGCGGCATCGACCCGCTGAACCAGCAGGGCCCGCACCGCTCCATTCCAGCCTTCCGGGACTCGATCCGCGCCATCGTCAAGCAGAAGCAGATGGACATCATGCTGGGCGCGGTCTCGAACATTGAGTCGCTCGTTGCCGAAGGCCTGTTCGCCAAATCCGCGGTGACGCCCGCCATCCGCGCCAATGACACGACCGACATCTGGCTGCCGCGCGGCGCTGCATATGCAAAGCAGCCGTCCCGCCCGTGGCGCACCGCGAATCTTGCCCATGTGCGCAAGTTCAGTGACCTCGGCCTCTACTCCGTCACCTTCAACAACGACCTCGATCATGACTATGCAACGGTCGAGGCCTACCGTGATTTCCGCGAGGATGCGGTGAAGCACAAGTTCCGCCACTTCCTCGAAGTGTTCAACCCGAACGCCCCGCAGAACCTCGACCCCAAGATCATGCCCTTCTACGTGAACGACATGATCATGCGCGTGCTGGCGGGTGTTTCGAAGGTGGAGCGTCCGCTGTTCCTCAAGATGCCATTCAACGGCCGCGCCGCGATGGAGGAGCTGGCCTCGCATGATCCTGGCCTTGTCATCGGCATTCTCGGCGGCTCGTCGGGCACGACGCGTGACTGTTTCGAACTCCTGTCGCAGGGCGAGAGGAGCGGCGCCCGCGTGGCCCTCTTCGGCCGCAAGATCAACCTTGCCGAAAGCCCGCTCGACCTCGTGGCGCTGTTCCGCCCGGTGCTTGAAAGCAAGGTGACGCCTGCTGAAGCGGTGAAGAGCTATCACGCCACGCTGAAGAAGAAGGGGCTGAAGCCGAAGCGCACGCTGGACGATGACCTGCGCATCACCGAGCCCGTTCTCGAAGGCTACAAGAAGTGACAAGGCGCGGGATCGTCCTCGCCGGGATCGTGGTGCTTGATGTCATCCACATCATCGACCACTGGCCCCATGAGGAGACGCTCGCCTTCATCGACCGCACCGAACATGCGGCAGGCGGCCCACCGCACAATGCGGGCGCGGGCCTTCTGAAGCTCGGCGCGGACTTCCCCGTAACATTGCTCGCAACGGCTGGCGATGATGCCTATGGCGCGATCATGCTGAAGAGTGCGCGGGGCTATGGCCTCGACACGTCGCATGTCTCAATCGTTCCGGGTGCCATCACCAGCCACACCCATGTGATGTCCTGCGCCGACACGGGGCGGCGTACCTTTTTCGCGCAGATGGGCGTCAACAATGTCATGACGGTGGAGCACCTGATGCCGCCCCGGGGCCGCAACGCCAAGCTTTATTATCTCGGCAGCCCGGGCCTTGCCCGCGTTCTGGATGACGGCGACGGCTGGCGGAAACTTCTCTCTGTAGCGCGGGAGGAAGGCATGAAGACCTGCCTTGAACTCTGCCCTGCCCCGGCGGAGAAACTGCGCCGCCACGTCACGCCATGCCTGCCTCTGTGCGATTACTTCGTGGTGAATGACTATGAGGCCGGAAGCCTGACCGGCATTGATGTCGCGCCGGGCGGCAGGCTGTCATGGCAGGCCGCCGAAGCTGCCTGCCGCAAGCTGCTGGAGATGGGTGTGCGCGAACTGGCCGGCGTCCACCATCCCGATGGCGCGGTTGCGGTGAGCAGAAGCGGAGAAGTGGCGAAGCGCCCTTCGGTGAAGGTGGACCAGTCCGAAATCGCCGGTTCCACCGGCGCAGGCGATGCCTTTTATGCTGGCGTTCTGTTTGGCCTGCACGAAGACTGGCCGCTGGCACGCTGCCTTGATCTCGGCAATGCGGCGGCAGCCACATCGCTGCACTCTCCCACCACCAGCGCCAGCATCCGTCCGTGGGCGGAGTGCCTGGCTTATGCGGAACGCAAAGGCCTTCGGGCGGGCGTATAGAGCGCCGCCCCTTCACGCTTCACAGGCCTTCGCCGGAATGGCGGAATGTGAGCCGCCCGCACTCTCAAACAGAAAGGGCGCGGATGTTGCCACCCGCGCCCTGATTTCATCCGTGAACGGAGGATCACTCGCCCTGCGGCATGTCCTCGTCACCCTGGCCTTCGGCGGCCTGCTTCTTGGAAATGTCTTCGCCCGTGGCTTGGTCTACCTGCTTCATCGAGAGGCGTACCTTGCCGCGGTTGTCGAAGCCCAAGAGCTTCACCTTCACGGTGTCGCCCTCGTTCACGATGTCGGAAACCTTGTTGACGCGCTTCGAAGCCAGTTCGGAGACGTGCACGAGACCATCACGTGCGCCGAAGAAGTTCACGAAGGCGCCGAAGTCGACGACCTTGACGACCTTGCCGTCATAGATCTCGCCCACTTCCGGTTCCATGACGATGGACTTGATCCACTTCAGCGCGGCCTCGATGGACGTGCCGGAAGAGGAGGCCACCTTCACCGTGCCATCATCCTGAATGTCGATCTTGGCGCCGGTCTTTTCCACGATTTCGCGGATGACCTTGCCGCCGGTGCCGATCACTTCACGGATCTTGTCGGTGGGGATCTTCAGCGTTTCGATGCGCGGCGCATGTTCGCCCAGCGAGGCGCGGGCACCCGTCAGGGCTTCAGCCATCTTGCCGAGGATGTGCAGACGCCCATCCTTGGCCTGCCACAGCGCGACCTTCATGATCTCTTCGGTGATGCCGGTGATCTTGATGTCCATCTGGAGGGACGTGATGCCTTCGGCAGTACCGGCAACCTTGAAGTCCATGTCGCCGAGGTGATCTTCGTCACCCAGGATGTCAG